>DAIPJL010000089.1:0-11322 GCA_036770305.1 Bacteriovoracaceae bacterium | reverse complement strand
CTCATGGCACTCCTGTCGCCGCACCGGAAGTCGCAGATCGTCTACGGCGCCGTCGCCCACGTGTCGCTGCTGCTCGCCGAGCTGGCGCTGGGCCTCACGACGCTCTACCTCGCGCACCTGTGCCTCCACATGCTCTGGCGCACGCGCCAGTTCCTCTTCGCCAACTCGCGCCTCGAGGAGTGGCTGCGCGAAGCCGCGGGCCAGCGCTTACTCAAGAAGAAGCTCTGGGACCGTCTCCCGGCGGGGGCGCGACGCGCGCTCTTCACTCTGGTGGTGAGCGAGTTTGGCCTGTCGCCTTCCCTGCGCAGTGGGTTGCTTCAGCGACTCTTTCGCTGGAAGCTCCGGCTGCGCCGGCGCACGCTCGTGCTGGCGCTCACGATCTCGGGCCTGAGCCTCGCCAGCCTGCTCGGCTTCGGCATGGCGGCGCTGAAGCTCAAGTACCCGCTGGCCCACCTCTTCGCGGCGGCGGACCTCGTGCTCTGTGGGCTGTGCGTGCTCGAGACCCGCAGCGCGCAGACCAACTGGAAGCGCTTCGGCGCCGCCCAGCTGCTCTTCGTCGCGGCGATGCTCACCTACGACATCCGTCACCCAGAGGCGATCCTCGTCTACGCGGCCGTGGCGCTACCGCTCTGGGCCCTCGCCGATCGCACCCTCGCCGCCGTGGCCCACGGGCCACTCTACAGCTTCGCGGGCCAGCGCTGGCAGCACCCGAGGGCCTATCGCATTTTTCTGGTCTGCTTCATAGGCCTTGCCGCCTATCCGCTGACGCCGCTCTTCTGGGCGGAAGACATGCTCTTCAGTGACCTGCTCGAGCGCGCGCCGTCGCTGCTCATCCTGTGCACGCTGAGTCTCCTGCTCAACGGCATCGTCGTAGGCCGCACCCTCGTGAAAGTGTTCTGGGGGCCCAAGCGCTGGCAGCGTGCCTAGGCCCCTTCACACCGCGAAGAGGCTAATCCCCGGGAACGCGCAGATCAACGCCAGGCCCACGCCCATCACCAGGAGGTAGGGCAGCACGCTGGCGATCACTTCACCGAGCGGCTCCTTGAACATGCCGGAGGCGACGAAGAGGTTGATCCCGATGGGCGGCGTGAGGTAGCCGATCTCCAGGTTCACGATCATGATGATGCCGAAGTGCACCGGGTCGATGCCGAAGTGCACGGCCATCGGGGTCAAGAGCGGGGCGAGCACCAGGATGGCGCTCATGGCGTCCATGAAGCACCCCACGACCAGCAGCACGAGGTTCACCATCAGGAGGAAGCTGAGTTTCGAGTCGACGCGAGCAGAGATGAACTCCACCAGAGTCTGGGGGATCTCTTCGATGGTCATGAACTTGTTGAGGCTCACGGCGAGGATGAGGATGAGGAACAACAGGCCCAGGGTCTCGGCGGTCTCGCGGGCCACGAGGAAGAGCTGCGAGAGCTTGAACTCGCGGTGGATGAAGGTCTCCACCACGAGCGCGTAGACCACCGCCACCGCCGCCGACTCCGTGGCGGTGAAAAATCCTGAGTAGATCCCGCCCAGGATGAGAAGCGGCATGAGGAGCGAGAAGATGCCTCCCTTGAAGGCCGCCAGCGCCTGCGCACGGTCGAAGGGCGAGCGCGCGCTCTTCGGGGAGCGCCAGACGGCGTAGCCACCCAAGAGTCCCATGAGCAGAAGCCCCGGCCCGATGCCGGCCTTGAAGAGGTCCACCACGGAGACACCCGCCATGATGGCGAAGATGATCATCGGGATGCTCGGCGGGATGATGATGCCGAGGGTTCCACCGGTGGACAGGAGCCCCATGGAGAAGCGCTTGTCGTAGCCCGCCTTGAGCAGCGCCGGAAAGAGGATCGAACCGATGGCGATCAAGGTCACCGGGCTCGAGCCGGAGATGGCGGCGAAGACCGAACACGAGAACACCGCCGCCAGCGCGAGGCCTCCGGGGATGGGTGCCGTGAGGCCCGCGGCCAGGTTGATGAGCCGGCGGGAGATGCTTCCCTTCGTCATGATCTGCCCGGCCAGCACGAAGAGCGGCACCGCCAGGAGCACCTCTTTGTCGGCGGCGTAGTAGATGTCACCGATCACGACGGTGAGCGGTTCTCCGGCGATGAAGAGGTAGCAGAAGGCGGTGATCGCTCCCATGATGGCAAAAAGTGGCGTGCCGAGGAGCACCAGCAGCGCGACGACGGGGGCCAGGATCCAGGCACTCATCAGTGGAGACTCCTTTCCGTTTTCAGCAGCGGCCGGTAGGTGTACCAGAGGTAGCGCAGGCCCATGGAGAGAAAGGTCCAGGGGATCACCAGCTGCAGGGGCCAGAGCGGAACCTGGAGCACCACGTGCTCCTCGGCGAACTCGCGGCTCTCGAGCACGTAGAGGGCGCCGTAGTAGGCCAGCGCGAGCGAGAAGAGTGCCACGCAGAGGTTGCGCGCGCGCTCGAGCAGCGGGAGGAAGTTCGGGGGGCAGAGCTTGTCGCCGATCTCCGGCCGCAGGTGGTCCCCGCGCTGGGCCATGAGGGCCGCGCCGAGGAACCCTGCCCAGATCATCAGCTGCACGGCGCCCTTCTGCGCCCAGGGTAGGCCCAGGGCGAAGACCTCGCGGGCGACGACGTCGATGACCACCAGGCCGGTGAGCACAAGCACGAAGCAGCTCGCGAGGAATGTTTCAAACTTCGTCAACAGGCCCAGCGCGCGCGTCACTATTTTTTCTCCTTGAAAGCTTTTTTGCCCTCGAGGATCAGCTGATAGATCGCCCCAGCTTCGCCGCCGATGGCCTTCACCATCTCTTCGGCAAGGCCCTGGGCAGAAGCCTTGAACGCGTCCTTCTCCGCGGCGCTGAGCTTCACGACCTTCACGCCGCTCCCCTCCAGCACCTCGATGAGTTCGTCGCCGAGCTTGCGCACGTTGGTGCGGATCATCTTCGCCTCTTCGTTGCCGTTGCCGAGCAGGATCTTCTGCTGGTCGGGCTTGAGCTTGTCGAAGAACTTCTTCGAGTAGATGACGACCGCGGCCTGGTAGATGTGGTCGGTGACCGTGTAGTGCTTGATGGCCGTCTGCCACTCCGCCGCGAGCGTGAAGAGCGGCGTGTTATCGAAGGCCTCGACGACGCCCGTCTGGAGGGCCGGCAGAACCTCCGGCACGGCGATGGCCTGGGGCGCGGCTTGCAGGCGGCGCCAGTAGGCCAGGTGGACCTTGCTCTCCTGCGAGCGGATCTTCACGCCCTTGAGGTCTCCGGGCGCGCGCACGACCTTCGACTTGTGGCCGATCGAACGCCAGCCGTTCTCGGCCCAGGTCAGGAGCACCAGGTCCTTCTTCGCGAAGAGCTCCTGGAACTTCTTCCAGAGGTAGTTGTCGAGGATGAAGTCGGCCTCGGCGTTCGACTCGAAGAGGTAGGGGACCTCGAGGATGTCGAGCTCGGGGATGACGGCGCTCATGGCGCCGCAGGTGAGGCCCGCGCCCTCGACCTGGCCGCGACGAACTTTGTTCAAGATCTCCAGCTCGCCGCCGAGCTGGCCGCCGAGGAAGGTCTTCACCTTGATCGTGTCCTTGGAGTCGGCGGTGATGCGCTTCTTGATGTCCTCGAGAGAATCGGCCCACGGTGTCCCCGCCGGCGCGATGGTCGCGAACTTCAGGTTGGTGGCCGCGGCGTTCAGCGACGCCACCAGGAGCAGAGCGATGGACCAGAGCTTCGTCATGGGTGCGTCCTTAGAAGAGTTCGTCGACGCGCTTGAGGAGTTTCTCCGCCTTGCGCTTCTCGAGGATGTTCTCGGGCATCAGGTCCTTGTGGACGGTGTCCGGCGTCGCCAGCACTTCCCGCAGGATCTTCTCGAAGCCCTTGCGGTCCTGCTTCTTAGTGTAGAACACCTCCGCCATCAGCACCTTCGTGCCGAGGTAGTGCGGCGCCTGCTCGAGGGACTTCTTGAAGGCCTTCTCGGACTTGTTGATGTCGCCGCCGGCGAAGCCCGGTGCGACGGCGTAGAAGCCGCCCCAGTAGCGCTGGGCCGCGCCGTAGAAGAAGGTCGCGTCGAGGGCCTCGACGGTGTTGATGAGTTCCTTGATGCGCGTCTTGTACTTCAGCTGCGTGGCGATCCCCGAGTGCTTCGCCCACTTCCCGAGGTTCGAGGCCGTCCAGTAGACCGCACCGACTTCGGCCTTGGTGAGGAGCGGCAGAAACTCCTCGAGGCTTTTCTTTTTCGCCACCGCGGCCTTCACGTCCTTGTTCGTCGCCATCGCGCGCTCGCCGAAGGCGGCGCCCTTCTCCCAGAGTGCCTTCTTGATTTCGATGTCGTCCTCGTGGGTGTCGGCCAGCAGGTAGTAGCCGTGGGTCAGCATCAGGAGCACTTCGTAGTCGACGGCGCTGGTGCGCGAGAGTGTCTCCCACTTGTCGAGGGCGAGCTTGAGCTGCTCCTTCACGTGGCGCTGGCCCCAGGCGGCGCGCGCCTCCTGCTTGAGCTTGGCGACTTCCTTCTCACTGATCTGTCCGAGCGCCTCACCGTCGTCGAAGCCGGACCGGCGACTCGTCGCGCAGCCCACGAAGGCCAGACAAAGTACAAGACTCAAAAGATAGGTCTTCATTGCACACCTCACTAGTTAGTAAAAAAATTATTACCGAACGCTGCCGAATTTAACAGTAAATCCGAAAGCGTACTGGACGTCGGGGCGGCCCCCCGCGCTCGGGAAGATCCAGGTCGCCCCGGCGTTGAGCGCTAAGTTTTGTCCAAGGGCGATCTGCAGCCCCGTGCCCGCGTAGGGGTCCCAGTAGAGTGGCGGCTCCTTCACCTCTTTCTCGTCGGTGGCGGTGTCCGTGATGGTGGTCTTCTGCTTGGTCGCGCGGGCGCCGGCCCGCAGGAAGAAGCCGAGGTAGCTCGAGAGCGCGTAGGTGCTGCGCAGGCCCAGCATCGCGCGCTGGACCTGGTCCTCCACTTTCTGGTCGTTGGCCGGGTAGTCGCGCCGGCCATTCGACTGGGTCGCCTCCAGCTCCGCCGAGAGCAGGGGAACGCCGGCGAGGGCCCGAAGGCCGAAGAAGGTCCGGGTGGTGTAGCGCGCCGGCTCCGGGTAGCGGTTCTGGGTGTGCTCGACGCCGTAGAGGGGCTCGAAGCGCACCGACCAGTTCGCCGAGCTCTGCGCCTGGGCGAGCTGAGAAAAACCAACGAGGATGACGAGGAAACACAGATAGCGCATACGGTCTCTCCTTGATGTACGCTATAATGATAGGGCAAACAAAAACACTCTGGTGCCCATGGCAATTGCTTCCGTCTCCTCGCTCTTCAAGGTCCTCGTGCTCAACGCGGAGAATCTCTTCATCTTCCTCGAGCGCTGGGACGGCCGTCCGATGGAAGAGATGACCGAGCCGCTGTGGCAGCTGGCCAACCCGAACTTGCTCGACAACAAACCTCTGGCAAAGACGCGCGACCTCGCGGCGACCATCCTGCGCATCGACCCTGATCTGGTGCTGCTCACCGAGGTCGGAGGCCATGAGTCGCTGGAAAATTTCAACCGCCATTTCCTCGCTTCGCGCTGGACGCCCTATCTCTTAGAAAGCAACTCCGACCGCGGCATCGACATGGGCTACCTCCTGAAGTCGCCGTGGCGGGGAAGCCTCACTTCGTTTCGCGACCACCGCCTCAAGCACCCCCGCTACACCCACTTCTCGCGGGACGTGCTGGCGCTCAAGATCGAGCTCGAGGGAAAAGTTTTTTTCCACAGCCTCTTGGTGCACCTCAAGTCGAAGCTCGACAAGAACCGCGAGGACTTCGAGGGCCGCACGCGGCGAGCGCTGGAGGTGCAAGGGCTGTGCGAGATCATCCAGAGCTTTCCCGCGGACACTCCCCTCTTCCTGGGCGGTGACTTCAACGGAGACGCCCGGCTCACCAGCACCGAACCCGAATTTCTCCCGCTCTACCAGCAGGCGCGGCTGATAGATGCCGCGGAGCTCTCAGAGCTTCCCGTCGAAGAACGCTATAGCTATGTCCACTTCCGTGCCGGTGCCCAGCGCCTGGTGCAGCAGCTCGACTATCTTTTTCTAAATTCTGCGTCGCAAAAAATGCTTCTCCCTCATAGCGTCATTTTTCCACGCTACGTAAGTCACCTCGGCCACGCCCTGCCGATTCCTGCTGAACTCAGTCAAAAAAGACAGCTTCCCTCTGACCATTTCCCGCTCTACGCCGAGTTTGACCTGACGCTTCACCCGCATTTTTTCCAATAATGCTGGCCTTTTGAAGGGCCTGTGTTAGGCTAGGTGAGCTTTTTAGACCACTAACAAACTTTGAGGAATTTCATGGCCGATCGTTCTAAGAACCCTGGTGAAAACGTCCGTCTCGAAATCAACGATGGCTTCGCTGTCGACAAGGCCCTTAAGAAGTTTAAGCGCCTGTGTGATGCCTACGGAATCGTGAAAGAGTACCGCGCCCGCGAGTACTACCAGAAGCCGTCGATCAAGGACCGCGAGAAGCGCGAGAACGCTGAGAAGCGCCGTCGCAAGACCATTTCCAAGAACCGCATCTCTCGCAAAATCTAGTTCTCTTTCTCAATTCAAATAACAAAAGCCCCCTTCTTGGGGGCTTTTGCGTTCAGATCGGATAAAGGCCTACCGTCGACTAGCGGGCCAGGCGTACTTTCTTCTTATGCATGTTGTACAAGATGTCGTTGAGCTTCGACTCGGTCTTGGCGGACGGACGGAGCTCGGTGTAGTTGAGCTGGATGGTGCGCATCGATGAGGCCGCGTCCACGCTCAGCATTTCCTGTGCCTTGAGGGACTTCGTGGCGACCGCACGGGCCTTCAACCAATCAATGTTCTGCACGTAGTTGGTGAGGTCAACGAAGAAGCCAAAGCCCGAGTTACCGGGAGTGGTGCTGGCGAAGATCCCGGCCGCGCCGACGGCGTTCTCCAGAGCGAACATCGGGAAGAAGTTCAACCCACCGAGAGACTGGCCAATGGAATCAAGACCAGAGATCGGAATCGCAATACCTAAAGCATAGGCGTTCGCTGCGGCCGCGACGTAGAGCTTGGCGCGACTGCCAAGGTCGACGGCAATCGCACTGTTCGTACCAATCAAGGGAGCGAGGGTCCCGTTCGGCAGAAGGGCCGGGCCCACCGCGAGGTCGGCCATGGCGGACGCGTTGACTTCGATCACGAGCTGCGTCTTCGAGCCCAGCACGGGGATCATCGAGACGGTGCCGATCTGGCGGTTGTCGCGGATCACCGGCAGCTGGATGCTCGGGAAGAAGATGTTCCCGAAGTCGACGTCCGACGAGACTCTCAGGATGACATCCTGATTATCCATGATGGTCTCAACCTTGAGGCCTTTGACGATTTGGTGCTGACCGGAGCTACCGCAGGAGGCGAGGATCGCGAGAGCGCAGGTGACGAGGAGGGACCGGAGCAGGTGCGAAAGTTTCATAAGATCTCCCGTAAGGACGTCGTCCTACAGGTTCGCCTCGTGTCGCGCTTACCACTTACGTGCCGCGGGAAAAAACGTCCAACGCGTGACCGAGAGTCGATGGGCCAATTGATTATGCAGTGTAACGTCGAATGATTTTTTCAAGCACAAAATCGCAGAAGGCACGAGTCTCAAGAACTTAGTCCACTCTTCTCGCTCCCCCGCGGCTCGCCTTCGGGGAGAAAAACTGGCAACATAGTGAGGCAGGGAGTGTGCTAAGCATGCAGAGACTCAGCTTTTACTTCGACTACCTTTCTCCCTTCTCCTACTTCGCCTGGCGCCGCCTCGACGAGCTCGCTTGCGACGTGGATCTCCTCCCGGTTCCCCTCGGGCCACTCCTCAACCACTGGGGCATCAAGGGGCCCGGAGAAGTCCGGCCCAAGCGCGAGTTCCTCTTGAAGCAGTGCCTGCGCCGGGCCGTGCGCGAAGAAATCCCCTTCACCACCCCAAAGACGCATCCCTTCAATTCCCTCTACGCCCTTCGCCTTTCTCTCAGAGAGGTGGCCGGGGAGCTGCAGCCGCGAGTGGTGGCGGCGCTCTGGCGTGCGGGCTGGATCGAGCGCATCGACATGGGCGAACCGGACGAGCTGCTGGCCGCGCTGAGAAAAAATAATCTTCCCGCCGACGAACTCTTTGAAAAAAGTTTTGCCCGCGAGGCCAAACAAGCGCTCAAGGCCAACCTCGCCCGCGCCATCGCCCAGGGCGTCTTCGGCGTGCCGAGCTTCGTGGCCGGCGACGAGCTCTTCTGGGGCGAAGACTCCATCGCAGAGCTGAAGACCCACCTGCGCGGCGAGGACCTCCTCGACCGCCAGCGCCTGGCGGAGCTCATCGCGAGCACTCCGCGGGCCGCGCAGCAGGGCCTCTCCATCACCTAAAGGATCCCCGTGGCCAAGTTCCAAGAGCAGCTCACCGAATACCTCATCCGCATCATCGCCGAGACCAACGGCATCTCGCTGGCCGACACCCTCGAGCTCTCGATGCTCACCGACCCGCAGAGCGACAACCCGCTCATCAAGAAGACGCTGGTGGAGTTCAAGCGCCTACTGGCCGGCTTCCAGCAGGACGAGGTCGACATCAAGACGCTCCTCCAGCACCCGGTGGCCGAGGCGCTGGCGGAGTTCTTCCGCCTCTTCCCCGCGCCCTACATCGAGGAGCACATCCACCTGACGGGCTCGCTCACCGCCGACTTCATCTTCCCGCACCTGAAGGCCCTGCTCGATGGGCCCGAGGGCGAGCTCTACCGCCAGAAGATCGAGCGCATCTGGGGCCCGGGCAGCGCCGAGATCCGCAGCGTGGAGGACGTCGACCAGCTCATTCGCCTGAAGGACGACGAGTACTTCGACCGCTACCTCAAGATCCTGCTCCTGCCGAAGCTCATCCTCACCTCGCGGGAGATGCACAAGAAGGCCGCCTACCACATGGCCCGCGAGCTGCACACGCGCTACAACGTCGGGACTCTGCGCCTGAAGTTCACGCTCTCGCGCGCCAGCGCCGACGCCGACGAGGACATCCCAGGCCTCGCCGCGCTGAGCGAGGAGGACGTGGTGCTGGGCCTCTTCGAGGGCTTCAAGGCCTACCAGCGCGAAGTGCCGCACTTCGACTTCGTGCTCAGCCCGTGTTTCCGCAAGGAGGCCGACTTCTGGGACCAGCGGCGCTTCGTCTCGAAGCGCGAGCACTTCCTCCACCAGGTCGACCAGATTCTCCTCATCCTCGAGCGCTACCCGGAGCTCGCGCCGCACCTGAAAGAAGTGGACACCGTCGGCAACGAGCGCGACCTCTACCGCAAGGGCCACTTCGAGGTCATGCAGCAGGGCTTCCGCAAGCTCCACTACAAGGGCTTCAGCATCCGCTCGCACCACGGCGAGACCTGGCACACGCTCCGGCGCGGCGTCCAGGCGGTGGACAACGCCCTGAACATCTGGCACATCGACACCCTCGAACATGGCCTCTCGCTGGGGATCAACCCGAACTACTACTACCACTCGCTCTACCTGCGCCTCGTGGCGCAGAACGAGATCGGCAAAGGCATCGCCGCCGGCACGACGGAGTACAAGGAACTTTACGAGATGGAGTGGCGCGAGCACGAGAGCATCCGCGACAAGCTCGTGGCCGGAGTGCGGCTCACGGCCGAAGAGCAGAAGCTCTTCGTGAAGGTGAAGTTCCACACCGCCCGGGAGGTGGAGCACTACCAGCACGACGTGCTCAACCGCATGATCAACAAGGGCGTTTCGCTCATCGCTCTTCCCTCGTCGAACAACAAGCTCACCACCTGCTTCCCGGACTACAAGGACCACCCCTTCTCCTGGTGGGAGAAGAAGGGCGTGCGCCTCGGCGTGGGCACCGACAACTACGTGACCCTGAACACCGACTACCTCAAGGAGCTTTTGATCCTGCTCTTCACGGATGCGGAGAACCTCAAGATCACCAAGCTCCTGATGGTCGCCACCGGCGAGAAGCGCCGGCCCTACCTCTCGCAGCTCCTGTGGAAGATGCGCGAGTCCTACCCTCAGAAGAAGACGATCACCTGAATCTCGTGGGTCTTCTTCTCGAGGTCCGTGCGGATGGCCGCCGCGGCCCGGCGGTCGCGGCCAAACACGCGGCCCACGGTCACGCGCCGTGAGTTGGTGAGGTTCGTGTCGTACTGCACGTAGCTCTCCTCCCCGACCAGGCCAAAGGACACGGTCTCACTGCCGGTGTCCTGCTTGCGGTAACCGGCGGTGAAGTTGTAGACGCGGACGTTGGTTCCGGCGCTCCAGGACTCCCGGCCGTCTTCTTCCTTGCGGATGCTCCCGGAGAAGTTCGCCTGCCACAGGTCGCTCTTCACCGGGGCGATGCCGGAGCGCACCTGCACGCCGTCGACCTGGAGGTCGACCTGATGGTCTCCGTAGTACTCGTCGCTGACGTGGACCATCTTGAGCTGAGAAAGGGTCACGGTGCCGCGCGGAAGCGTCACTTCTCCGCCCCACGGGAGACTCTCCTTGTAGGTGTCGATCTGCAGGCCCACCTCGGCACTCAGTTCGCTCTTCACGTCGCCGACCTCGAGGCGCGTGCTCGTGCCCGCCTTGGGCGTCAGCGACTCGATGCCGCCCTCGAGCCGCGCGAGCTGGTCCCGGTTCACGACGCGGAAGGTCCGCATCTTCATTTCTCCCGACGCCGGCTCGTACTCGCCGAGGGCCCACTTCGTGGCGTCCTCGTCGCGCTGGCGGAAGAGGTAGTAGAACTTCCCGTCCTTCTGCCAGCGGAAGGCGTTGAGTTTTTCGAGGTCTTCTTTTTCCTTGAGGCCGAAGAAGAGCTGCAGCGGTGTCCCGCGCTGCCCATGGGGCGAGCGGCCCTGCGCCGACCAGAGAATGGCCTCGGTCTCCGGCGAATCCTTCGGGAGCTGCGCGAACTGGACCGCTTCCCGGCAGTGGTGCTGCGAGTTGCGGGCCAGCGACGCGGCGTAGGCAAGCTCCATGAGTTCTTGAATCCCCGGGCCCTGCTGGCCGCGGTGGCGGTTCGCGAAGTCGGCGAGGTCGTCCGAGCGCTGGAGGTGCAAGAGCACCTGGGTGACGTTCCCGGCGAGCTTCACGCCCTGTTCTCCGAGCACGCTGCCGCTCGAAAGGAGCTCCGTCGGAACCACTTCGTCGAAGCGGTAGAAGAGGTTCACCGTCTCCACCTCATCGTCGCGGTTCTGGCGCTCGGCCGCGGCCTTCACGCGCTCGCGCTCGCGGCGCAGGCCCGAGCTGAAGCTCTGGGGGGTGTTGGCGCCGGGAACGCGCGACCACAGCACGGCGTTGGGGTTCACCTCGCGGAACTGGCACGAGCCGAGCACGCGCCTCACCACTTCGAGCTTGCTCCCGTCGGCGCCCTGCTGAACGGTGTCGGCGCAGCGATCGAGCTGCCTGCTCGCCTCGCGCTCGATGATCTCT
>DAIPJL010000088.1:0-11360 GCA_036770305.1 Bacteriovoracaceae bacterium | reverse complement strand
CTTCACGTCGAACCAGAGCTTCTTCGGCAGGAGGGCCTTCTCATCTTCTTGGTAGCGGATGCCCCGGCCCGCCGGGATGAACTTCAAGCGCTCGCGGTCCGCGAGTTTACTCACCTGGGCCTTGGCCGGTTCATGATTATGAATCTTGCCGTCGAGCGCCTTCAGGCTCTTGAGCGCCTCGCGCACGGTGATCCACGCCTTCTTGCCGCGCACACCGTGGGTGGGTTTCGGGAAGCGCGGAGCCTGGCCCTTGACGCCCATGATGATGGTGCGCCGGCGGATCTCCGGCACGCCGTATTCTTCGGCGGAGAGCACGCGCGCCTCCATCACGTAGCCGAGGCGCTCGAAGTGCGCGAAGATCTGGCGCAGGATGGGAGCGTTCTTCTTGGCGACGAGGCCCGTGACGTTCTCGAAGAGCACGACCTTCGGCCTGGTGAGCTTCACCACGCGCACGAACTCGCGGAAGAGCATGTTGCGCACGTCTTCGACCTCGCCCTTGCCCACCGTCGAGAAGCCCTGGCACGGTGGCCCACCGACCACCATGTCCACCGAGCTCGTGCCGATGAGCTTCTTCAGGGTCTTGGCGTCGAGGGTCTGAATGTCGCCGGTCCAGCCCTGCGCGCGGGGGTGATTCTTTTTGAAAGAGTCGATGGCGCTGGGTTCTTTATCCACACCGAGCAGGCAATGGTGGCCGGCCATCTCGAGGCCGTAGGAGAGGCCCCCGCAGCCACAAAAAAGGTCAATAAAAGTCATTCCATTGCTCTTGGCCATTCCCGCTACTCCGTGGATAAGTGGTCTTGAGAAATAGTGTAGAAGCCTCGTCTGGAAGATGTCTAGTTTAAAGACCTTTGTTCGGTCTATCGAACTCTTAAGACGAGCTTCCCCGGCGGTGGTAAAATAGTTTCGATTTTATTCTTCAACCTCCAAAGGAGTTTGTCATGAAACGTCGTGATTTCCTCAAGACCACCCTCCTCGGCACCCTCGCTGCCACTCTCCTCGGCAAAGCCGCGGGCCTCGCCAACACCGCCCTCGCGAACGTCGTGATGGTTGCCGAAGGCAAGCTGGGCTACAAAAAGGTGGCCACCGAACTGCAGGTCAAGGCCGGCAAGATGTGCAGCACCTGTTCCTTCTACAAGATCGACGCGGCCGGCGGTAAGGGCAACGGTCTTTGTACTCTCCCGGCCATGAAGTCGGCGATGAAGTCTGCGGGCACGCCCTACGTCGCGGACGGCGGCTACTGCAACATGTGGAAGAAGAAGGCCTAGGCCTCCAGCTCACGCTCTAAAAAAAGGGCCCGCTTCCGCGGGCCTTTTTTTTTGACTCTAGTGTGAGGAGAGGGCCACCGGGGCTAGTTCGTCGTCCTCCGGCCCCGTGCCGGCCAGCTTCCGCGGCGACACCAACGAGTACATCGCCGGGATCACGTAGAGCGTGAGGAGCGTCGACACCAGCGTGCCGCCGATGATGGCCCAGGCCATCGGGCCCAAAACCTCGGACCCTGGCCCTAGGGCCAGCGCCGGCGGGAGCGCCCCGGCGGTGGTGGAGAAGGCCGTCATCAGAATCGGCCGCAGTCGCTTGGGACAGGCGTCCTCCAGTGCGGCCCGCGTGGCGAGACCTTCGCGCCGGCGTTGGTTGGTGAAGTCCACCATCAAAATCGAGTTCTTCTTCACGATCCCCATCAGCAGAATGAGGCCGATCATCGAGTAGATGTTGAGCGACAGGTTCAGGCCCCACAGCGCCAGGAAGGCCCCGGAGAAAGCGAAGGGCATCGCCAGCAGCACCACGAAGGGGTCGATGAAGCTGTTGAACTGAGACCCCAGCACCATGTAGGCGATGAGGATGCCGAGGACCAGGGCGAAGATGAGCGACTGGAAAGACTCGCGGAAGGTCTCCGAGCTCCCCGACTCCACCAGCTGGTAGCCCTCCGGCAGGTGTTTCTTGGTGATCACGCGCACCTGCTCCAGGGCTTCGGCCTGAGAGCGGCCGGGGGTGAGTCCGGCGAAGATGTTCACCGCGCGCGAGCGGTCCTTGCGGGTCACCGAGGTCGCCCCGGGCCGCTCCAGCACGTCCACCACCTCCGTCAGCCGCACCAGCTCGCCGCGGGTGTTGCGCACGAAGATCTTCGCCAGCGTCGCCTTCTCATCGGTGGAGACGTCGAGCATCTTCACGCGAATGTCGTTGCGGTGCCCATCCTTCGAGAACTTGCCCACGGGCAGGCCCCCGACCAGCGCGTTGATGGTGCGGCCGATTTCATCCACGCTCACGCCGAAGCGCTTGGCGGCCTCGCGGTTGGGCACGATGTGCACCTCCATGACCGCTTCCTTGTAGTCGGTGTCGACGTCGGTGTAGATCCCCGAGGCGCTCATTTCTTCCATGATCGCCTTCGTCGCCGGCACCAGGCCCGACCACTGCGGGCCCGTGAGCGTGAACTCCACCGGGAAGCCGCGGCCCGAGGCGGAGAAGCCGCCCTGGGAGGTGTCCTGCACGAAGACGCGGCCACCTTTGATGTCCTTGAACTCGTTGCGGTAGTCGGCGAGCAGCTTCTGCATGTTCGGGCGGAGGGCCTTGTCCACCAGTGTGACGAAGAGGTTGGCGGTGTTCGACTCGCTCCCGCCGAAGCCGCCGATGGCGACGAAGTAGCGGCGCACCTCTTTCTTGGCGCTGAGCCGTTCCTCCACCTGACGGACCACGCCGTCGGTGAACTCGAGGCTCGAGCCTTCGGCGGTTTTCACACGCATCAGGAAGAGCCCGGTGTCCTGGGCGGGAACGAACTCCTTGGGGATCTTCGTCACGAGGAAGAAGGTGGAGACGAAGAAGACCGTGGAGAGCAGCACCGTGCTCCAGCGGTGGTCCAGCACCCAGGTGAGCGTGCGCCGGTAGAAGGCGATGATGCGGTCGAAGACGCGGTCGACGAAGGCGCCGAGCCGGGAGCTTCGGCCCGGGGGATCCATGAACTGCGCGCAGCGCATCGGTGTGAGCGTCAACGCCTCCAGCAATGAGAGCGCCACCGCCACGGAGATGGTCACGCCGAACTGGAAGAAGTACTTGCCGATGATCCCGTCCATCAGCGCCACGGGGATGAAGATCGCCATGATGGCCACCGTCGCCGCCAGGGCCGCGAAGGTGATCTCGTTGGCGCCCACCATGGAGGCCTTGCGCCGAGACTTTCCTTCTTCGTGGTGGCGGTAGATGTTTTCCAGCACCATGATGGCATCATCCACCACGATGCCGATGGCCAGGGAAAGCCCCAGCAGGGAAAAGGTATTGAGCGTGAAGCCCAGCCAGTTCAGAATGATGAAGGCGCCCAAGATGGACGTCGGAATCGCCAGGACCACGTTGATGGTGGCCGCGAAGGAGCCGAGGAAGAGCCAGCAGACGATGGCCGTGAGGATCGCCGACATCGTCATGGTGAAGATGAGCTCGTGGATCGATTCTTCAATGAACTGGGTCGAGTCGAAGTTGATGCCGATCTCGGTGCCTTCCGGCAGCAGCTTGTTAAGCTCGGCCATTTTCTTCTTCACGCCCTCGGCGACCGCCACGGTGTTGGACCCGCGCTGCTTGCGCACGCCCATGCCGACGGCGTTCTTGCCGTTGACCCGCGAGATGCGGCGGATGTCGGCGAGGCCATCTTCCACCTCCGCCACCTGGCCCAAGAAGATCGGGGAGAAGTTCGCCGCGCCTCCGCGCCGGATGAGGGGGATCTGCTTGAACTCGTCGACCGTCTGCGCTTCGCCCAGCGTGCGCACGTTGCGCTCGCGCTTGGCGTCCTCGAGGTAGCCGGAGGGCGTCTCCTGGTGCTCCGACTGGATGGCGCCGATGACGTCGGTGACCGTCATCTGGTACTGGTCGAGTTTCTTCGAGGACACCCAGACGCGCAGGTTCGGGTCCACGTAGCCGCCGAGGAAGACGTCGGCCACGCCGGGCACGGTCTGGATCTTGTCGCGCAGCTGGTCGCGCACGTAGGCCATGAGGGTCTTGCGATCCATCTTCTCCGAGGAAACGCCGAGCCACATGATGGGCCGGTCGTCCGGGTTCACCTTGGTGATCACCGGCGGGTCGATGGCCTTCGGGAGGTTGCGCGAGGCCTGGTTGATCTTCGCCTCGATCTCCGAGACCGCCACGTCGATGTCCTTGTCGAGGCCAAACTCCACCGAGATGTTGGCGCTGCCGAGGCGGGCCGTGGAGCTGACGGACTTCACTCCCTCGACCGCGACCACGGCGCCTTCGATGGCGTCCACCACGTCGAGCTCCATGACCTCGGGCGCGGCGCCTTCGTAAGTAACGGAGACGTTGACCACCGGGAAGTCGACGTCCGGCAGCTGGCTGACGCCCATGCGCTGGAAGGCCAGGAAGCCGAAGACCATCAGCGCCAGCATCAGCATCCAGGCGAAGACGGGCCGCTTGATCGAAAGGTCGGACAGGCTCATGGGAGATCTCCTACCGCAAGGTTGAGCTGGAGCGCGACGAGTTCGCGCTCCAGCAGCGCGCGCTCGTAGGCGCGCTTAGTGTCGATGAATTGGTTGAGGGCCTGCAGCACGTCGAGGTTCGTGACCAGGCCGTAGCGGTAGTCCCGGTTGTTCTCTTCGTAGTTCGAGCGCGCCTTGGTGAAGGCCGAGGAGAGGTCGGCCACGACCTTGTCGAGCGCCTGGCGGTTCTGCCAGAGCACGCGCACGTCGCGGGCGGCCTGCCGGCGCGCGAGTTCGAGGCCCAGCTCCGACTCGCGCCGGCGCTCGACGGCTTCGCGCGTTCCCGCGACCACCGTCCCCCCTTGGAAGAGGGGCAGCGACACCTGCACGCCGATGTCCCACTGGGACTCCGCCAGGATCCCCGTGCGCTCGAAGAAGTAGTTGGCCTGGAAGTCCACCGTCGGCTGGTGGCCCGCCTTGGCGATGGAGACGCGCTTGTCGTTCAGCCGCACTTCTTCGGCGCGCGCCTTGATGTCCGGGCGCTGGGCCAGTTTGCCCAGGTAGCTGGCGAACTCCCCCGAGGGCGCCTCGCTTTTCGGCAGGGCCCCGAAGTCGAGGTCGAAGTCGTCTCTACCCACGAGGAAGCGCAGCTGCTCGAGGTTCTGATCAAGGACGTTCTTGGCGCGCGCCAGGTCCGCCTCGACGCCGGCCAGCTGGGCCTCGGCCTGCAGCAGCTCGCCCTTGCGGGAGCGACCCACCTTCACCCGCTCGCGCAGCTCCTGGACGCGCTGGGCGCTGAAGGCCTTGAGCTCGCTCACGTTGACCAGATCGTTCTTGGCGACCCACAGATTGTAGAAGGCCTCTCCGGTGGAGAGCCAGAGAGCGATCCCCTCCTGCTCCTTGAGGCGCTCCTGCAGCGCGAGGTCGATCTTCGTAAGGTTGTAGCCGTCGAAGCTCCCCGCTCGGTAGATGGGCTGCTGGAGGTTCACCAGTGCCGAGTACTGGTTAATGCGGCGGAAGGGAGAGGCCGGGCCCGGCAGTGGATCGACCTCTTGGTAGTTGTAGCGCGCGGTCACGGTGGGAAGCACGGCCCCCACGGCGAGGGACTTGCGCGCGTCGGCCTGCTGCTTGCGGGCCTCGGTGATTTTGAGCAGCTCCGACTGGCGCTGGGCCAGCTCATAGACCGATCTGAGGGCCTCGCGCGCGCCCCAGGCCGGTGAGGCCAGGAAGAGAATACATAGAAAAAGTCGCATCCGGTTCTCCGAGGTCACAGTCCACCTTCTTTGCTGGCAAAGGCCTTTTGCAGTAATAAGAGCGCCCGCTGCACTTGCTCCTGCTGCGAGACGGGCAATTCGTCGAGGAAGCGCTGCATGCGCAGCTCGACCTGGCCGCGCACCGTGTGCACCGTTTTCTTTCCGCTCGCCGTGAGCTGCAGTTGGATCTGACGACGGTCGTGGGCGAAAGGTTCACGGCGGAGCAGCTTCTTTTGCACCAGCGCCTCGATCATCTTCGACATCGCCGCCGGGGTGACGCCGAGGTGACGCGCCAGGTACTGGGCCTGCTCCTGGCCCTGGGACACGAAGAAGAGCACGCGGAACTGGTTGATGGACAATCCTGCCGGCAGGCCCTCGTGGAGCTCGCGGCGCCATTCGCGCATGATGGAGGGGATCGTGTCGAGGAGATGAGAGGCGAGCATGGGAAAATATTAGTTAACCGAGTTAACTAAATAAAGTAGCAAATGCAGGCCGTAGCACTTTCGTTTACTTGTCGCTTGGCGCTAAAACAAATTTTAGGGATTGTAGCGCTGCCAATCGATGAAGGCTTCCTGGCGCGCCTGAGCGATCTCCACTAGACTCCAGTTATGCTTCTGCACACCCTCACTTTCGAGGCGCTCGAGCTCACTGGGGACCCGGTAGTACATGCTGGTCTTCAGCAGGTAACAATCCTGGGTGTCCTGATTCAAGCGATACTGCGAGTAGCTCTGCACCGTGGGGCAAGGGGCGTTGTTCTGCATGAACATATCGGTCCAGGGCCGCATCTGCAGTGGCCCGCGCGAGAAAGTCACGTCCAGCACGTGTTCGATGGGGCCCTGGGAGGACTGCACCAGCGTGTAGGGGGCGACGTGGAACCACCATTTGTAGCGGTAGTTGCGGATGTAGCGCTGAGTGAAGAAGATGAACACCTTCTGCGTACTCACACCGGCCAGGCGCCACATGTCGTAGGCCCAGCCGTGGGCGCGGTTGAAGCACTGCGAGTGGCGCTTGGTGCGCTTGTCCTGGCGGTTGAAGAGCGCCTGCGCCTCCTGGAAAGTGCTGAGCACGGTGGGAGTAAAAAACTGCTTTTCCACTGCCTCGTCGCGGGCCTCAAGGGCCGGTGCCGCCAGCAGCTGGACTCCCTTGATGCGGGCGGAGTCGAGGTCGAAGTCGACGAGGAGCCAGAGCTTTTCGGCCTGCGCCTCTGTCAGCGCCCGGACGAGCGCCGGATCGGCCAGCGGCGCCCACAGCACGCGCCCTTCGCCTTCGGCCAGGACCATCACTTCGTCATCACCGGGGTGGACCTCACCGAGCGCTTGCAGACGAGTGTGTAAGCGAGCGGCGTGAGCAAGGGAGGAGAGGCCAAAAAGGAGAACGAGGAGTGTTTTCATGGAAGGCCTTATGCCGGCCCAGATAACGCTAGGCAATAAAATCATGAGGCTGGCCCCTAAATTAGCTAATAATCTGTAATTTCTACCCTTTGCTTGGGCCAACTTTCCCCCAAAAGTGAAAAATCTGGTATACCGCATAGCATTAAACTTTAGGAGATCAGATGAACACTTCCCTCAAGACCCTGGGTCTATGCGCTCTCTTGAGCACCAGCTTTGCAGCCGTCGCGGATCCCCTCAAGGAGATCTACCCGCATCGACCTTTTGCGGTGGAAGACATCAAAGAGCGCGTCGAGCGCTTGGCGGAAGACAAGGCTCCGGTGATGAACGTCTTCGAGATGGAGAAACGCCAGCTCTTGAACCGCGACACGACCATCCGCCCCTGGGGCGGCTACTATTGGGCGCTCAACCAAGGCCAGATCGCCAACACCTGGCAAGACAAGAACTACATCGCCTTCTGGCAGATGATCGGCTGGGAGAACAATGTCACCAGCTGGAAGAAGCGCCGCCTCGAGCAGCTGCCAAAGGTCATGGACATGAGTGAGAAGGAGCTTGCGAAGCTCGCTCCCTCAGAGAAATACGACCTGCTGATGGGAGACATGAGCTTCGACCTCACCAATCGTGTGTGGCAGTTCACCGAAGACTGGGGCAACAATAAGAAGTGGGGCTTCCTGAGCTCCATCGAGATCCCCGAGGGCTACCGCCTGCCGAAGTCCAACCGTCTGATGGCCTTGTGGGAAGGCATCTGCCACGGCTGGGCGGTCGCCGCGGGAGTTTATCCCCGTCCGGAAAAAACAGTAGAAGTCAGACTTCCGAACGGGAAGCGTCTGCCCTTTTACCCGGACGACATCAAGGCGCTGATCTCCCTCTTCTATGCCAACTCGAACGTGCAAGACCAGGTGATCGTGGAAGGCTACCGCTGCGACGACAAGCGCCCGGCGCAGGACGAGTTTGGCCGCTACGTCGACGAGCTCCCGAAGAAAGAAGGCGAAGCCGTGCTCCCGCGTTGCGCGGACGTGCACCCGGCGGTGTGGCACGCGGCGCTGGTGAACATCACGGGTGTCCAGGGTCGCTCGTTCATCGCCGAGATCGACGCGGATGCGGTGGTAAACAACCACCCCGTATCGGGCTACCAGTTTAACTTCTTCCACCCGCGCACCGGCAAGGCCGGCACCCTCGCCGAGTCGGTGGTGAGCCTCGCCGACTACAAAGATCCCTTCGCGCCCAACCGCGCGCCCGAGGCCGTGCGCCTCGTCGGCGTCGAGCTCGAACTGCGCTTCCTCGCCTGGCAACGGCCTAACAAGGACTCCCTCACTGACGGCCCGGAGAACGACAAGATCAAAACCCAGAAGATGATGTACGACCTCGAGCTCGACGCCCGCGGCAACATCGTCGGAGGCCAGTGGCGGGCCAGCAAGCGCCTGCACCGCTACTCCACCGGCAACCGCGTCGGCAGCGAAGAAAACCAGTCGGGGCCGCCACGCGTGAAGCAGCCGGATTTCTTCTGGGTGGTCCCCAAGAACGATAAGGTCTACGTGCAGGATCTCAAGCTCGAGCGCTGGGACGGAAAGGGCCAGACGCCCGCCAGCTGGCGTCCGGTGGCTCGGTCGGCGCACGCCTTCGTCTACAACGTGACTCGCGAGTTCGGCTTCGACGAGAAGTGCACCGTGATCCCTGAGCAAGAGGGCCGGCCCCGCGAGGTGCCCTGCGAGTTCAAGTACCCGCGGCCGCAACCGCTCATCAACGTGGTCAACGAGCTCTCTCGCCTCTCCCGCGAATAACGAAAGAATGTAGGGCCCTCGCGAGGGCCCTACTTCTTTTATTGGCCGAGGCTTTTCAAGGCAAGACGAACAGCTTCGTGAGCGTTGACTCTCCCCGCGCCAAAGACGTTTTCACTTCCGATGGGATCCGCAGACTCGAGCAGGATCTGCTCGACCTGCTTGGGCGCCAGGAGCGGATTGACGGCGAAGACCAGTGCGGCCACGCCGCTCACCACGGGGGCCGCGTAGGAGGTCCCGCTGCCGCTGCGGTAGCGCGCCTGCGACCCGCGGTAGATGGTCGTCGAGTAGATGTTGTGCCCGGGGGCCACGAGGTCGATGAAGGCCCCGTAGTTCGAGCCGCCCGAGGAGAAGATGTTCTTGCGGTAGGTCCAGCGACGGTCGTCTTTAGTGGTCGCCCCCACGGCGAGCACATGGGGATAGTCCGGATAGGTGCTCAGTGAACGCAGCTTGCCTTGGTTACCAGCGGCGTAGACGAGCAGGGCCCCGCGCTGGGCGGCGTACTGGCCCGCTTCCTCCACCACACGGCTCTCGACGCCGGTGAAGCTCACGTTGATGACGCGAGCGCCCCGGTCGGCGGCCAGCCGGATGCAGTCCGTGATGAGCTTCATCGTCGTGCCGCCTTTGGCGTTCGAGATGCGAATCGGCAGCAGCTTCACCTGCGGGGCGACACCCACGCCGCCGAGCTCGTTGAGCGAAGCCGCGATGATCCCCGCCACGAAGGTGCCGTGCGAGGTGGTCGGTGTGGGGTTGGAGTTGTTCTCTACTAGGTTCCAGGCCGGCAGCAGGTTGGCCGCCAGATCCTCGTGGTCCGGCTGGGCGCCGGAGTCGCACACCGCCACGGTGACACTCCCCTCGCCCTTGGTGGTGCGCCAGGCCTCGAGGGTGCCGATGTTCACGTGGTGCCACTGGAGGTCGCTGTCGAGCTCGGAGGGGGCTTCGTCGTCCTCGTCCTCGATGGTGTTGTACTCGACGAACTTGAAGGCCGCGCTCCGGAGCATCTCCTGGCGCAGCTCCTCCAGCTTAGGGCCTGTCACCGCGGGTCTGATGAGCTGGAGCAGCGCCCGCGGGTCGTGGGGCGGAAGGCCGAAGTGCGAGAACACCGGATGCGAGCGTCCCACGCTCTCCTTGAGCTTGTAGAGCAGTTCGCCGGTGTGGGGCCTCTGCGCCCAGGGCAGCGAGTTGGCCAGTGCTGGGAGAGCGAGTGAGAGGCCGGCCAGGGCCGAGAGAGCGAGGCGTGAGGCACGCATGCGGGACTCCTTCCTAGAGTATGAAAAAGCTATACTTCCATTCTGCCAGAGGCCCCCGATCCGCCTACGCTGGAAATAATTACCTCCTCGGGCAGGAAACCGGCCCAGGTGTGGCATAGATGCCCCATGCGCTTCCTCCTCTTGCTCACCCTCGCGCTTTCGGCGCCGGCCCTCTTCGCCTATGACCGAGTGGTCGTCACGGCCTTTGACCCCTTTGGCGGCAAAACCCACAACAACTCCTGGGCGCTGGCCCAGCTGCTGCCGGGCCTTTTGCCCGCAGCCGACATCGTGCTGTGCGAACTCCCGACGAGCTACGAGCGCGCGCCGAAGGCCTTCGCCGAGTGCCTCCAGCACAGCGGCGCCCAAGATCCGCTGGTGATCTCTCTGGGCGAAGGTCCCTGCACGGTGAAGTGGGAAACGCGCGCCCGCAACCGCAACCATGATCGCGGGCCTGACAACGACGGCGTCTCGCGCCGCTGGCAGTCCATCGAGCGCAGCGGGCCTTCCTATGTTGGGCTCCGGGCCAACTACGCCAGCTGGTGGTGCGCGCTCTCGGAGCAAGAGAGGAAACTGGTGACCGTCTCGGGCAACGCCGACACCTTCGTGTGCAACCACCTCGCCTACCTCACGGCCAGAAGCTACCCCGAGCTCGCCGCGACCTTCGTCCACGTGCCGAGCACCCAGTGCGAGCTCAGGCAGCCGGGCCTCACGCAGCGGTCCGCTGCTTTACTGGCGAAGCTCATCGCCCATGAACTTGCCAGCGAAGGCCCGGCCCCACGGCTGGTGACGGGCCGAAGAGAGGTCGAGCGCTTGCTCGAGGCCCCTGCGGTCAGCAGCTGTCAGGCAGAATTTCTACAGCGCTGGCGTCAGGCCCTGTGAATCAGCTCGGCGAGTTTCTTCGCCTCGAAGAACGCAGAGACCCAGCCGTTCTTGTAAAGGCCCGCGGTGGAGAAGAGACCGTCGGCGAGCTGCCCACTCCATGGCGCCCGGCCCTTGAGCACTGAGCGGATGCCCGTTTTAACCTCGGCGCGCTCCAGCGGCGGCAGGGGAAAATCAATTTTCTCACTGAGCTGCTGCACCAGCCGCGAAAGGGCCTGCTGGTCGGGCAAGAAGTGCTGACAGTCCTTGACAGTGGTGGCGCCGAGAAGAAGGCGCCGCTGAGGCGCATCGGCAAAAAGATTGATGCCGTCGAGCGAGAGAGTAAAGCTCGCCGCCAGCGGGATCTGCTCCCACTGGTAGTAGCTCCCCTGGACGCTGCGCAGAGATTTGAGCGGAGTCTCTTCGGTGA
>DAIPJL010000087.1:0-11418 GCA_036770305.1 Bacteriovoracaceae bacterium | reverse complement strand
CGCCCCAAAGCGTGAAGGTCTTGCCCTTGAGATCGTTGCCGAAGTGCTTGAGCACCTTGCCGACGACGTACTTCTTCTGCTCGTCGTTCACCGTCTCCGCCGCCTCGACGATCTGCAGGCTCATGCCCTTCTCCTTGGCCGTGTAGACCAGCGCCTTGACGTCCTTTGGGAAGCAGGAGCCGCCGTAGCCCGGGCCTGGGTAGAGGAACTGGCTGCCGATGCGCGAGTCGGTGGAGATGCCGTGGCGGACCTCTTCCACGTCGGCGCCGATGAGGTCACACAGACGAGCGACCTCGTTCATGAAAGAGATCTTCGTCGCGAGGAAGCAGTTGGCGGCGTACTTCGTGAGCTCGGCGCTGAGGTTCGACATGCGGATGGTGCGCTTCACCTGGCGGTTGAAGGGCTCGTAGAGCTCCTCGACGACCTTCGCGGCGGCGTCGTCGTAGGCACCGATGATGATGCGCTCAGGCTTCATGAAGTCTTCCACCGCCGAACCTTCCTTGAGGAACTCCGGGTTGTTGACGACGGCGAACTTCTTCGAGGTTTTCCCACTGAGGTAGTCGCGAACCTTGAGCCCCGTGCCCACGGGTACCGTAGATTTCACCACCACGACCGAGCCGTCGCGGAGATAGGGCGCGATCCCGTCACAGGCGGAGAAGATGTATTTGAGATCGGCCTGGCCCGAGTCGGACGCCGGCGTACCGACGGCGAGGAAAACCGTCTGGGCGTCGGTGACGCTCTCGTAACCAGTGGAGAAGAAAAGGCGTTTTTCGTCGATGTTATTCTTCATCATGGTTTCGAGGCCGGGCTCGTAGATCGGGCACTCGCCCTGCTTCATGCGTTCGACTTTTTTCGCGTCGATGTCCACGCAGGTGACCGAGTGGCCCATTTCCGCGAAACATGTCCCGGTGACGAGGCCTACGTAGCCAGTGCCGATGATCGTAACTTTCATATCTACCCCTGCGTTAAACTTGGTTCTAAGAATGTAGTCGTAGCTCTCGATTTTGTCACCGTCCCCCACTGGCAAATGCCCCTTTCTGCCCTATGATAAAGGTGATGAAAAACCTTCGCGTCATCTTGCCGCTCCTCGTCGCTGTCTTGGGGATCCAGTTCTTTTTAGTGCGCTATTACACCAGCACCTCTAACGAGAAGCTCGAGTCGCAGCTGGGCCCCATCGATACCTCCATCCCTCACCCCTCCGATCGCTACGAAGCCAAGGAGGTCATCCAGGTGGTACTCTACGCCCTGCGCTTCAACCATCGCCCGACCCCCGACTCGGGCCTGCGCGCCCTCTGGCAGTTCTTCACCCCAGCGCTTAAAAGCACTCTGAGGGACAAGTCCCTGCTGAAACCCTTCCTCGGTGACGAGGTCTTCGCGGCGCTCACCGACCACCAGAACTACTCCATCGACGGCCTCGACGTGCGCGAAAACGAAGCCACCGCGACGGTGAGCGTGACTTCGGAGAAGCGCCTCCCGGTGAAACTCAAGCTCTTACTCCGGAAAGTTGAGAAGGTGTGGCTGATCGAGGAATTCGCACCCCTCAAGGAGTCCGCGCCGTGAAAGTCTCGACCCTCCTCAGGCGCAAGACGAAGATCACCCCCCTCCTCGACGACGCGGAGATTCAGGCCCTGAAGCTCGAACTCATCCGACTCCAGCAGATCATCTTCCACACGAAGAAACGCGCCGTCATTGTCCTCGAGGGCTTCGACGCCGCCGGCAAGGGCACGTGCATCCGCCACCTCACCCAGGGCCTCGATCCGCGCAGCATCCGCGTCGTCCCGATCGGTGCGCCGACGAGCGAGGAGCGCGAGCAGCACTACCTCCAGCGCTTCTGGAAAGCGCTCCCCCAGAAAGGCAACATCACCGTCTTCGACCGCAGCTGGTACGGCCGAGTGCTCGTCGAGAAAGTAGAAGCACTTGCGGCTCCCAAGCGTCTGCAGGCCGCCTATGAAGAGATCAACCAGTTCGAGGCGATGCTGCGGGCCGACGATTTTGTCGTCATTAAGTTCTTCCTGGTCGTCTCCAAAGACGAACAGCTCAAGCGCTTCAAGGCCCGCCTCGCCGATCCCTTTAAGCAGTGGAAACTAACGGACGAGGACATCCGCAATCGTCGCAAGTGGAAGGCCTACGTCAGCGCCGCCGACGAGATGGTAAAACGCTGCCCGGGCTGGACCCTCGTGCCCAGCGATAGCAAGGCCTACGCTCGCAGCTGCGTGCTCCAGCAGACGGTCAAAGAGCTGCGCTGCTACGCTCCCCTCGCCCGAGACTGGAAACCGAGCAAGCTCAAGCTCCCGAAGGGCATCTAGCGCCTAGACCATGAGCTGGTAGCGCTTCTGCGTCGAAAAGCTCAGCGCGTAGAGGAAGCTGAACATGGTCGCGTTGTTGGCGTCCAGGATCACCTCGAACTGTGCCTCGAAGATGATGGCCAGGAACAGGGGCAAGAGGAACGCGCGGTGAGCTCCGCCCTCGACCCACACCTCCCACATCCACACGAGAAAAGCACTCACGAAAAGAAGCACTCCAATGAGACCGGTCCCCGCGGCGATCTCGAGGAGCACGTTGTGCGCGTGAGCGTCGTTGTAGTCCTTCTTGTCGAGGTCGTACTGCTGCTTGATGCGGTCAACCTGCGAATGGAAGTTCCCCATACCCCAGCCCATCACGGGTCGCTCGCCGAAGGCCTTCCACGCCGCCTGCCACTGCGAGCGGCGCATGACGTCCGAGTTGTTGTTCTTATTCGCGAGGATCCGCACACTCGACCGCTCGCTGCTGCCGTAGAAGTAGTTCCAAGTGACGAAGCCTCCCGCGAGGCCGAGCACGAGCGTCGCCGCGAGCGCCAGCTTGCGCTTCCAGAACCACAGAGTCGCCCAGGCTCCGAGAAGAAAGGCCGCCTGCGCACCCCGCGAGTTCAGCATCACGATGCCCGCGAGGCCGAAGGCCATGCCGACCCACGCCCAGCGCTCGCCAACCCAGGCGCGCTCGCGCTTCGACAGCACCAGGCCAAGCATGAGCACTAGCACCAGTGCCGTACCGTACCCGTAGCGCATCGTCTCCGTCAGTGGGCGCATGTTTCTGTCGATGAAGCCGCGAGAGATGAGTACGTAGGCTCCGGCGACCACCATGCTCACTACGAACCAACGAAAGAGCCGCGAAAGCGTCCGATCGCTGACGACTTTGAGCCACGCGCCCAGCGGAAAAATCCCCAGTGCGGCCAAGAAGTAGTACTTCACCTTCCCGAGGTTCGCCGTGGGCTTCGGGATGATCGCCCAGTTCACGAAAACGGTCACCGCGGCCCAGACGCCGAAGGCGAGCCACAGCCAGCTGCTGACCGGAAGGCGGAACTGCCGGCCCCAGGCGCGCTTGGTGAAGTAGAGCAAAGGAAAGAGCATCAAGACCTGGTAGAGTCCCTGCAGCGACACCGAAGTGAAAGTGCCGATGGCGAGGAAGAAGGCGGCGACAGTCACGAGTGTTGTGGGACGGAAATTTTTAAGCGTTTGCATGCTTCAATGCTAAACCCGGGACTGACTCTTGTCGCGCAAAGTTTTTCTAGAGGTCTAGAAATTCTCGCAGGGCCCCTCGGAGCTGCTCCTGGTAGTAGACCGGTAGGAAACCAATCTCCGTAACAAAACGGCGATGATCCCAGGCCTGTAGCTGATCAACCAATACATCGCTGGCTTGCTCGAGACCGCCTACTCCGGCTGGAATTCTAATACGCAGCGGGTAGAACGACTGGACGTTCTCAACCATGTGACTAGTCAGAGGAAGAATAACACTCGACCCCAAATCGTGAAAATGATCCGGCTGTACACAGATGCAAGGGCGCACCTTTCCGGGTTTAGTTGCACGAGGGGGATTTAGATCGATGAGGTACATCCCCCATGATCTAATCGCTATCACTGTCGCTCCGAGAGGAATTGAACTCCCCCAGAATTTCCCGACGAGCTTCATCAACCGCCGCGAGCCGAGCGGCTCTACGATATGCCTGAAGCTTCTTTTCTCGTTCAATTTTCTGCTCTAGCATTTGTAATCCCTCTCGCACAACGGCTACCTTTGACTTCAATCCCAGTCTGCGCCGGAGTTGCTCAATTTTCTTATCATCTTGCTCGAGGATTTTAAGCAGCACACTCATGCGCCAAGTATACCACTGGGTATACCTGGCGAAAAGCTAACTTAACCCCTCGTAAGCCTTAGACGAGCTCCGCCGCCTCAAAGCACCGGCGCAGCTCGTCCCGCAAGCGTGGGCGGTCCCACAGGCACAGTACCCAGAGGCCCACGAAGAGCCCGAGGAATGGGATCGAAAGTATTCCGAACGCGAGGAGCCAGCTCACTGGCGCACGCGGGCCCGCGTAGAACTCTTCCCCGCAGAGGTCCGCCAGTCGACGGGAAACCAACAAGCCCCAGGCCAGCATCGTTGGCAGCATAAGAAAGCTAAAGAAAAAAGAAACGAAGCCAATGAGGAAGAGAGGCGGTAGCGCGCGGCGAAAATCGGTCTTGCTCAACGAGCGGCATGGGTGAATCTCAAGGTAGGGGGCAAAAATCTCTTTCATAGGAACTCCTGGTTGGTGGAGAGCCTATCTTGCATAGGGGTGAGCGGGTCGGCTTTCGTTTCACGATGCTTTCTCGAAACAATTTCTATGTTGAAACGCGTGAGGGACGAGGTGAGCGGGGGCCCGGTATTGCAGGCCGGGGTTTGATCCCCCACTCACTTAAAATTTTATCAGCTCCTAGATGGCGAGCAATCACTAATAGGTAACGGGTTAGATGGAACAATCCAATTAACTCCAAAGCAAGTCCAAAAATTCCAGATCGTTCATAGCGAGCCAATAGATTCTGGCTGCTTGATCTAAAACTTACTCGGCATGTGAGTTGAAGTGAGCGGGGCAAAAACCCCGCTCGAATGAACGGATGAGTTTCTGGTGAGGGCCCATACTCGCACTATGGGGTTCTATCCCTCACCAGTTTTTTAATTTTAGCGGCCTATACCTTTGGCGCAAGTGCCAATTGGTTACGGGTTGAATCCAAACAAGAAATTAAATCCCAAAACGCTCCAAAAAATTCCAGATCGTTCATAGCGAGCCAATAGGTTCTGGCTGCTTGATCTAAAACTTACTCGGCATGTGAGTTGAAGTGAGCGGGGCAAAAACCCCGCTCGAATGGACGGATGAGTTTCTGGTGAGGGCCCATGGTCGCGCATGGGGATCTACCCCTCACCAGTTTTTTTATTTTACCAGCCCAGGCATACGGAACAAGGTCTAATAGGTTGCGGGTTGGGCTGGCCTAAGCTTAAAGCAATTTTGAATTTAAATAAAAAGCACCATTGTTAATCACAAGAAAACAGCATCTTAGGGACAACTCAAGGGGGGTGAAATATATTCGCGGATGAAACAAAGAAAATCTTGAAGCCTTAGTATGTTTTAAAAAAAGGCATCATCTCATGAAGAATGACAATTCGATTATCGTTACTTTTGCAAGAGACACAAAATCTGAATTCAGCTTAAGCCCCATAACTTCAAACACAATTTTTAATGGCTTTGTTTTAGAGAACATAAATCGTACTTTATTTCATCGTAATGCGGCTTCCGAAATACAATTCGAATCTGCTGAAAGAATGGACATCTCTGAAGACGGTTTGTCGATCGAGATAAAAATCAAAGATGGAATCCGTGACAGTCTAGGAAAGGCTCTTTCATCAATTGATTGGATTAACGGAATAGAGGAAGTTGTCAGAAGGACGAAAGACAAAAAGTCCATCGCAGTCCTATCGAAACTTGAGGGGTGGCCTGCCTACATCGAAGGGAAAGAAAAATTTCCAGTGGTCTGCGATGAAGAAAAAAACACGATTCGTTTCAAGCTAACCACGAGCATCCCTTACTTAACAGAATACCTAGAAATGGCGTATTTTGGCTTCTGGCGCTTTGACATTAATGGCGAAGTTATTCCCACGAACGATGTCGTCATTAATAAAATGAGCTCAGACGAAATCTCCTGGAGCGACTCAAAGGAAAACAAAACATGGATCACAAGACTAAGTAAATCATCTGAAACAATATCTATTAAACCAAACGAGATAATCGTTCCACTGAGTAGTCTTAAGATCAATGGTGCCCAGGAGATGAAAGGCCCACCGCTTGCCCTAACATTCCTAGAATTCTCCGATAACCCAAGCCGGCCTTTCGCTTGCAAAAATTTGAGGCGTTACTTCGCCTCAAGAGTCATAGAAGCGAAGAAAGAATTTAGTTACTCAAATGACATGTTGCCGACTTCATCTGTCTATTACTCCTGCCAGGACAGTAGCACAGAAAAAACGAGTGAAATAACAGACACCCCTTCAAAACAGCAGAAGATCACAATCCTATCGCCAAGAGCAGAGTCCCAGGAAGCGGGAGGCATGATTGAACGAATCATCGAGATCTTCAAGGGGTACTTCATGGATATTGAGCTTATTCAATACGACACATCCAAGGATGTTTGGGAGAGAGTGCTCAAAAAAGATTACGACGTGAGAATTGGAAGTGTCTTTGCTGGCACCGAGCCGAGTAAACGCGTAACGGAACAAATGTTCTGCACCACACAAGGGGTATGCCTGCCTGACCACGAGGGCTCAATTAAAAAACTACTCGCAGACATTCACGACGCAGAAACTGAAATATTGGGTCAAAAGTTAAACTCGCTAATCAGGCAACAGGCTAGCCTGGTACCGTTATTTAATACTCGTAACGTAATTTATTATGGCGAAAGAGTTTTTAGCGACTACTCAAATAATATTTCAGTAATCCCAGACTTGAAGTCGCTGAAGCTTAGCTGAAATTCACACGCAAAATGCATTAGGGCCAATTGAAGATTTTTTAGGAGAAAATAGTGAAGAAAATAAAATGTACACTAGGACTCATTATTCCAAGCATTGCCATCAACGTTATTGCTCATGATATCGTACACCACAAAGCACAAGCTGCGCCCTGCAGCAAAGATGTACTCCAAGAGCCCCTTTCATCGCGCGAGCAAGAAACGCTTGAACTCTATTCAAAATGCAGCCCACATGAGCGAGCAGTGTTTCTATGGAAGGTTATAGAGTCCTCTTCTACATCTAAGCACACTTCAGAAATCACTACGGCGCAAATTAGACAAAGAGTTGAGTCAATTCTATTGCTTTCAGACACAGAGCAAGAGGAACAATTAATTCGAGAGATTCGATGCGGAGGTGTTCGATGGGGATCTATTGGAGCACCTTCAGAAAAAAGTATTTAACTTTTGTAATTTTATCACTTGTCATCAGTGGGTGCACAAAGAAAGATATGCGGATAAAGGCACTAATACCATTCGATGAATCAGCAAGCACGTTAGATCCAGCAAACCTACAGCTTGCAGACAGATACATCTTGATGGACAACATGGTGGCCAAGTTGGTCCACATAAACTCTCGTGGTGACTACGAATGGATGCTAGCGAATTCGTTTGAAGTATCCGACGACGGTAAAATAGTCAAAATTCAGTTAAACAGAGCTGAGTTTTCTGATGGATCATCTATAAAGGCTGTGGATGTTGCTTCATCGTTAAAGAGGTTAGTTATTTTGGGTAGTGCCCATATCCCATTTAAGGATTTTTTGTTCGATGCTGAAAATCTACAAAATATCGACCAGGATTTTGAAGGCATAACAGTTATTTCCGAATACCAGCTTCAACTAAAGCTCAAGAGAAAAACAAAAGAGCTTCTTTACTACTTCTCTCTGGCAGACTCCGGAGTTATCCACAAGAGCTTACTCAAAACCTACCCTATTAAAGTAGAGGACTGGAAAGTTGTCTCGGGAGCATACCTACCTAAAACGAACAAACGGCTTGAGGCAAATCCATATTTCAGATGGAGCGACAACAAAGCACCTCGAGAAGTTGAAATCATACCAGCTCCCCAATCTGGAAACTCCTCTCTTATGAATGGTATAGATATTGGCACAACTGAGTTCTTGCCAAAAGATTCATCAAAAGCGCTTGTTCCGCATGGATATGACGTTATCAATCCGAGTTACAACACACTTTGCTATCTGGTTCTTAATCCCTCGTCAGAAAAATTCTCCGACATTCGTGTAAGACAAAAGATCGCATCATCAATTCATGCCAAACTTTCTATACCAACGAATGGGAAATTCTTTAAGAAAGCAAATCAGTTTTTCCTTCCTGACTCTTTTGCATTTCAGAAAAAATTCAATCCCACGTCGGCAATCGGCATCAATGAAGCCAACATAACACTACCACCTGAAATTACAGTTCTTTCCACTGTCGGAACAAGGAAGTTCACATTTAATGAATTGGACCTTGCACTTTCAAAAGCCATTGAAAGCAACGTCAAGCTAGCATTTGAAGACAAAGCGCCTGAATTCTACGAAAGGAAGAAATTAAAAAACTTTGACGCCTATCTTGTACCAACCTCAATGACTTACTCAGTTTTAACTGAAGCCCTAAACATCCTCTATATGGCACCAACCCAATTTGGCACCAATCCCAACGGGAAAATAAAAAAATTAATTCATCGCTATCAAGAAGGCATAGGGGACGAGGAAAGCACTATCAGCAGCATTGTGAATGAGATGTCAGCCGAAGCCGAAATCATCCCGCTATTTTATGTTTCAACTCCGGACTTTTATAACACGGAAACAATCGATGTTTCTGAAATGAACACCACCGAATCACTAACCTTCTGGAAGATCCGTGTTAAATAACCTAAAACTCCTTTACCGAATCGACGCCGTTAAGGAGGCAATCTTAGCCTCCACATCAGGCTTACAAGTTAAGTCCTGCTGGTCTGACGGAAAAATAAAAACCGTCCACATCTCGGCCGTATTTAACGGCAAAGAGCTCAATGCCTGGGGCGCAGATAAAAATGAATCTATTGCTCTTTCGAAATCCCTCATGGAGCTTGCCGAGCGAATTCATTTAAAGCAATCCCCCGTGGAGTGGATTAACCTCCAGACGATGTCCCGAAAGTCTCACGCGGACATGGTTGCTGAGTTTGATAGTGTTAGTCACTTTTTGGCAACATCTTCGGGGCTTGCTGCGCACCTAAGCAGGAACGAAGCTGTATCGAATTCACTAAACGAGATAATTGAGCGACACACAATCACAAAGGCGCTGTTTGAAAATATATCGCCCTCCCTCTCAACAGTTGAGCAATATGTTTGGCAAGGCCCACTAAATCGGCATGTTACTCTGTCGCGCGTTAAGCTTGATCAATACGGCTATCTTTACGGTTCATCGGCGAATGCTAGCCTTAAAAGTGCCCTCAAGCGGAGCTCCGAGGAGCTATCCGCTCTGCGATGCTGGAGTGAGAATCCTGCCAATTTGTCGTCTTTCATGAGTTCCACTTTTTATGAGGGTCCCTCTAGTGTTCAGCGCTACCATCTCGACAATCCCCCAGAGCTTGAGTTTCTTGGTCGCAGGGGTAGCGGAATGGTGTCGGTAGATATTCCTGAAAGTACTTTTTGGATCGCAGATATCCCCTTGCTTCCCGCGTTCTTTCAAGTCGAGTCCTTCTGCGTTGTGAGATCGTTTTGCCCGATGCTTCAGCCTCTCGGCTTTTCTAAACTTTTAGACGGTTACATTAATCCACTTGCGATTGATCTGAGTAAGATCAATCCAAAAGTTCAATACAATGTTGTGGCGTAAAATCCTTAACAATATTAACTCTCGCTTTATTTTCGTTACCACTATTGGAATTCTAATTCTTTCGTTTGTAAGCCTCGCAAGCATTGCCTTCATAAGGACCGCAAGCTTAGACGCCGAAGTATCAGTTCTTGTTGAAAACCAGATTAAAAACGTCCTTTCAACCCATCAGGTCGCAAGGAAACAGCAAGACTACCTCTCGCTTTCTCGAATACTGAACATCATTCCGCACGTCGAGGCTGTGGCGTTTTACGACAAGGATTGCAACCTATTGAACTCGACTTATCTCACTGAATTCCCAGAGTCGATTTGTCCAATTGTCTCTCGAAATCTAAAAACGATTGAATTCAGAGACGCAATCTCTCCTATTGGAAGTATTTCGTATCTGCAAAAAACTCCTTCCCTCTCAGTTTCCGACATCTCATTTATTTTTCTTTTCTGTGTGATTTTTGCACTTATGTGCTGCTTGATTGTCATTCTGGGGTGGAAAGGCTTTGTCTACGCTCCGCTAAAGCGTGAGATTTCCAACCTGGCCTCAGGTGCGAGCACTCCTTTGGCAGAACTTGGTGAACTAGGTCTGCTGATCAATCGCCTCGTCACTACAGTCAAAACGACCGAACTGCGCGTCGAACGCATGAAATTTGAAGAAGAGCGCGCTAAGATCGCACTTAAGGTTGCCCACGACATCCTCGCCCCTATCCGCTTGGTGAAGTCTGACTCCAGTCTGACTTACCTCTCCCCTGAATCCCAGAGTGCGATAATCGATATCGAAGATATCGCCCTCGACTTATTGCCTGAAAAAAAGGGCTTGAATAAATCGGTCCTCTCCCCTCTTGATGTTCTCCAAGACGTCATCTCCAGGTCCACTGCTCATGCCGAAACCTTCGTGCCTCCCACTCTTTCAATTAAGACCACTCGCCAGTTCTTTACCTCTAAGCCGCATCTAAGTCGTGCCCTGACGAACATCGTTAAGAATGCACTAGAGGTTCAACCACATGGCGTTCCGATTCGAATTACCTGTGATGATTTCGGACTAGATGTACGGGTTATCATTTCTGACGATGGTCCAGGATTCTATCCCCAAAATGATCAGCAAACCACTAAGTTGCAAGGTAGTGGTTTGGGCTTAAAAAGTGCCCGAGAGGCTTTGGACAATATCGGCGCGTTGCTGAGCCACGAATCTTCCCCGAATGGAACGAGCTTCAGTATTATTGTTCCAACTCCCCCTAACCGCATCTGGTTGTCGCCAAACGAGCTAGCCTACAGCTTCGGATACGATAGAGTTGCCCCTGGTATCACACGCCTCAATGACCTCTCCGTGGTCGCGAATTCTGATCGGCGTTGTATCATCATCTCACCTTTTCCTCGCTCACTGGATACGCCAAACCTACGCTGGATAACCGTACCAATCGAAAAATTCGATTCCATTGAACTGATGCCGCTTTATCGGGCTCTTCTAATCGAAGACGATAAGTACGTGATTCAAAAATGGAGGGCAGAAGCAAGCGCTAGCGGTGTCGAGCTGCGCATTTCGAAGGATCTCGATGTGGCTCCCATGGGCGAAGAACACCTCTTTGTTGATCAGCACCTAGGCCATATTGATAGTACACAGTGGTGTCAGACCCAGCGACAAATGGGAGCTCGTATTTCTAGCATTTCCTGCCTCGCTTCAAAGTCTAGCAAGACCCCTCCATGGCTTTTGAGCGAACTCTCTTAGCTAATCCACCCCAACCGTATACACCAAGGTCCAGGCGTTGAAGCCCGCGAAGT
>DAIPJL010000086.1:0-11468 GCA_036770305.1 Bacteriovoracaceae bacterium | reverse complement strand
GTCGAGGGCCTGCGCACGCGCGCCCAGGACCTCGACCACGCCGGGTTCACCGGACTCTACAACGACCACGACCGCTCGGCGGTGGACCTCTTGAGTTCGCTGAGCTTCCGCCACCTCGAGGCGACGGTGAACCGCATGCTGCAGGAGATGATCAGCGCGCAGAACGGCGACTACCAGGCGGAGCTCGCCATCGACAAAGAGCAGACCCACTACATCCTCAACAACCTCACCCTCGAGGTGCGCGATCGCCAGCGCATCTTCCTCAAGCTCAAGGCCAGCGTGGTGGAGAAGAAGAAGACCTTCCTCAGCTGGGCGCGCACGGAGAAATGGCGCATCGACGAAGACGCCTACGCGCTGAGCGCGGAAGTGGGCCTGCACCAGCGCAACCTCACGCAGCTGCGCGCACAGCTGCGCGACGACGCGCTCCCGATCTACTTCTCGCAGGAGGCGATCGGCCTGGTGCCTCACCGCGTGGCCATCGAGTTCGGGAAACCCTCGCTCATCAACCTCGCCCTCGGCAAGCTCACCAACCTCAACCTCGATGCGCCGATCCTGAGCAAGGTGCGCGCGCTGCTCTTGAACATCGTCTCGCGCTACTTCAACTCCTTCCACAAGCTCAAACCTGGCGAGGAGCGGCTGCTAGGCCATGACATCGAGGCCATCGCCAAGGTGCTCACCACCCGCGAGGAGATCGTCCTCTTGCTCAACCCGCGCCTCACCGGCCCGGCCTTCGAGCTCAAGCTCTCCGGAAAGGACAAGTTCCTCGACAACTCCCTGAAGATCGACGCCGCCGCCCAGGAACTGCACGTCGCGCTGACGGGGGCACCGGGGATGGCGAAGATCGACAAGCGCGAGCTCACCGAGATCTGGCGCGCCACGGACCAACTCTTCCAGGCGCCGCTGCGACAGAACAACGCCGCCCAGCTGGTGAAGGAGCTCAACGAAGCGCTCTTCGTGGACCGCGCGGTGCGGGCCTCCGACGCCAGCAAGCTCTCGCTCTACCATCGCCTCCTGGCGGTCATGCGCCGCTACGACGCGGTCTTGAACTCGGCCAACATCCCCAACCGCGCTACCAACGCGGACGCGCGCCTCACCAGCACCGGGGCGGAACTCATGTACGTGGCCGCCGCGAGCTACAACCTCTACCTGCGGCTCGATCAGTTGATCAAGAAACTCGAGGCCTCCCGCACCCTCACCCAGGTGACCTTTCACCAGTCGCTGGTGGAGGCCCGCCGGCTGCTCTTAGAGAACATCCTGCGGCCCATGCTGCTGCTCTACCGCGCGCGCTTCCAGGTGCTCAACGCGCAGATCATGAAGCACCCCAACGCGCACTGGACCGTGGCCTTCGTGCCGGACGCGCACTTCGCCGAGTTCGCCTTCCAGGCGCTGCTCAAGAAGCGCATCCTCGCCCCCTAAAAAAAAAGGCCACCGCGACTGCGGTGGCCCCCGGGCGATCGGATTTGAGCGTGGAACTTACTTCTGGTTCACGGTCACTTCACGCACCATGGTGATGGCCGAACGGTAAACGATGCGCTCGACGCAGCCCGGCTGAGTCTCGCCGTTTTCCATGACGGGGCACAGGCGCGAGTTGCGCACGTCTACCACCTGGATGGTGCGCTGGGCGAGGCGGGTGCTGAGAGTGAAGTTGCGCTGAGCGAAGGCACGACGCGTGCGCGCGCCGCCGAGGCGCCACATGGGAGACGCGGCCTTGAGAGCAGCGACTTCATCCGCCGCGAAGAGCTCGATGGGGAAGTTGAAGCTGACGTGGCCTTTCATGTTCTCTGGGTCGTTGAAGCGGCCTTCGGTGTAGTCGACGTAAACCTGGATTGCGGGCTCGGACTCGAGCACCACGACTTCCGTGCACGGGTAGTCCGTTTCCATGTTACAGTGAGGAATAGTGCGGACTTCGGTGCGCGTGGGGATCATGCTGTAGACGGCCTGGTCGAGCTTGAAGTTCGAGTGCGCGCGGTCCATGTCGATGGTGTTGCTGTAGTTAACTTGGCCGAAGGCAAGGCCCGAGATCAGCAGCGAGAAGAGAACGAGAAACTTCATAAGGTCTCCTTTGACGGGTGAAACATCTGATTTTTCAGGCACTTAGAGCAAAACATCTTTACAATTATTTTTAGCCTATTTCACAACTCAGGCATCGTGTAGTTCACCCGTGCGCAACATTGCCGATTGATTTCACTGGCCGTTACAAACTGCCCCCTTACTCTAAGAAGAGAAGATCCAACGCAAGGAGTTTCCCGTGAAAGTCCAGGCCCGCAGTGTCTACGTCTTGGCCTCGAACCGCATCCCCTTCTGCAAGAGCCACACGCACTACCGCGACGTCACGCGCGCGCAGCTCATGACCGAAGCGCTCCGGGGCCTGGTCGCTCGCGCGAAGCTCTCCGGCGTGGAGGTCGGTGACGTGGCCCTCGGCGCGGTGATGAACAGCTCGCGGGAGTTCAACCTCGCGCGGGAGTGCGTGCTCAGCACCGAGCTCTCGCCGAACACGCCGGCCTACAACGTCCAGCGCGCCTGTGGAACGGGGCTGGAGACCGCCTGGCAGATCGCGCAGAAAATCTACCTAGGCCAGATCGACCTCGGCATCGCCGGCGGCGTCGACACCAATAGTGACGTCCCCATCGAGATCTCGCGCCAGCTGCAGAGCGTGCTCATCCAGCTCTCCCAGGCGCGCACGCTCGGCGAGCGCGCGAAGCTCCTCTTGAAGCTCAGGCCTTCGGACCTTCTCCCCGTCATCCCCAACGTTAACGAACCGCGCACCGGCAAGTCCATGGGCGAGCACTGCGAGCTGATGGTGAAGGAATGGAAGATCGCGCGGGAGGCGCAGGACGAGCTCGCCTACCACAGTCACATGAACGGCGCGAAGGCTTACGACGAGGGTTTCTTCCAGGATCTGCTCACGCCGGCCTTTGGCCTGTCGAAAGACGCCATCCTGCGCGCCGACACCACCCTCGAGCGCCTCGCCAAGCTGAAACCGGCCTTCGACCGCAGCGCCAGTGGCACCCTCACCGCTGGGAACTCCACGGCGCTCACCGACGGCGCGGCCTGCGTGCTACTCGGAGGCCCGGAAGGCGCTAGCGCCATCGGGGCCACACCGCTGGCCCGCGTGATCGACTTCGAAGCGGCCGCGGTAGACTTCCCGCGCGGCAAGGGTCTTCTCATGGCGCCCACCAAAGCGGTGGCGCGCCTGCTCGCGCGCCAGGGCCTTTCACTCCAAGACTTCGACTACTACGAGCTGCACGAGGCCTTCGCCGGCCAAGTGCTCTGCACCCTCCAGGCCTGGGAGGACGAGCGCTTCTGTCGCGAAGAACTGGGCCTCAAGCAAGCTCTCGGAAGCCTCGATCGCTCACGCCTGAACGTCAAGGGGAGTTCGCTGGCCCTCGGCCACCCCTTCGCCGCCACCGGCGCACGCATCCTCGGCACGCTGGCCAAGCTACTTTCCACGGGGAAGAACAAACGAGGACTTATCTCCGTGTGCACCGCGGGGGGCATGGGCGTGGCCGCGATTCTCGAGAGCATAGAGTAAAAACTTTACTCACTCGGGTCTGCGCCGAAAAAAAGACTCTAGGGTGGGCCTCTTTCTAGGAGGCCCACATGCGAACTCTCTTCTCTACCTGTGCGCTCGTGCTGCTGACACTCTCCCTCAACACCTTCGCCCAGGAACCCTACCGCTTCAGTGGCACTCGCTACTCCATCACCCATCAGGACAAAGGAAGCTTCCAGGAGATCAGTCTGCGCGGTGTGATTCTGAGTGGCTTCGTCGAGGACCTCGACGGGCTCAAGGCGGTGCAGAAGAAGCTCATCCCGGATCTCCCGATCCGCTTAGTGCTCCACAGTGGCGGTGGCTTCCAGATGCGCTTCAACCAGCTGGCCCGCTCTCTGCGCAAGGCCTGCCCGAAAGAGCGCTGTGAGATCACCACCGTGGTGGAGTCGATGTGCGCCTCGGCCTGCATTCCGCTCTTCATGGTGGGCGACGTGCGCGAGGCGAGTCGCTACGCGAGCTTCGGCTTCCACCAGGCCGCCGTGGTCCCCGGCGCGGTCATGATCCCGCGCATGGCCCAGCGCGATCTGCGCCGGGCGGGCGTCGACGAGACCTGGCTGCAGGAGAACGACTCGATGTTCCAGTCGCTGGACATCACGTGGCGCAGGCCCCGCCAGCTGCACGGCTCGAACATCGTCACCCGGGAGATCGAGTGAGCACCATCGTCGCCCTGAGCTTTCTCTTGGCCTTCACCCAGTCGCTCTTCGGCGTGGGCCTGCTGATGCTCGGGACGCCGCTGCTCTTGGCCCTCGGCTTCGATTTCATCGAGGTGCAAAATGCGCTGCTGCCCGCGTCGGTGTTCCTCAGCCTGCTCCAGTGCTGGGACCTGCGCTTCGAGGGAAGCACGCGCGCGTCTCGGCGGATCGTGCTCCTCGCCGCCCTGCCAGCGCTCGCTTTGGGGATTTTCCTCAGCGCGCAGTTTTCCGCCGGCATGTACCTGCGGCCTTTGGTCACAGCGATGCTGGGCTTCGGCATCCTGCTGCGCCTCAGCGGCGAGGGCCCGCGGGAGAGAATTCGCTGCCTCTTCGCGCGCTTCGAGACCCCGACGCTCTTTCTCACGGGCCTCGTCCATGGGCTCTCGAACATGGGAGGCCCGCTGCTCGTCACTCTCGCCGCCGGCCGCTACCGCTCGCCCCGGGCCTACCTCGCGCTGGTGAGCTTCGCCTACGCGCTCATGGCCTCGACCCAGCTCCTAGGCCTCGCCCTCAAGGCTCAACTCGAACTCGACCCACTCCAAGTTCTGGCCCAGTGTGCAGCGGTGTACGCCGCCAAGCTCATGGTGAGCGCGACGCTCAAGGCCCTGGCGACAAGGCCCCTCTACCAGCAGCTGCTCACGGGCCTCATGGCGCTCAACCTCATCGCACTCACTCTGCGCTAGCACGGCCCTCGGCGACGATCCACTGGTTGTGCGCGAAGGTCTCGCGCTTCTCCGGGAAGACCTTCGAGGGCAGGATCACCTTCGGATCGTAGCCGTAGCTGCGCAGGATCCGCAGGCACTCCTGCTCGAGCTCGAGGCCGTGGGTCTCGATGATGAGGGAGGGTTTGCGCTCGCGCAGCACGCGGTCGGCGCCTTTCAGCGCGAGGACCTCGGCGCCCTCGATGTCGAGCTTGATGAAGTCCGGCACGAAGTGCTCCTGCGCGGCCCAGTCGATGGTCTTGTGCGAGTCATCGACCCTGTCTCCCACGAAGGCCGCCACCAGCCGAATGGGCCAGCGGTTGCGCGCCACCACTTCTTTTAGCTCTTCGATGGCCGGCGGGTCACACTCGAAGCACAGCACCTGCCCGCCCTGCGAGAGGGAGCTCAAGAGCAGCGAGCTGTAGCCCCCCTTGCCGCCGATGTCGAAGCTGCGCATGCCCGGGCGCACCAGGCGCTTGAAGTGCGGATTCAGCTCGAATTCGTAGAGCCCGAGGTACTGGCGGAACTGGTGATAGAAGTCGATTTTCATCACACTTCCACGCAAAGGCCCGATGGGGAGCCTCCGAAAGTGGTCACCCTTGGGCAGGATAAGGTTCTTAATAGCTTTCAATGTGGCATGAATGACCGGCATCAACAGTCCTTGTTTGCTTTAAACTAACTTCACAACTTCTTGAAATTTAAATCTTGTCTCAACTAAGCATAAACGTCATTTCAGCTAATTACAACGATTTCTAATAGAAGCGTTTTAATCTATTAAACGATTATTAAAAAAACCGAAAAGAATTTGCTGCAGAGCCATATAATTTGAAGGTCCTTTAACAAAACAAGGCCCCAAAGTTGAAAAGCTTAGTCCTCAGAACCAAAAGAGTATTACGAAAGTCCCAACAGCTTTTGGGACTGCTTCACAACAGGACTTGCTCTCTTCTTTTACTCGTTAGCACGCTCGCTCCCCTCGTCGCCTTTGCTCAGTTCTCCGCGGTCACCACCAGTAACCGATCCTATAAAGTGGGCGACACCTTCGAGATTCAGCTCAACGCTGCCGGCTCGGTCAACGTGACCGGAGGGCCGGCCGTCGAATTCATCGTCAACGGCGAAGTCCGTCAGGCGCTCTACAGCTCGGGCTCCGGCACGAAGAGCCTCAAGTTTACCTACCTCGTGCAGGCCGGTGACAACAGCAACGGCATTCAGCTGACGGAGGCCCCGAACCTCAACGGCGGCACGCTGACCTTCTTGAGCGGCGCGGCCGCGGGCCTGAGCTACTCCAAGCAGACCGGACTGACCACCGCACGCCTCGACACCACTGCGCCGGCCGTGAGCTCGGTGGTGCTTCCAGCGGCGGCCACTTACTTCGCCGGCCAGCTCTTGAGCTTCACGGTGAACTTCAGTGAGCCCGTGCTGGTCAGCGGCGCACCCGCGCTCGGCTTCCAGCTCGGCGCCCAGTACCGTCAGGCGACCTACCTCTCGGGCAGTGGCACCAGCGCGCTGGTCTTCCAGTACGCCGTCGCGCAGGACGACCTCTCTACCGATGGCCTGGTGATCGGCGCTCAGCTCGCGCTCAACGGCGGCCAGCTCACCGACGCCGCCCTCAATGCCGCTCACCTCGCGCTCCCGGCCAGCTCCAGCGGCGCGATCATCGTCGCCGGCACCAGCGCGCAAGTCCTCTCGATCAGCGCTCCCGAGGAGCGCACCTACAACCAGGGCGAGGCCCTCGACTTCGTCTTCAACTTCGACCGGCCCGTGGTCGCCACAGGCACACCGACGGTCATCGCCAACGTCGGCGGCGTCCTCTACCCCTTCCGCTACCACGCCGGCAGCGGTACCTCTCAGCTCACTTACCGCCTCGTGATCTTCGGCGGCATGAACACCACCACGGGCCTGCGCTTCAGCGGCGTCCACAACTTCACCCAAGGAAGCCTCGAAGCACTTGGTGGCCACCCCGTGCGTCCGAACTACACCGCGACGACCTTCTCGCGCCACAACGTGAGCTCGGTCGCTCCGGCCCTGCTGAGTGCCCAGGCGACGGGGTCGCACCCGGCCGCGGGGTACAAGCTGGGTGACGCCGTCGACTTCCTCGTGACCTTCAACGAGGCCGTTTCCGTCACCACCGGCAGCTCCCGCCTTAAGCTCACCGTCGGCGGGGCCACGCGCTACGCACTTTACCACGCCGGCAGCGGCACCACGCAGCTCACCTACCGCTGGGTGGTGTCGGGCAACAGCTTCGACAGCACCGGCCTCGAGATCACCAGTCCCTTGAACCTCAACGGCGACGTCCTCAGCAACGGCGGCGGCGTCGCTCCCAGCATCGCCGTTCCCAACGCCGGCGCCACCACCGTCAAGGTCGACGCCATCCGGCCTCTCATCACCGGGGTGGAGCTCCCGGCCAACGCCACCTACCTCACCGGCCAGCACATCGATTTCCGCGTGAGCTTCAGCAAGCCCGTCGTGGCGAGCGGCACGCCTCGGGTGGCACTCACCACAGACCAGGGCACGCGCTGGGCGACGGTTGCGGCCGGCGAGAACACCACGACGCTCACCTTCCGCTACACCGTGGGCCCGAGTGACAATTCGCCCAAGGGCATCAGCTACCCGCAGCTCTTGAACACCGAGCTCGGCACTGTCACCGACGCCGCCGGCAACCTCTTCAGTGGCTTCCTCGCCACCACCGCCACCATCCCGGCCCCGGGAGTGGTCATGTTCGGTGACTCGCCCTTCATCATGGCCGTGACCCCGCCGGCCGGCCGCACCTACGTCATCGGCGAACACTTCGACTTCAGCGTCGAGTTCAGCCGCGAGGTGCAAGTCGTCGGCAACCCCTCGCTCACCATCAACCTCTTCGGCGTCAACCGCCCGGCCTTGTACCACAGCGGTAGCGGCAGCAAGACCCTCACCTTCCGCTACCAGGTCATCAGCGGCTACTCGGCCCCGCAGGGCGTGCGCGTGATGAACGCCTTCGGCGTCGACGCCGACAATCGCATCGAGGCGCTCACCGGCGGAGCGGTGGATCTGACCCTCACCGCGCGCACCTACATCAACGTGCTCGTGGACGCTCCGGCGCCTCACATCCTCGCCGTCACCTACGTGGGCCCGCAGCCCCCGGCGCTGGGCTTCCCGGTGCTCTCCGAACTCGAGTTCGAGGTGCTCTTCAGCGAACCGATCGTCGCCGACAAGAACTCCTCGCGCCTGCGCCTCAATCTCAACGGCCGCAACCAGTTCGCCACCATGATCTCCGGCAGCGGCACCAACCTCTTCCGCTACCGCTACCGCGTGCCCGCCGACGTCGTCGACCCCGACGGCATCGAAATGGTCTCACCGCTGGGCCTGTCCGGCTCGATCCTGCTCAACGGCCACGGCATCGCCCCGGCCCTCACCTTCACGCCACCGAACCTCTCGCACATCAAGGTCATGGCGGCGCTCCCCTACCTGCTCTCGAACACCGTGCCGGCCCCGCGCGACTACCGAACCGGCGAGGCCCTGCTCTTCACCATGACCTACCCGCGCCCCGTGTTCGTCACCGGCGTCCCGCAGCTCAACCTCTTCGTGGGGCCGCTGCTTCTGCCCGAAAGCCGCTGGGCCGACTACCTGAGCGGCAGCGGGACCGACACGCTCACCTTCCGCTACGTCGTCCAGGCCGGTGACACCTCTCCGGTCGGCGTGACCCTCTTCAACAAGATCTACCCCACCGAGGGGGCCACCATCGTCGACGAGTACGGCAACAGCGCCGCCGTTGGCGGCGTGGGGTTCTTGATCCCCAACGTCACCATGGCGGGCATCAGCGTGAACGCCGCGGCCGGTATCTCGGAAGTCACGGCACCGCTGGCCGGGACCTACAAAACGGGCCAGCACCTCGACTTCGTGGTCAAGTTCGGCAACAGTGTGAACGTCACCGGATTCCCCGCGCTCTCACTCGACGTCGGCGGCCAGAGTGCCCAGGCGCTCTACCTCTCGCACACTGGCGGCGACGTCACCTTCCGCTACACGGTCCCCAGCGGCGCCGCGGATGCCAACGGCATCGGCCTGAGCAGTCCCATCGATCTGAACGGCGGCAGCATTCAGGAGCTCAACGGCATCGGCCCCTCGCTCGCGTTCCCCATCCCCGACACCAGCGGCGTGCGTGTCGACGGCATCGACGTCACCGTCGCCTCGCTCACCGTTCCCGCGAGCGCGACCTACGCCGCCGGCCAGCACCTCGACTTCAGCGTCACCTTCTCGCACCCGGTCGCCGTCACCGGCACGCCCACGCTCACGCTGGACATCGGCGGCGTGGCTCGCCAGGCCAGCTACCAGAGCGGCGCCGGCACCAGCACGCTCCTCTTCCGCTACACGGTCCAGGCCAGCGACAGCGACTTCGACGGCATCACCTTAAGCTCTCCGGTCGTCGGGGACATCCGCGACAGCTTCGGCGACCTCGCCACCCTGAGCTTCAGCGCCCCAAGCACCTCCGGGGTACTGGTCTCTGGCGCGGCCCCGGTCATCGCGAGTGTCACTCCGCCGGCCAACGGCAAATACGGCGCGGGCCAGAATCTCAACTTCATCGTCAACACCACGCAGGCCGTGAACGTCACCGGCACCCCGCGCCTAACACTGACCGTCGGCTCCACCACGCGCTACGCCACCTACGTCTCCGGCTCGGGGACGAGCGCTCTGACCTTCAGCTACCAGGTGCAGGCCGGTGAGTTCGACTCCAACGGCATCACCATGACCGGCATCGTGACCTTGAACGGCGGGACCATCCGCAACCCGGCCAACGTGAACATGTCGCCGCTGACCTTCACCGCACCCACCATGACCTCGGTGCTGGTGGACGCCATCGACCTCGTCCTCCTCTCGGTCAGCTCCCCGGCCAACGGCACCTATGGCGTGAACGGCCAGCTCAACTTCGTCGCGGGCTTCAACTACCCCGCGACGGTGACGGGCACTCCGCGCATCCAGCTCACCATTGGGGCGACCACCCGCTACGCGACCTACGTCTCCGGCTCCGGCACCACCAACCTCACCTTCCGCTACACCATCGTGGCCGGCGAGGCCGACGCCAACGGCATCGACAGCGTCGGCGGCGCGATCCAGCTCAACGGCGGCAGCATCAGCGACCCCTTCGGCGACGCCGGCACGCTCACCTTCTCGACCGGCAACCTGGCCGGCGTGCTGGTGGACGCGGTCCCGCCAACGGTGGCGAGCATGACGGTGAGTGCGCCGAAGACTTACATCCTCAACGAGCAGATCGTCTTCACCGCGACCTACTCGGAGCCGGTGACCGTGAGTGGGACGCCGCGGCTGAACCTCACCATCGGAAGCGTCGTGCGCTACGCCAACTACGTCTCCGGAAGCGGCACGAGCACTCTCACCTTCGCCTACGTCGTTGGCCTCAACGACGTCGACACCAACGGCATCGCCTCCACCACCACCGTCGAAAGCAACGGCGGAAGCATCAGCGATCTGGCCGGCAACGCCCAGACCAACTTCAATTACACGAGACCAAGCTACACCGGCGTGAACGTCGATGGTAATATCCCGGTGGTGAGTTCCATCACCGCGCCCACCAGCGGCACGCGCGGCGCCGGGGCCACCATCGCCTACCGCTTGAACTTCAACCAGGCCACCACCGTGGTCGGCTCGCCGCGCCTGCAGCTGAGAATCGGTGATCAACTGCGGGAAGCGGTCTACGCCTCAGGCTCGGGCACCACCGCCATCACCTTCAACTACCTCACCGTCCTCGGGGACAACGACAGCGACGGCGTCGAGGTCGTCTCTCCGCTGGTGATTCCTTCCGGCGCGAGCATGAAAGACGTCAACGGCAACGACGCCCAGCTGAGTTTTACCGGCGTCACGCACACCGGCGTTCGGATCAACACCTCGAATCCGAACATCGCCAACGTGGTGGTTCCGGCCAGCAACACCTACCGCAACGGCCTGCGCGCCACCATGGACTTCACCCTGCAGTTCAACTCAAACATCACCGTCACCGGCACACCGCGCCTGGTGCTGAACGTCGGCGGCGAGACCGTCTACGCTCCCTACAGCGCCGGAACGGGCACTCCGAACATCCGCTTCCGCTACTCCGTGCTCGCGAACCACTTGGACCTCGACGGCGTGGAGTTCGCCAGCAACACCATCGACCTCAACGGCGGAGTCATGCGGGACGCGCAGATGAACAACGCCGAGCTCGACTTCAGCATCCCCGATACCTCGGGCCTCATCGTCGTGCTCGCCTCGATGCAGAGCTGGTACGACGCCTCGGACAGCTCGAAGGTGGTGCTGAACACCGACGGGAACCTCACCACGCTCCAGGACAAGATCGGCACCACGCACCTCACGGCCATCGGCACCATCCCCTTTGAAGAAACCGGCTTCAACGAGCACAACTTCGGCTTCATCACCTGCACACCAACGAGTTACCTCAACTGGAACTCGAACCTCGCCACGCCACGGGCAGTGATCGCCGCCTTCCGCGCTCCAGCGAGCGCGGGCGCAGAATACCTCTTCCAGGCCGGCTCTCGCACGCTGCAC
>DAIPJL010000085.1:9017-11788 GCA_036770305.1 Bacteriovoracaceae bacterium | reverse complement strand
ACGTGGACCCCCGGGCCGAAGATCTCGCGCTGGGCCCTGGACTCGGGGTGCCGCGCGCGCGCGGCCGGCAGCTCGATGACCACCGGGCCCACCGAGGTGCCGCCGTTGTTCTCCTCGGCGCGGTTCACCCACACCTTGCCACCGAAGGCCTCGGCCTCGGCCACCGCCTCGCGCACGATCCGGCGCACGCGCTCCTGGTCTTCCTTCGTCACCAGCGGGTTCACCAGCACGTGGGGCGCCGTCGCGACGCCCACCTCGAGGTCGTTCACCGCCCGCACCAGGCGCTCCATGAGCGAAGCCTTGACCTCTTCGTCCACCAGCACGCGCGAGCAGGCCGAGCACTTCTGGCCGGCGTGGGCGAAGGCGGCGTAGAGGATTCCGGAAACGGTCTCGTCTTGTTCGCAGTTGTTGGTGACGACGATGGCGTTCTTGCCGCCCATTTCGGTGATCACGCGCTTGAACATCGGGATGCCGGTGAGCGGGTGGTGCACCCGCTGGACGCTGGCGGTCTGGTAGATCCACTGGCCCACGCTCTTCGAGCCGGTGAAGACGATGGTCGAGACGTACTCGCTCCTCACCAGCGGCGCGCCGACGGCTTCGCCGTCACCCGGCGCGAAGAAGAGCGCCGTTTTGGGTACGCCGGCCCAGTGGAGGATCTCCACGAGTTCGCGAGCGATGAGCGGGGTCTGCTCGGCCGGCTTGAGGATCACCGGGTTCCCCGCGGCCAGCGGTGCCACCGCCATGCCACAGGGGATCGCCAGCGGGAAGTTCCAAGGAGCGATCACCGCCGTGACTCCGCGCGGGTGGGTCTGCTTGAGTTCCTGCGTCCAGCGCAGCTCTTCCTTGGCGTAGAAGTTCACGAAGTCGATGGCCTCGTCGACGTCGGCGAGGGCCTCGCCCCAGCTCTTCCCGGCCTCGAAGACGATCAGCGCCGCCAGGCGCTGGCGCTCATACCACAGCCGGTCCGCCGCGCGGTAGAGCGCCGCCAGGCGCGCGGAGCGCGGCAGCTCGGTCCAGCCGTTGCCGGCCTTCATGCCGTGGTAGAACTCGCGAGCGACCTGCTCCACCGCCGAGGCCGTCGCCGGCACCACGGCGCCCACCACGAGTTCCGGGTGCGAGTTCGAGAAGATCTTCGCTCCCGGCGCCTGCGCCAGCGTCGCCTGCGCCTCGCGCAGCTGCGCTTCGAGGGCCTTTAGCTCGCGCACGAAGCTCTCGCGCTCAGCTTCGATGAAGAGCCGCAGCGGCGTCACGTTCTTGAACCCGCTCTCGAGGCGCTGGTCGAGGGCGTCGCGCACCAGCTCGTGGCCGGCGAGCTTCTTCTGGTGCGTGACCAGCGGTGGCCCAAAGGCGTCGCGCTTGTTGTGCGAGCGCATGATCGTGAGGATACCGACCTGCGAAGAGTTCTCCATGATCCGGCGGACCAGGTAGGCCATGCCGACGAGCAGGTTACCGATGGGCATGTAGTTGCGCGTGGGCCAGCCCATCTTCGCCAGGCCGTGGGAGAGTGCCTCGTAGGTCATGTGCAGGCACTGGTGTTCGATCACCGGCGCCTCCGGGAAACGCAGCCGGCGCAGCGCCTCGACGAAGCAGTGGTCCTGCAGGTTGTGGCCCGCCAGCGCGAGCTGCAGCTCCTGCGGGTGGCGCAGCACCTCGTAGGCGAGCTGGCGGAAGTGCAGGTCGGATTCTTCTTTATTCAAAAACTGCGGCGCGTGGTGCGAGTGCACCGTCGCTTCGATGGTCTCGGCGTCCCAGTAGGCGCCCTTCACGAGGCGGATGGGCATGCGCACGCCGCGCTCGCGCGCCAGAGCGAGAATGTCGCGCAGGTGCTGGGCGCCGTCGCGCAGGTAGGCCTGCAGGACGATCCCCGTGTCACCCCAGCCAGCGAGCTCCGGCGTTTCCAGCAGCACCTGACGGTAGATCTTCAGCACCAGGTCGCGGTAGTGGTAGTGTTCGGCGTCGATGTTGACGAAGACCTGCTCGCGGCGCGCTTCGACGAGGATCTGCCGCAGGCGCGGGGCCACCAGGTCGTAGGTGAAGGCGTAGGCCTGGGGCCTGAAGTCGCTCGCCAGTGCCGACACCTTGATCGACACGTGCGCCTTGGGGATCCCCGCGGCGTTCTTCTCGCCGGGCTGGATGTGCACTTTGAGGCCATGGACGATCGCGAGCACGCGCCGCAGGTACTCGTCGGCCTCCTCCTCGGAGACCACCAGCTCGCCGAGCTGGTCGAGGGTGGCGTCGCGGCGGGTCTGCGCAAGGCCCAGGAGCGTCTTGTCTGAGCTGGCGATGGACTCACCCGCGATAAAGCGCTTGGCCATCTTCTTCACCAGCGCGCGCACCGTCTGCGCCAGAGGCCAGGCCGGTAATATACGCGCCACCCAGAGTCCGGCCATCACCCCGATGCGAATCGGCCGAGCGAGAGCGCGCGTCCCGCCGATGGACACCTGCGCCCGGCGCAGCTGCCGGTCATCTTGCAAGAGCCGGCGCAGGCACTCCACCAGGTTGCGCTTCACCTCGCCGCCCTTCTTGTCATGGTCGAGCGAAGGTAAGAGTGCCAGGAACTTCAAGAGGTGCACCCGGATCAGCGCGAACTGCGCCGTCAGCGACAGCCCCCAGTCGGAGACGCGCTCGAAAAGCGTTGGCCGGTAGGCCGACACGTGCCGCACCAGCTGGCGCAGCAGCTCGTCGGTCAGCTTCTCCACTTCGCCGAAGCTCGCGCCGCTCAGCGGAGACAGCGACTCCTGGCGCGTCAGCCACTGCCACTCCGACGGGAA
>DAIPJL010000085.1:0-9007 GCA_036770305.1 Bacteriovoracaceae bacterium | reverse complement strand
CGACATGGCGGTGGCGTGGGCCAAGAGCTCCGGGTGCGCCTTGCCTTCCAGCTCGAGCGCGTGCAAGAGCGAAAGCTCGCGGCCTAGGCGCCGCGAGGCCACGCGGAAAATTTTCTCGCTCGGATGATAGCTCACCAGGAAGCCGAAGCCCTCGTGGGAGAGCTCGCGGCGAAAGGGCACGCCCTGCGCCTGGGCCAGCGCCACGAAGCGCTCGAGGGCCTCGCAGGGGCCCCGCGCACCGATCAGCGGCGTCCGGTAGTCACTGGGAAAAACCAGACGGTGTTCTGCCGAAAGCGTGTAGCTTTCGAGGTGGTAGATGGGCGCCAATGTGGCGTCGGACATGCGATTCCTCCTGAGGAGTTGTGAGAGGCCATTTTACTTGGCCCGCCGACAGGGCGTAAAGGCGTTTGACGCTCGCGCCAGAGGACGTCTAAAATGACCCCATGGCCCATCGCTTTTGCTTCGCGCTCCTCTTCGCAACGCTTCTTTCACTGACCGCGTTAGGCCAGGCGCAGACGCGGCCCTACACCATGGCCGATCTCGAGGCCCTGGCGCGCGACCAGGCCTACGAGGAGTTCTTCCGCCACATCCTTGATATCCCTCCAGGCAACCGCGACGAACGCTGGAAGGAACTCCTCCGGTCCATGGCCGAGCTGCAGCTCACCTCGGCCCTTCGCAAGCACCGGCTCACGCGCGCCGACTTCCAGTCGATGGAAGAGCTCTACCGCCTCCCGGGCCTCGCGCAGGACGAGTTCTACCGCCTCAAGCGGGCCCAGCTCGGGCCTCAGTGGCTGCGGCAGTGCTTCGAGGCGGATCCCACCACCGCCAGCGGGTGCTGGAGCGATCTGGTGCGATTCTGGGAGAACGACCGGCAAGACCCCGACCTGGCCCTCAAGCTCTACGGCATCGTCGCGCCCTACCTCAAGACGCCGCCCGACCTCCTCGATCCCGCAGAACAAGATCGGCGGCTGGTGAGCGAGTACTTCCTGCTCAGGCCCCTGCTCACCAACCCGCAGCTCGCCCCGCTCCAGTGCCAGAAGGCCCTGCTGCAGGAGGTACTCTGGGGCGAGTACCAGCGCCGCGAACTAGCGCAGACGGAAGAGTTGGCGGCGAAAGACCTCATGGCGCAGCTGGCGCACAAGGACTGCTGGCCCCATCTAAAAGAGAAACTCAGCGGCATCATCCGGCTAGGGGCCTCCGTGCCACAGATGCAGAGCGCGGCACGCGCACTAAACTCTCTGGGGCAGCTCGGAGAGCTCGACGCCGATCTCCTGGCCCTGAGCTACCTGTTGCACTCTCCGGTCCCGGGAGAACACTTCAACCAATCCTGGGCGGTGCTCACGCGGCTTTCGCGCATGCCCGCGAGGCGCGACCGCCTCCTAGAGGCGATGAAAGAGCAGCGCCCCTTGGCGGGAGAAGTTTTCGCCCACCCCGACGAGCTTAAGCGCCGGGCCGTCACGCGCCACCTCTCCCAGCATTTCCCAGAGTACCTCAACTTCTACGCGCACACCTGCGTGGAGTTTTTCTCTGGCAAGAAGGCCTTCCCGCAAGGCAACCCGGCCCGCCGCTGCCGCGAGCTCTTCGAGCTCGCACTGCCCGACAAAACTCTCCTCTCCGACGGCATCAAAGAGTCCTGGCGCAATTCCCTGTAGGGTGCCAGCTTACTTTTCCTTAAGCGCTGCTTCATCTATGGCGCTGCGCTTAAGGAAAAGTAAGCTGGCACCTAGGCAGGCAAAAAAAAAGGGGCCCCGGAAGGCCCCTCTTTATCTAACTCAGAAGTAGGAATTACTTGAGGTGGTTAGAAACAAGCTTGGTCATTTCGAACATTGAGACAGTCTTCTTGCCACCGAACACGGCCTTGAGCTTGTCGTCAGCGTTGATGTTGCGCTTGTTCTTGGCGTCCTGGAGGTTGTGCTTCTTGATGTAAGCCCAGATCTTCTTCACAACTTCAGTGCGAGGAAGAGCGCCAGCGCCGACGATCTCAGCGAGAGCTGCTGAAGGAGTGAGGGCCTTCATGAACGCTGGGTTTGGCTTGCGAGCAGTCTTCTTCTTAGGAGCAGCTGCTTTCTTGGCAGTTGCTTTCTTCGCTGTAGCTTTCTTAGCTGTAGCTTTCTTCGCAGTTGCTTTCTTAGCTGTAGCTTTCTTAGCTGTAGCTTTCTTCGCAGTTGCTTTCTTGGTTGTCTTCTTGGCCATGGTTTCCTCCGTCTAGTGACACTCAAAGAGTGCCGTTGTTGTTAACACACTTAGGTATATAACCTATTAACTCACTATTTTTTCCCATTCGACAAGTGTCCGCCCGTCGCCGACGCTGTTTCCGGTCCGCCGGTAGCCGTGGGACTCGTTGAGGGCGATCATGCGGAAGTTGTCCACCGGACAGTAGTTGATCACGCGCTTGAGCTGGAGGCGGTTCGCCTCGTGCTCGTAGAAGTCCTTGATCCGGTGGCTGAAGCCGTTCCCCTGGAAGGCCAGCTTGATCGGCGTGTTCTTCGTGAAGAGGGACTCGCGGTCGGATTTCATAAAGAGCGCGGCGACGGTCTCGGTGCCGTAGGCAACGGAGTAGAGGCGCCAGCCGCTCTTCATCTCGCGGCGAATGTTATCGAGGTTCCACTGGAGGTCTTGGGAGTCGGTGAAGACTTGGATGTCAAAATTAGCGAGACCGACGATCTCATCTTCTTTTTTGACTTCTTTAAAAACTAAGTTTTTTTCCAAGCATCACTCGATAGTGGTTGTGTGTTTCAGTCTTAAAACGATTCTATAGATAACATTTTCACTTAATCAAACAATTTTTTTTGGCCGCGGGCCTCGCGTCCCCCTCTAGAACTCCTCGGGGATGAGGTTCAGGCGCGGCTCGCGGAAACTTTCCGCCAGAGCGAGCTGCAGCCAATCCAGCAGAGGGCCCCGAGGGACGCCGCCGTTTTCGAGAGCGACGATGACGTCGAAGTCGACCAGATCTAAGAGCTCGATGCGCCCGCCGTTGCGAGCAAGGCCGGCCAGTTTATCAGAGGAGAAAAAGGCCTTAAGCTCTCGAATCTGCTCGGCGAGAGCGAGCTTTGCGAAGGTCTTTTCAGAGGAAAAAACGAAGGCCCTGCGCGGCTCCTGGAAGCGCACCATCTCGCGCAGGCGACGGTAGGCCACCTCGAGGAGAGCTTCCTCCGAAGGCCCGAGCGCCGCCTGCGAGTTGCGGTCGCGCAGCCACGCCTCGAGCTCGCGGAAAGAGCTCTCCTCTAAGCGACGAAGAGACTTCCCAACGAAAAGTGCCCCTACCGCTTCGACGAGAATAATCCACTCCTCGGGCGCGGGCCCCGCCCAGCCGAGGCGCTGCAGCTCGGAGTCCCCGACCCAGAAAAACCATGCGCTGTCATTGATCTGACACTTGTGCGCTTCCTGCGGGACCGCGGCGGCGTGAAACTTGGGCGCCTCGAGGAGACTTTGAACTCTTGATGACCGTGCCATGAAATGAGCATAAAATGTCACCATGTCCATCAGCAAGAAAGATTCTCTCGAGGAACGCAGGATTCGACTGCGCGGGCACCAGGGCCCGCTGGTGCTCGTGGGCCCACTCTTTGCGCTGCTGACGCCGGAGCCCAGCGCGGAGGGCCTGGTGGTGGCCGTCGACGGCGGCGCCGCTTTCCTCCGTGAGCAGCAGATCTTAAGCATCGGCGACGGGGACTCGCTCGGCTCCCTGGACCTCGACGTCTTGCTCTCTCCCGCCAAAGACCACAGCGACCTCTTCTACGCGCTCGAGGAGCTCGGCGCGAGCGCCCGCGACCTCCGGGCGCTGGGTTTCTGGGGTGGCCGCCAGGATCATCAGTTCCTCGCGCTAGCGGACTTCTACCAGTACGCCCAGCGCACCCAAAGCCGCATCGAGGTCGCGCGCCCGGCGCTCCCGCCGCTGCTCGTGCTGCCGCCGGGGCCGCAGCGATTCACGCACCACGGGCCCTTCAGTCTGCTGAGCTTTCTGCCGCAGCAGCTGAGCCTCGCCGGGGCCTGCCAGTATCCGGTCAAAGACTTGCGCATCTCTGGGCCCAGTTCTCGCCTGCTCTCCAACGAGGCCCGGGGAGAAGTGAGCGTCGAGGGCCAAGCGGCACTGGTGGTGTTCCGCGAGCTGGCGCCGTGAGAGCTCCCCTGCTGGATCAGCTGCGCGGCTTGGCGGTGCTGCTCATGGTGGTGTTCCACGCGCACTACGACCTGATGCTCTTGGGAGAGGTCGACACCAACTTCCAGCGCGGGTTCTGGTTTTACTTTCCGCGCCTCATCGTGTTCATTTTCCTCTGGTGCGTCGGAGCGGCGATGCAGCTGGGCCACGGCGAGCGCTTCGCCGCCCGCACCTTCCTTAAGCGCCAAGGGAAACTCTGGGGCCTGGCCCTCCTGATCAGTGCCGCGAGCTATCTCTATGCTCCACAAAACTGGATTTATTTTGGCACGCTCCATTGCATCGCCGCCGCTTCCCTCCTGGCCCTCCCTTTTGTGAATAGACCGCGCTGGGCCCTCGGCGTCGCCGCCCTGATCGTCGTTCTGCAGTTCGGCGCAGGCCTGGACATCGCCTGGGTCAGCTCGCGGATCCAGCGGCCCTCGCTGGATTTCATCCCCGTCTATCCTTGGGTCTGGGTGACCCTGCTGGGCATCGCCACCGGCCCGCGCGTGCTGGGCTGGCGCTGGCCCTTTAAACTCTCCTGGCTCGCCCTTCTGGGCCGACGCTCGTTGCCGATCTACCTGCTCCACCAGCCGCTCATCTTTGCTCTCCTGTGGGGGTGGCAGCGGCTGCGAGGATAAATCTTAAACACAACGCGTCTTCCATGACAGAAGCTCCTGGCCGTGCCAGAGTATGGGCCACTATGTTGCAAGAGCTGCTGGCCCTCCAGAACCGTGTTGCCCATGTCCTTGGCCATGTCAAATTCGCGGTGGCCATTATTCTTATTTTTGCCGTCGCGCTGATCTACGGCACCTTCATGGAATCCTACCACGGCGCCGACTACGCCAACCGTCTGGTCTACAAGTCGCTGCCCTTCATGGTGCTGCAGGGCCTGATGTTCCTCAGCATCCTGGTGGCGACGCTCCAGCGCCTGCCTTACAAGAAGCGCCTGGCCGGCTTCTACGTGCTCCACCTGGGCCTCCTGATCCTCTTCCTCGGCTCCTTTATCACCTACCAGGCCGGTGTCGATGGCAACATGACGCTGGCGCCAAACACCCCCAGCGCGCGCGTCGACCTCAACGAGGACCGCCTGACGGTGCAGTTCCCCGAGGATAAAAAAGAGATCACGCTGGAGCTTCCCTACGTGGCGCGCGAGCGCCAGCTCGACTTTAGCTGGAACGACATCGAGCTCAAGCGCTTCCTCCCTTTCGCGGAGGAAGAGGTGCAGTGGGAAGAAGACAAGCTCACCGACCCACGCCGCGGACATTCCTCGCAGTACCGCCTGAAGAACGATAACTTCAGCGAAGAGCTCACCCTCAGCCTCCACCCCCAGGCGGACTTCGAGAGCACCGCGAGCCTCGGGCCCTTGAACGTGCACTACATGCCCGAGCTGCTCGCCGAGTGCTTCGGCCGTCCGTCCTACGAGGGCCTGTTGATCTGGGACGCCCGCGAGGGCCACTGCCTCACGCCCCAGGAGAAAGACCTGCGCAAGACCCGCGGAGTGACGGGCAAGAAGCTCATCAGTCTCGACTACCAGGGCCAGCAGCTCAACTTCCTGCCGGAGCTCTCGCCGCTGCCGGTGGATCGGGACCTGAAGCTGGTGGAAAACTCCGCCTACCGCATCTTCAGCCGCCGCCTCTTTGAGGAAAAGCCGCACCTCTTCGTCTTCGGCAAACACGTGGCCTTCTTCGACCGCGAGCTCAAAAGCTGGCAGCTGCGCTCGCTCTCCGCAGGGCCCGTGGCCCTTCCCTGGATGGGCTTCGAGCTCACGCTTTTGAGACACGAAGGCTTCAGCTACCCCGTGCGCCGGCCGGTGGCCGTCACGCCGATCCAGGACAACGGCCAGCTGATCTACGGCAAACTGCGAGCGGTGGAAGTGCGCGTGGGCCGCACGCAGTTCTGGGTCACCAACGAGCGGGCCATGTCTCTGGATCGCAAGAACGGCCCGGTGGTCTTCCAGCTCGGCCGGCGCGACCTCAAGCTCCCCTTCGAGATCACCCTCGACCAGTTCAAAATGGACACCGACCCGGGCACCAATAGCCCGGCGAGCTACGAAAGCTTCGTCTCGCTCTTCGAAGGCAACCGCGGCAGTCAGAAGCACCACGTGTTCATGAACCACCCGCTCAAGCACGACGCCTTCACCTTCTACCAGGCCTCCTACTTCCAAACCAAAGAGGGGCCCTTCGGCTCCGTCTTCAGCGTCAACTTCGACCCGGGTAGACCCTGGAAGTACCTCGGCTCACTGCTACTCGTGCTCGGCTCCATCTGGCACTTCGTCCTGCGCCGAAGGCCCACAAAAGCACAGGAATCTTTATGAAACACCTCCTCGCCCTCTTGTTCACTCTGCTTTCTTTCGGCGCCCCGGCGCAGACCAGCGAGCTCTGTCCGCCGGAGCTTGCGACCCTGCCGACGCTTGCGCAGGGACGCGTGAAGCCCCTCTCCGTGCACGCCGCAGAAACTCTGCGCTTCATCACCGGCAGCGAGGGGATTGGCGAGCTTGCCGCGACGCTGGCCTTCTGCCGCCTTTCCTTCGAAGGCCTTTCCTTGCCCTCGGGCCTTGACCCGGAGGTGAAGATCGAGCACGTCGAGGTGCGCAAGCTCCTGGGAATATCCGCAGAGCAGAATTTCATGAAGGCCTCGGAGCTCGCCCCGCGCAGTGAAGAGCTGCGCTTCGCGCACGCGGGAGTGAAGGAAAACAACGCCTATAAAAAAGAGCTCAACAAGGTGCTCCTGCGGCTCCAGACGCTCGAGAAAATCCGCGCCGGAGCGCTGTGGACCTTGCCCGAGGTGGAGGCCGGAAAACTCTCCTGGCCCTTGCTGACGGACTTCGTGACGGAGGCCAAGATCACCGCCCTCAAGTCCCAGCACGCGGACCCCTTCCGGGCGCTCTACGAGCAGGCGCGCCGGGAACACGAGCAGCTGAGTGGCGCCGAGCACATGCTCGAGTACTACTACACCAAGGCGCGGCCCTTCGTGTGGTCACTGGTGCTCTCACTCCTCGCGCTGGCCTTGAGCTTCGCGCTCAAGAATCTCACCGTGGGCATCGTGGCCTCCTCCGTGGTGCTGCTGGTGGAGATCGCCGGCATGACCCTGCGGGTGCTCATCTCCGGCCGCGCACCGATCACCAACATGTACGAAACCGTCATGTTCTCCGGTGCCGGGGCGCTCGCCCTGGGCCTCGTCCTCGCCCTCGCCAAGCGCGAGCGCGTCTACCTCATCGGGGGCCTGGCGTACAACTGCCTGTGCCTGATGATGATGAAGTTCGCCAACAACATGCTCGACCCGAGCATCTCGCCCCTGGTTCCCGTGCTGCGAGACAACTTCTGGCTCTCGACCCACGTCACCACCATCATCCTCTCCTACGCGGCGCTGGCCCTCTCCTGGATCCTCGCTAACGTGGCGCTCATCCGCCAGAGCTTCTACGGCGCCGGCATGAGCGAAGTGCGCCGGGAGATGGAGCAGATCTACGACTGCATGAAGGTGGGCGTCGTGCTCTTGGCCGCGGGGATCATCCTCGGCGGCGTCTGGGCCGACTACTCCTGGGGCCGCTTCTGGGGCTGGGACCCGAAGGAAACCTGGTCGCTCATCGTGCTCTTAATCTACATGGCCATCCTCCACGGCCGTTACTCCAACTGGATCACGCCGCGCTCCTTCATCCCGCTCACGGCCGGCGCCTTCCTGAGCGTCATGATGGCCTGGTTCGGCGTGAACTACATCCTCGCCACGGGCCTGCACTCCTACGGCTTCTCCGAAGGCGGCGCGATCTTCCTCGGGGCCTTCTTCGCCGCCCAGCTGGCGCTCCTGGCCCTCTGGTACCTGCGCTTCTTCCTCAGTAAGCGCGCATAAAAAAAGGGGCCCCAAGGCCCCTTTTCGATTTACGTGGGAGCTGAACCTAGCGCACCAGGTAGGGGTTCACGTTCTGGCGGTAGAGCGCGTCCACCATCTGCGTATTACCGGTGAGCTCGAAGTGAGCGACGAGGGCGCCCTCGAGGCGGCGCTGCTCTTTGTGCATGCTATCGATGAAGGTGTTTGCGAGCTCCTTCACGAAGCCCGGCAGGCCGGGCACGAAGCCCAGCGCGACCTGCGCGAGGTTCAGGAGCGAGCGGTCGCGCTGCACCTTCGTCGGGTTGGCGAAGTCGTAGGCGAGGGCAGGCCGGCCGGAGAAGAGGTGCTGGTTCATCAGCAGGTGATAGATCTTGGCGCCCTTCTCGTCCTGCACACGGGCGAAGGCGAAGTTCGCCTTCTCGAGCTGGCCGTAGCGCGAGCTATCCTGGCCCAGGTTACGGGCACGGGTGTTGCCCTGACGAACGGAGACGTAGAACTTGTTCCAGCCGAAGCGCTCCCAGGTACGGGCCGCTTCGTTGGAGCCGCGGATGTCAGTGACGCCCAGGCGGTACTCGTAGATCGAGGAGACGGCGCGGTCGACCTCACCCTTGGTCATGCCGAGCTGGGACTCCGGAAGGTTCTCGAAGTAGTGCAGCAGCATGTTGTGGTGGAAGGTGCGCTGCTCGTGCAAGAGGTCGTGGACCTTCACGATCACGAAGCTCGCGAGGTTCAACAGGGGCACCGAGGAGAAGCGCTTCTGCGCCTGCTCGAGGGCCCAGGTGACCACCTGGTAGGCGACGTTGCGGCGGTAGAAGAAGCGCGCATCGGAGAGGTTGGCGACGACCGAGAGGTCGAGCTGCAGCAGGGCCTCTTTGAGCTTCTCTTCGAACTCGCGGAACAGGCCCGTCTGCTCGACGGCGCGGAAACTGTCTTCCACGGCGATGGCCGGGATCGCCAGCAGGGCCTCTTTCACCGCGAGGGTCTCTTCCGACACGTCCTTCGCGTAGGGGTCAAGGCCCAGCTCTAGGAGTGCGGCGTCCACTTCCTGCT
>DAIPJL010000286.1:0-1677 GCA_036770305.1 Bacteriovoracaceae bacterium | reverse complement strand
CATGAAGGCCCAGGCGATCGCGCGCATCGGAAAGCTCTTCCTCGACTTCGGCTTCCACGCTCCGACGGTGGCGTTCCCCGAGCAATACGGTCTGATGGTCGAGCCCACCGAGTCCTTCACCAAGAGCGAACTGGATCAGTTCGCGGCCGTGGTGGAGAACATCTTCAAGCTCATCAACACCAACCCGGAAGTCTTGCAGACCGTGCCGCACTTCACGCCCATCGACCGCGTCGACGAAGTGGCCGCCAACAAGAACCCCATCCTGACGGAAAAGATCACCGCGCGCCTGCCGGAGATCCTCCCCGACCGCGTCCCGGCGGCCCGCCTGCGCCAGAGCACCTCCGGTGACCTGTGCGCCATGATCGTCGAAGCGCATAAGAAGGAACTCGCGCGGTAGACAAGTCCTCGACACACGTTGGCAGCTCCTTGAGGGAAGGTTGAAAATTTAAGCAACCACCCTCAAGGAGCTCTCATGAGAACGCTTGTCCTCGCAGTCCTTCTCTCTCTGCTCTCCCTCACTGCGCTTGCCCAAACTCGCACCACCAAGCTCATCAACACCATCGTCGAGAAGGCCCGCCTCTTTGAGGCCACCGAGGACCTCGACGGCAAGAAGACCAACGAGATCCTCGCTCTCTTGGAAGAGCTCGACCGCGCGCTCCCCGAGCGCAGCATGCAGGAGCGCGCCCAGAACATCGTTGGGCCCTGGCGCCAGATCTTTGGCCCCTACACCGGCACCAACGATGGCCGCCTCCAGCGCGGCATGGACCCGCGCCAGATCTACCAGATCGTGCTGCCCGAAGGCCGCTTCTACAACATCACCCGCCTCGGGATCGCTGGCCGCTTCGTCACCGGCGTCCTGCAGGGCTCCTACACCGTCACCGACACCCACGTCGCCGCGCTCTTCGAGAACAATGGCTTCCTCACCCGCACCCCGCGCGACACCGACCTCTTCGCCCTGCCCGAGCTCATCGAACGCGGCGAACTCTCACCGGTCTACCTGCCGCGCAACTTCCCACCCGTCGGCGAACTCGGCCAACTCTACGAAGTCTACGCCGACCAGCGCTACCGCCTGATCATTGGCCGCTCACCGAGCTTCAAGCGCACGGCGGTTTATGTCATGGAAGCGATGTAGTTCGCGCGAGCGACGCCAAAGCAAGCTATCTTAAATGTCACACCTCGAAGAGAGGTGTGACCCCAACAAGTAGAACTTTTGAATGGCAGTATTTATTGGGGAGAGGTCAACTCCATGATTTCTTTTACGGCTAAGGTAATTTCAAAGCAAATCAAGTCAATCAGAATAAATTTAGCAAATCCTTCACAGTGGCTAGCTTTTCTCACTTGCAAGATAAAATTTGACCTCGATAGTGACGATATTTAATGTCTTTTTTAAAGTCGTCTGCGATTTCCCATTTTTTATCTATTTGGATTGCATTTCCGTTGACGTCTTTTGCTATCGCTTTCAGATCAAACTCATGAAGACTATAAGTTGTATAATCCCAGCAATGAAATTGTTTAATTACTTGGCAATTTTTAGAATCACCATTCTCAATTAAAGTTATATCATTAGCCCGATTTGAAAACTTTTTAGTTTTAATCTTTTCATTTGAATAGGGTCCACAGTCATTTTTTTATACAACATCGGCCCAATCATATGTCCACAAGATGAAAATACAAATG
>DAIPJL010000084.1:0-11858 GCA_036770305.1 Bacteriovoracaceae bacterium | reverse complement strand
ATTACTTGCGCCGCCAAGGGCGATCTTTCGACCGCCCTCAATTAGTGGCAGTCTAGCCTTTCTTTTTGCCCTTCTTCTTCATCAGGAAGATACCCAGGCCAGCGGCCGCCAAGACGCCGTAGATGAGGAAGTCGGAGCTTCCTTCGGAGGTCTTGCGCTCTTGGGTCTTCTTCACGCTGATGTCCACTTTGTCGCCGTCCGGGATGAAGGTGGTGTCCGCGAGGTTGCTATCGGTTTGCGCCAGGTTCACCTGGGTGCCCGAATCGGACTTCTGCCGGAAGACCCGCAGGGAAGCGACCACGCCGTCGAAGATCCCCTGGTACTGCGAGTAGAGATCCTTGGCCACCGAGAAGGTCACGGCGACGCCGAGGTCTTCTTTCACTGTGGCGAGGTAGCGCGTGTAGAACCCGGGGACTTCACTGGCGAGGTGGAGCGCGTCGACCCAGGTGTGTCCGTTTACCGGGGAAGACTTCACGTACTTTGGCTCGGAGATCTGCGTTTTTCCACCCGGGAGGTTGTAGGTCTTCGACTTCTTCAGGTAAGCGGTGTACTCCTCCATGCTATCCTGTTCACCACGGCGTTTGGCCGCGAGGATGATGATCGCTTCTTTCTTGCTCGTGTCGCTCTCCGACTGGCAGACGTACTCCGATCCCTCGAGGGCACACTGCCACCCAGTCGGCAGTTCGAACTCGCAGTACTGGTTGGAGAAACGCTTGGCGAAGCTCGCCTCAGGAAAGCACATGAGGGCGAGGGCAAGTAGGAGAAGTTGCTTCATCGGTTTGATCCTTGTTATTCCCCTATTCTAACTTAAATCGAAGCGAGCTCAAGGGCTTACACCAAGTTCTTGCGCCGAGCGCAGCGCTCAACTACTTGGCAATCCCGCGTGCCACGGTCCCGACCTTTATGGGATGTTTTTGCGAGAACCGACTGGTGAACTTCACCACCGCCTGGTCCGCGCCGACCTGGATGACAACGCCGCGTGCGAGCAGGACGTTGCCACCCACGAAGTCGAAGTGAAAGAAGTCGAAGCGCTGGCCCACCTGAACGTTGTGCGCAAGACCTTTGTCAATGACTACGAACTGCCCCTTTGGAGAAAGCTTCGTGACGCTGGCCTCGAGGTAGTACTCTTTAAAAGTTTTGTCGATCTCACGCGTGGGATCCGAATCCACCCGAGTGGCGAGGGCGAGCGAGACCTGTGAGCCTGTGTCGTAGGACCTGGCCATCGACACGATCTGGTAGCGCGCTTCGACCCTCCACTTGGAGCCGAGAGCGAGGTTAAACCCCGCGTAGGGCGCGACGATCTCGCGGTTGATGGAGTTATAGATGGCACTGCCTCCCGTGTTCACGGGAGGCTTGGCGAGAGGCTCGTCGCTGTAGGCATCCTGGTTCATGGAGTAAACTCCGTCGACCCCCACGACGAGCGCAAAGCGCCGCCAGGCCATCGCCCCCTCGATGCCCCAGTTCAACTCTGGGCTCAGCTCCTTGCCGGGACGCCGGTAGTGAGCGCTCGCGGTGACGAAGTTCTGGGACGGATGCGCCCAAGTCACGATGAGACCTCCGCCGTAGTCGCCGCCGTCGTCCCCAAGCACGAACCGGTCGGTGCGATCGGCGCCGTCCCAAGGGCTATTGGTGTACGGATTGTAGCGGTAGAAGAGCTCGAGCACATAGTGCAGGTTATCTACTGGTTCGAAGGCATACTTCAGCTGCGCCCCCACGCTCTGGACTCCCGTTGAGGTGACGGAAGTGTACTCTCCCGCCGCTGACGGGTCTTCGACGCTGGCGCGATTTTGGCGGAAGTTTATCCCAACACCAAGTTGAAGCTCCTTCGTGGCACCGTAGGTCGCTGCAAGCTCGCCCTCTAGGACCGAAAACGCCTCCTGCTCTTCGTAGGGTGTTTCTTCACCTTCGCTGTCGAAGCGCGATGACGACAGCCAAAGTCGAGATGTTCCTTTGATCTCGTAGCCCTCGCGCTTGAGGAGGATACCGCGGGGGACGTAGCTGACCTGTGCCTCCGCATAAGAAGTGAAAAGAAAAATTGCGACGACCAGTGCCCATGAACTCCTCATGCTTTGCTCCCGCCGTAGAGCGCACTCTCATTGTTCCCGGCGAAGCCGTGGAGCTCGGCTTGCTCGAGCCAGACTCCGTTCTGCTTCACGAAGAGACACACACCCTTTGCCGGGAGTGCCGCGCAGTCGCTGAACTCTTTCTGCGCGATGGAGATCGCCGCGTGCAGCGAGGTCGGATCCTGGAAGCGACCGATGGTCAGAAAACTCTTGCCCTCGGCCGGCAGACACTCGTGGTGCTCGACGTAGGAGCGGCAGATCCCTTCGAGCGCCTCGGCGCAGTGGGCGAGGTCGGTGTCGGCGTCGGGCCGCAGGTAAAGCAGCATTTTACGCGCGTGTGAGTGCACGTCAATGCCCGTGAAGCCGAGCGTGAGCGTGTCTTCGTCGGCCGGGAAGAAGGACCCAACTTCCTCAGCGACCTCTTCTTCGAGCGAGCGTACAGTCGACTGAGGCACCTCGAAGGGAGCGACGATGGGCAGGAAGACTCCGCGTTTGGTCAGCACCTTCTCGTCGTAGCGCGAACGGAAGTTCTGGATCTTGCGCGCGAAGTGGTTATCTTCGAAGAAGGTCAGACCGAGAAATACTTTGGTCAACATAGGCGCCTCGCTCTCTCTAATCATAGAAGGAGCGAGGCGGCCTTACAATCGCAAACTCACTTCACCGGAAGGTACGCCGCCTCGGCGCCGAGTTCCTCTTCGATGCGCAGGAGCTGGTTGTACTTCTCGATCCTATCCGAGCGCGACGCGGAGCCCGTCTTGATGTGGCCCGCACCGGACGCGACGGCGAGGTCGGCGATGAAGGCGTCCGCCGTCTCTCCCGAGCGATGGGAAATGATCGCCTTGAACCCAGCTTCGTAGGCAAGCTTGAGAGTGTCGAAGGTCTCGCTGAGTGAGCCGATCTGGTTCACCTTCACAAGGATCGCGTTCGCCTCGCGGTTCTCGATGCCACGCCGGAGGATCTTCTCGTTGGTGACGAAGAGGTCGTCGCCGACGTTGACGACGCGGCTGCCGAGCTGCGCCTGGAAGCGCATGAAACCCTCGCGGTCACTCTCGTCGAAGCCGTCCTCGATGGAGTAGATCGGCGCGGCCTGCATGAGGCCCTCGTAGTAGCTGATCATCTGCGCGTTCGTGTACTCCGCGCCACCCATCTGGTAGCGCTTGGTCTTCTCGTCGTAGAACTCGGAGGCCGCACAGTCGAGGGAGAGCGAGATGTCCTCGCCGGGCCGGTAGCCCGCGCTCTTGATGGCCAGCAGGATGGCCTCGATGGCCTCGCCGTGGTCTTTGAGGTTCGGCGCGAAGCCGCCTTCGTCACCCACGTTCGTGGAGTGCCCACGGTCGTGTAGGACTTTCTTCAGGTGGTGGAAGACCTCAACGCCGGCGCGCAGGTTCTCCGAGAAGCTCTTCTTCATGTGCGGGACGATCATGAACTCCTGGATGTCGAGGTTGTTCGAGGCGTGCTGGCCCCCGTTGATGATGTTCATCAGCGGCGTGGGCAGAAGGAGCTTTCCGGCGGCGTTTGGAATTTTCAAATCTTCATAAAGGTATCGGTAGAGGGGCTTGCTTTTCTCCATGGCGGCGGCCCGGCACAGCGCCATGGAAACGCCGAGGATCGCATTGGCCCCGAGCTTCTCTTTGTTCTCGGTGCCGTCCAAGGAAATCATCAGGTGGTCGAGGGCACGCTGCTCGAGCACCGATTTGCCGATGAGGGCCGGCGCGATGACCTTGTTCACGTTTTCGACAGCTTTCTGCACTCCCTTGCCGAGGAAGCGCGCCTTGTCGCCGTCTCTCAGCTCCAGCGCCTCGCGACTACCGGTCGATGCGCCGGAGGGAACGGAGGCCCGTCCGCGCTTGCCGGATTGGGTGATGACGTCTACTTCGATTGTCGGGTTTCCACGCGAGTCGAGAACTTGGCGAGCGTGGATCTTGGCAATTTGCGGCACGGGAGGCTCCTTAGATATTGAGGAGCTCTCATTCTAGACGGCCAGGAGCAGGCCCTCAAGCTGCTTTTTTCGTCTCGGGGCGCAAAAAGGGCAACGCCCACTCCGGAGGCTTGAGGCTCGACTTCGGAAAGGGGAGCTTGTTCGCGACGAACTCCTCGAAGAAGGTCGGCACATAGCCCGTCGGCGCCATCTGGCCGATGAACTTTCCACTCTCATCCTTGCCGGTCTGGATCCAGCGGAAGATGTCTTTGACGATGTAACGCCCGTGCTCATCGACGCCCAGCACCTCAGAGATGTGCGACGTGCGCCGACCGCCGTCATGGTAGCGTGAACACTGCACAATAAGGTGGAGCGCGTTACCTACCATCTTGCGGATTGCGTCCGGCGGAATGCGCGTCTCCCCCATCAGGCAGAGAGTTTCGAGGCGGGTGCAAGCGTCATCGGGAGTGTTCGCGTGGACCGTGCCCATGGACCCGTCGTGACCGGTGCCCATGGCGTTGAGCAGGTCGAGGGCCTCGGGCCCGCGAACCTCACCGACGATGATCCGGTCGGGGCGCAGGCGCAGCGCGGACTCGACGAGGTCGCGGATAGTGACCTCCTTGATGCCGCGCTCGGGGTTCGCCTTGCGCGTCTCGAAGCGCACGACGTGGTCGGCCTTGATCTGCAGCTCGGCCGCGTCTTCGATGATCAGCAGGCGCTGGTGCTTCGGCATGCGGCCCCCAAGGACGTTGAGCATGGTGGTCTTGCCCGAGCCCGTGCCACCGCTCACGAGCGTGTTCTTCCCAAGGTACATGCAGCAGTCGAGGAAGCGCGCGCCCTCCGGCGAGAGCGACCCGAAGTTGATGAGGTCCTTGAGGGTGAGTTTCTCTTCAGAGAACTTACGAATCGCGACGGTGGTCCCGCCCCGGGCCATCGGCGGAATGACCACTGCGATACGGCTCCCGTCCGGGAGTCGCGCGTCGAGGCGCGGGTTGTCGGCGTCGATGATCCGTCCCACCGACTGCGCGATCGCACGCATCGACGCCATCAGCGCCTCGTCGTCAGGGAACTTATTGGGCACGCGAATACACTGCCCCTTGCGCTCGATGAAGATGTCGTGGGGCCCGTTGATCATGATCTCCGAGACGCTCGAGTCCTTCAGCAGATCGGCGATCGGCGCGAGGAGATTGGCAATGGCGTCGCGAAAGACTTCTGACATACGCCCCCTGTTAGTATTCCTTGGGCGTCCAGAGCATCGGATCGTTCTCCGAAGCAATGGCACGCTGGGGTCGAGGCTCAGACTTCTTGATCACCGTGAGCTTCCCGCTGTGCTTAGTAGAGGGACAGTAGAAGCTGAAATCTCCTGGGGTCTCCAGCGTTGCCTCAGCTTCGGAGAGCTTGCCCTTGTGGGCGGCGAGGAAGACTTTGTGTCCTTGGAGCAGGAAGCAGTCGGGCCCCTCGACCGTGGAGGTCACGTAGAACTTCACCCGCTCTCCTTGGAACGCGGTGATCTTGCTAGGGTAGAATCCTTCGGCGGTGACGATCACGCTAAACTCACGTGCCACAGGCTTTTCCGCCCAGGCAGCGAGGGTCAGGAACGTTAGTCCGATGAAGCAAAGAAGTTTCACGGAGTCTCCTTTTTCAAGAGACTTATCGGGTGGAAAGAACAAAAACCTGAGTCGATCGGATCCTCAGGGACAATCCTGCATTACGGGAAGCATGTGGAAGGCAGGAGTTTCGTAAGGATGAGATTTCTTTAGCGCATCGAGCACCTGTGGGGCCAGCCCTTCTTCAAGCACCAATTCCAGCTTCCATTCTCGGACTACTTCGGTCTGGTTTTCGTGGCCTAAAAAAGGCCTGCTACCCATCAAAGGTCGGAACTGACCCTGTCCCTCGCACTGCCAGGCGCAGCGCTCGTAGTTACCGATTTTCCCTGCACCCACGGCGAAGAGCGCGTCTTTTACAGCTTCCAGATGAGTGTTGGGAACGTAGACACAAAGTAAGAGCATGAAGAATGCTAACCAAAGTCAGCTCTTCCGCGCAAGATTCTTTCATGCCCTGACACACGTGACGAAAAATTCAGCCGCGGCAAACAAAACCTTACAGAGTGATCGGAAACTCTTTTTTAATTAGACAGCCACAGCGCCCTCACGAAAAAATCACTCTTACTTAACAGGAGCCTAATTGGATTGGGCCCTACGGTCACGGAGGATGACAAATGAAAAAAACCGCACAAGGCCTGGCCCTCGTTCTCGCGCTCGCGATCACGGTTCCCGGTTACACCTGCACCGAAGACGGCACTGAGGGCATCGTTCCCGAGAACGACCTTTCGATCCCCGTGAACGCCAAGGGAGTTCTCTCCGGCATCACGGAAGAGAAATTCAACCAAGTCATCGACAAGGTTGAAGCGGTCTACGCACCGATCATCTCTAGCATGGGTGCTCGCCTGCGCATCGAACGGAACTGGACTGATGGCACGGTCAACGCCTACGCATCGCGCTCGGGCAACGTCTGGAACGTTGCCATGTTCGGCGGTCTCGCTCGTCACAACACCATCACCGAAGACGGTTTCGCGCTCGTCGTGTGCCACGAGATCGGCCACCACATCGGCGGGGCCCCGAAGAAGGGCGGCTGGTTCGGAACCACCTGGGCTTCGAACGAAGGCCAGTCTGACTACTTCGCGACCCTCAAGTGCCTACGTAAAGCGTTCCTTAACGACAATAATGAAGAAGTTGTTGCTCAAATGAACGTCCCCGAGGCACTGACGGCGTCCTGTGCCGCCGTGTACCCGAACCGCGACGAACAGCTCATCTGTATCCGCGGTGGCATGGCGGGTATGTCCGTCTCTCGCCTCTTCATGGCGCTTCGCAACTCGACCCTCGAGCCAGATTTCACGACACCGGACACGCGCGTCGTTACCACAACTGACCACAACCATCCGGCGTACCAGTGCCGCCTGGACACCTACTACCAGGGGGCCCTGTGTGACATCGCCGACAGCGTTGATGTCTCCGACAGCGATGAGAAGGTTGGCACTTGCAACCTCACGACGGGCCAGACCATCGGCGTTCGTCCCCGTTGCTGGCTCAAGCCGGCGAACTAGGATTCGCTTAGATCAAGAACTCACAAAAGGGGCCCCGAGGGCCCCTTTTGTTTATCAAAACTTCTCGTGTTCTAGAGCTCCTTCACCATCACAAGGTTCGTGATCTCAAACCCCATCGACTCGTAGAGCTTCAGCGCTCTCTGGTTGAACGCGAACACGTGCAGCCGAAGCCTCCTCAGTCCTCGGACCGTCAGCTCATTCTCGAGAGCACGCATGAGCTGCCTGCCGAGCCCCCTCCCCTGGTGCTCGTCCCAGATCCACACCTGGTAGAGATAGGCATAGGGGGTCTCCCAGTCTAGTTCTTCTTTGAACCAGATCATCCCAACCTCCACCTCACCTTCGAAGGCCGTGAAAAAGTGGTGATGCCTGGTCTTCTGGTGCTCGGGAAGGAGTGAAGCCCAGGCCGCCTCTGCGATGCCCTCACCCTCACGGGCGCTGAGGCGCTCGGCTTTCGCCTTGCTCTCTGCATAGTCCCTCATCGCGAGGGCCGTGAAACGTTGGTAGGCCTCTTTCGTCATCGGTCGTAGCATCATGGAAAGCTTACCTCGGAGCAAAAAAAAAGGGCCGCGCGAGGCGGCCCTAGGCAGAGTTCTCTACGGAGATTACTTCTTCTTCGGAGCCTTCGCAGGCGCAGGAGTCGCTTCACTCTTGCTAACTTTGAAGAGTTCGACTTCGAATACCAGCGTCGCGCCACCAGGGATCTTCGGAGGAGCGCCAGCGTCGCCGTAAGCGAGGTCTGAAGGAATCACGAACTTCGTCTTGCCGCCGACTTTCATGAGCTGCAGACCTTCCGTCCAGCCGCGGATAACACGATTCAGTGGGAAAGAAATGGTTTGCCCACGATCAACCGATGAATCGAAGACGGTACCATCGGCGAGGGTGCCGTGGTAGTGAACTTCAACGGTGTCCTCAGGGCCCGGAGTCGCGCCGTCGCCTTCCTTGATCACCTTGTACGCGAGACCGGATTCGGTCGTCTTCACGCCGTCTTCCTTAGCGAACTTCTCGAGGAAGGCCTTGCCGGCGTCTTTCTCTTTGATGGAAGCCTTGTCCATGCGCTCCTTGAAGAGGCCCTGGATCTTTTGCTGGTAGGTCGCCATGTCGACTTCAGACTTCTCGTTCTTCGCTGCGGCGGCGAGGCCCTTGTAGAGAGCGCCGAGTTCTTTGTCGGTGAGATTCAGGCGCTGGAGGTTACCGCCCAGCATGTGTCCCATCGCGTAGAAAGTCTTGTCGTCGTCGGACTCGAGTTTGATGCCCTTTGGATCATTGCTATTGCAGGCAACGACAAGTAGCGCCGTCGCGCTAAGAGCAAGAAGAGATAGTGGCTTACGTTTCATCCTTACCAATCCTTTGAGGAGGTTTAACTCATTTACTCCAGTTAGGTTAAACCCAATATTGAGGGTTGCCAACACCTAGCGCTGTGAGTTTGCACGCTGTAGCAGAACAAAAATTAGTGCTAACGCACCAAGACAGCTGGTCACGAGCCCCACGGGAATCTCCGCACCATCGAATGTCCAATTGTAGCAGGCGTGATCGAGCAAAGAAAACACGCCGCCCGAGAGGAGTGCCCCTACGCTCATCTCGCGCCAGGGTTCACCTGAGAAAACTTTCATCTGCCGTAGGAGCACCGGTGCGAGAAGTCCGAGAAACGAAAAGATTCCAAAAAAAGCTGCGACCCAAAGAGTGATGAGGAAACTGAGAAGGATGGAGCGGCGGACGATCTTGCCCTGATCTAGTCCGTGAAGGAGGCACCAGCTCCGGCCCAGAAGAAGCGTCTTCCACGAGCGCCGATAGGCCCGCAGAAACGCGGCCACTGCCGCGAGGAGCGGAATGAGGGTGAGGCCAGATGCGGCCTGGGGACTGCTGATGCGGCCAAACCAGAGCTGGCCCGGGAACTCGCGGTTGAAGGCCATCGCCAGGAACTGAAGAAAGGAAAAGAGCGCACCCATCAGAAGGTTGATCCCGAGACCGAGTAGGATTGTCCCTCTCAGGTCGCCGTGAAACTTACCGGGTTCAACGAAGCTCCACATGCGGCGAGCCAGGAGAAGAGTGCTCACCACCACGACACCCGCCACGAGAGTCAGCAGGCCCAGAGGGTAGGGAAAAAAAACTTTTAGACTGACACCCAGTAGGACGCAAAGAACCGCCATGCCGTCGAGGCCCAGGGTGCTGGCCGACGCCAGTTCGTTGCGAGTCGTGTGCTGGATGAGCGAACCGGAGAAGCTCAAGAGACTTCCCACCGCAAGCGCCATCACCAGGCGCGATAGCTCCCATTCCCAGCTCATAGTTTCTCCAGCCGCACACCCGTGGCGCCGCAGGTGAGGGTCCACTCCGCAAGCGGAGAAAGTGCCACTGGCCCGTGGTGCACAAGCAGGAGGGTCCGGCCAGCTGCGAGTTCTTGTGCGAGGAGTTTCCACAGTTCACTCTGTCTTTCGTGATCGAGAGACTGAAAGGGCTCGTCGAGCATCCAGACCGAAGCGCGCAGCGAACGCATCATCAGAAGTTTTACCCATTGCGCCTCGCCGCCAGACAACCTCGCCACAGGTTTTCCGATGAGGCTTCGCGCAAAACTCGTTTGCCAGCAAGACAAACTGCGCCAATCGTTCTCCAGTCGTCGCTCGCGCTCGACGTCCCACATCGTGTCGACCAGCGTACGCACCTGCAGACCTTCGAAGCTGCTGAGGGGGCCCTGGTCCACGAATCCCAAGGGCAGAGCGGGGAAGAAGTCTTTCCAGTGCGCCTTAAGTTCGTCGAGGAAGGTGGACTTCCCGAGCCCGTTTCTTCCCTGGATGTGATGGCAGGTTGCGGAGCTTAGCGCTGCAGCAACGTCCCACTTCAAATCCGCCCGGAGGCGTGAACTTTTTATCTTCACTTCTAACATATCTTCGCCCATTCTAATTTCACTCACCCGATGTGTGAACGGCAAAGGAGAGACCATGGCCATCCAAACTCACAACGAGATCGAACTGGAGAAAGCGCTGCAGGAGCTCACGGCGACGCCGATGGGGCGACGAGTTTTCCTCCAGGCCCTTCCTCTGCTGATGGTGTCGGCCTGTGCCGGAGTCAAATCGGATAAAGAGCGCCTGCGCGAAGGGGATAACTCCGGTCAAAAGACGGCGCTCACGCCGGAAGACGAACGAAAGATGACAGCCGAAGTCATGCCCAAGATGCAAAAAGACTATCCGCCGATTCAAAACAACGAGCTCCAGGCCTACATCAATGCCATCGGGCAGAAGATCGTTCGCGCGAACAACCTTCACAATAACCCCTACACCTATACCTTCACCGCCGTGGACGTGAACTACGTCAACGCCTTCGCGCTGCCCGCCGGCACAGTCATGGTGACGGCACCGCTCATCACCATGGCGCAGTCGGAGGCGGAGCTCGCGGGCGTCATCGGCCACGAGATCGGCCACATCAAAGCACGTCACACGGCCGAACGCATGGAAGCCGCCAAAGCGGCGCAGAAAAAGAGCATTCTCTACGGAGCCGCCGGCGGCCTGCTCGGCGGTGCGGCCGGCTTCGGCCTCGGAAAACTCATGTGCCGCCCCAAGGACAACGAATGCCTTCAGCGTGCGGCGCTCTACGGCGCAGCCGCTGGAGCAGGTGGCGGACTTCTGATCCAAAAGTATGCTTTCATGGCCAACTCGCGCGAGGACGAGATGGAAGCCGATCGCATCGGCTTCCGCACATCCGTCGCGGCGGGCTACCACCGAGACCACGTGGGGAAGTTCTACGAAAAGCTCCTCGAGATGGAGAAGAAATCCAAAGGCCAGCAGAGCAACGCGCTCCTCGCCTCCCTCTCGGACGCCATGAGCACTCACCCCCCCTCAGAGGGCCGAGTGAAGCAGATGAATGAGCTCGCGAGCCGCGAACCACTCAAGACGGGTGCGATCGTTTCGACGAGTCAGTTCGAAGCGGCCCAGAAGATCGCCGCGCGTTACGGTCAGAAGAAGGCCTGAGCGTCGTAGTGTTCGACGAATCTCCGCATGAAGCGCAACTGCGCTGGCCCCGGAGAAAGCGCTTCGGCGCTCGAGAGCGTGAAGCCCCTGCCCTGTCTCTTGAGCTCGAATCTTCCGGCTTCAGTAGAGTTCGCTAGGCCGATGAGCAGAGCATTTTTCGCAAGACTCCTGCGCCACTTTTCTCCCCAGCGGACGTAGGCCAACTCGCTCTCGATGGTCACCAGCTTGCGCTCGCTACGCCAAAAGCGCACCGGGCCATCGTTCGCCATGAGCAATTCCGGCCAGCGCTCGTCGTCCCACTCTCCAAGGAAGAAATAAATTGGTCTATCGAAGGCCGTGCGCGCGAGGAGTTCCTGGCGGAGCTTCTTCCACTCCTCCTCGAGGCTGCGGGCCTTGACCTCGCACCCCTCGAGCTGAGGCCGCAGCAGATTGAGCGTCTGCTGACTTAGCTCGAAGGGGCCGATTCCGCGCGTGCTCACCTTGACGGCGTGCCGGGCCTTCTCCTCTGCGAGCTTCTCCGCGAGCTCGCGAGACTCGTCGTAGTAGATGACTTTCGATCTGAGCTCCCGCCACTCTTTCGTCGCTAGGAAAAGTCCACCGCCTAGGACCCGGGCACTGGTCTTGGTGCGCAGGGGGTGGAAGGCGGAAACCGCCACGAGATTCTTATCTCGCAGGAGGCCGAGTTCGTCGAGGAGCGCACTCACGGGGGCAGAGAGTGAGACCACTTCCGTCCGCAGCGCACAGGCCTGCGAGCAGGCCGGGGCGCCAACAAGCGCCAGCGATAGTAGTAGCAGGTCTCTAAAACCCTTCATCGT
>DAIPJL010000083.1:0-11874 GCA_036770305.1 Bacteriovoracaceae bacterium | reverse complement strand
GTTACGGCCTGGCCCAACATAGCGGCCTCGGCTTCGATGCCGCCGACGCCCCAGCCCAGCACCGACAGGCCGTTGACCATGGTGGTGTGCGAGTCGGTGCCGACGCAGGTGTCGCAGTAAGCGATCTCTTTGCCCTCTTCCGTCTTGGTCCACACGGTCTGCGCGATGTACTCGACGTTCACCTGGTGGCAGATGCCGGTGCCGGGAGGTACGACGCGGAAGTTTTTGAAGCTCTTCTGGCCCCACTTGAGGAAGGTGTAGCGTTCGGCGTTGCGCTGGTACTCGAGGGCCTTGTTCTGCTCGAAGGCTTCCTTGGTGGCGTAGTGATCGACGATCAGCGAGTGATCGATGACCAGGTCCACTGGCACCAGGGGGTTGATCTTCTGGGGGTTCCCGCCGACGGCCTTCATGGCGTCGCGCATGGCCGCGAGGTCCACCACCGCGGGGACGCCGGTGAAGTCCTGCATGAGCACGCGCGCCGGGTAGTAGTTAATCTCGCGGGTAGATTTTTTTTCCTTGGTCCACTGGCCCATGGCCTTGATGTCATCGGCGAAGACGGTGAAGTCGTCTTCGTTGCGCAGCAAGTTCTCCATCAGCACTTTGAGGGAGTACGGAAGGTTATCGACGTCTCCGGCGCCGGCCTCTTGCGCGGCTTTGAGAGAAAAGTAGTCGTAGCTTTTTCCACCGACGGTGAGCGTCCGGCGCGTTTTAAAACTGTCTTTGCGGGTCTGTGACAAAGTGGCCTCACTTGCTAGTTTTGACTGTGGCGAAAGTCTACCACAAGTGGGCCTCGACGAGAATCAGAGCTTGAGGAAATCGTGGCGCGGGAAGATCGGCTGCTCGCCCGCCAGAAGATTCTTCTCCGCCGTGATGGCCGCCCGCAGCTCCGGGAGGGATCGACCAGCGGCGAAAATCTCATGGCCCATCATATGCCATACCGCAACAGGAGAGGCGACCAGTGCCTTGCGTTCGAGCCAAATGACGAAAATAGAAGCGTACTGGCCCTGGGAGATCGCCACCAGCATGTCGTCGCGCCCGAGCACCAGCAAGGGAACGACCTGCTGCACGTCCCGCGGGTTGATAAGCTCAAAGATCTTGTCTGCGGCGTCTTTGACTCGGTCACGGCGCAGGAAAAGATATAGCTGATCCTTATGCTCGGCTGCTCCCTCGTCGTGCGCCAGCTCCCAGGGGACCGCCCGGCAAATGCGGGAGGTCGCGAGGGTCGAGCAGCGCTCCTGACTACTCACCGCTGCGACGAGGTTCGCGGGATCAAGGAAGCGGAAGATCTCTGATTCCTCTTGTCCGAGGGCGGCCGGAAGCCAGAGCAAGAGGGAGAGTAAACAAAATCGCATGCTTTTATTATAGCACGGGCGAGCTTCGCCTCAACTTAAACTTCTCGCGCTTTCGGCCGATAAGATGAGCATGACTAAGCATGTTCTAACTCGAGAAAAGCATCTCAACCATCTCGTGCGGGTGGTGCCCCTCCTGTGCCTCGCCTACGGCATCCAAAGCTACATGATGATGAGCTACGCCAAGGGCGGCCCCACCGGCACCCTCGTGCTCCTCCTCGGCGTCTCTCTCGCCTGCAGCGTGATGTTGCTGGTGGGCTATGATCAGCATCACAGGGTGAGCTGGGACGACGAATCCTTTAGCGTCTCCGCGCCCTGGCGCTGGGGCCAGCAGCGCGTCGAGCGTTCGCAGATCTCTTCCATCGAAGTCGTCGGCACCGAAGACGAGTTTCAGACCGTGGTGGTACGCACGCACCAGCGCCGGCGCTACACCTTCTACTTCGTGGACAACGGCCACGAGTTCAAGGCCGCCCTCGAAGCCGCCCCTGGGGCCATGTCCCATGCTGCCTAGACTCCTGCTCACAGGCCTGCTCCTCGCCCCGAGCGCCCATGCCCAGATGACCTTCACCGCACTTCACGGCGCGGTGAGTGCGCTGGAGATGAAGAAGGGTGTCCAGCGGGCCCGGCCAGCGAAGCGCGGCGAGGCGCTGCGCCCAGGCCACAGCTACCTTACACCCAAAGGCTCTCAGGCGATCTTCGTCACCAACGACGGAACCTGGCTGCGGCTCGGAAGTGAATCAAAGATCGAAGTAAGCGCTGAAGGGATTCGGCTGCTCACCGGCAGCTTGCGAGTGCTCCATGCGCCGCGGCTGCAGCGCGGGGACAACGAGAGCAGGGCCTTTCACCTGAGTACTCCCGATGCCCGTCTCACCACCCATGAGGCCAAGTTCACGCTCACCTACCGGCCCGTCACTCGTCAAACCGCCGCCTACGTGGAGAAGGGCCTGGTCACCCTCACCCGACCAGGAGCGAGCAGCGAGGCCGTACTGATTCACGGTGGGGAGTACGCCGAGAACCTCGGTGACGAGGTGGCCCCGCGGCGCACGCTCCCGATGACCCCAGAGAAGCTCGCGCTCATCAAGAAGCTCATGCTGGAAGAGCCGAAGTCGAAGAAAGACGCGCTCTAGAAGTTCAGCGCGCGGTTCTCCGTGGCCATCAAGCAGGCCTCTTTGAAGGCCTCCGCGTAGGTCGGGTGGGCGTGCGAAGTGCGACCGATGTCTTCGGCGCTCGCGCGGAACTCCATCGCCAGCACTGCTTCGGCGATGAGGTCGGCGCAGCGCGGGCCGATCATGTGCACCCCGAGGATCTCGTCGCTGTCCTTGTGGGCGAGCACCTTGATGAAGCCGTCTTTCTCGTCGCTGGCGCGCGCGCGGCCCAGCGCCATCATCGGAAACTTGCCGCTCTTGTAGGGCACGCCCTGGGCCTTGAGCTCCTGCTCGGTCTGGCCCACGCCGGCGGCCTCGGGCCAGGTGTACACCACGCCGGGGATGAGGTTGTAGTTGATGTGCGGCTTCTGGCCGGCCAGGATTTCGGCGAGGACGACGCCCTCTTCTTCCGCTTTGTGCGCCAGCATGGCGCCGCGGACCACGTCGCCGATGGCGTAGACGCCCGGCGCGGTGGTCTGGAAGTGCTCGTCGATCTGCACGCGGCCTCGCTCGTCGAGCTTTACGCCGGCGGCGTCGAGGTTCAGCCCCTCGGTGTAGGGCCTGCGGCCCACGGCCACCAGCACGTAGTCGCCCTCGAGCGCGAGCTCGCTCTGGTCGGTTTTAGATTTGGCCTTGACGGTGACCTTGTCTCCCTGGCGCGCGACGCTCGTCACGCCGACACCGAGGTGGAACTCCACGCCGTCGCGCTTGAGCACCTTGTGCAGCTCTTTGCCGAGCTCGTGGTCCATCGTGGCGATGATGGAATCGGCGTACTCGACCACCGACACCTTCGCGCCGAGGCGGCGGAAGACGGAGGTCATCTCGAGGCCAATGACGCCGCCGCCGATGACGATGAGGTGCTTGGGCACGACCTGGAGCTTGAGCGCCTCCGTGGAGGTGATGATGCGCTCTTTGTCCACCGTCACGCCCGGCAGACTCGAGGGCTTCGAGCCGGTGGCGATGATGATCTTCTTCGCCGTGAGCGTCTTGTCCCCGTCGGCCGCCGCCACCTTCACGGTGCGCGCGTCGACGAAGGAGCCGTGGCCGGTGAAGACGGTGATCTTGTTCTTCTTCATGAGGCCGGCGACGCCCACGGTGATGCCCTTGACCACCTTCTGCACGCGCTCGGCCATCTTGGGCATGTCGAGGCTGAGCTTGCCGACGCCGATGCCGTGGGCCTCGAAGCTGTGGGCGGCTTCATGGTAGCGCTCGGAGGAATCGAGCCAGGCCTTGGACGGGATGCAGCCGACGTTCAGGCAGGTGCCCCCGAGAGTGCTGTAGCGCTCGACGATGGCCGTTTTCATCCCCAGCTGCGAAGCGCGGATGGCGGCGATGTAACCGCCGGGGCCTGAACCGATGACGACGAGATCAAATTCTTCCACGGAAAACTCCTCAGATTTTTAAGCTACACGTCCAAGAGCAGGCGCGCCGGGTCCTCGATCATCTCCTTGATGGTCTTGAGGAAGCCCACCGACTCGCGGCCATCGACGATGCGATGGTCATAGGACAGGGCGATGTACATGACGGGACGGATGACCACCTGGCCGTTCACCGCCACCGGCCGCTCGACGATGTTGTGCATGCCGAGGATCGCCGACTGCGGGATGTTGATGATCGGCGTCGAGAGCATCGAGCCGAAGACGCCGCCGTTGGTGATGGTGAAAGTGCCACCCTGCATCTCTTCGATGCCGAGTTTCCCGTCGCGGGCGCGGCCCGCGAGTTCGATGATCTTCGACTCGATCTGCGCCAGCGACATGGCCTCGGCGTTGCGCACCACGGGCACGACCAGGCCGCGCGGCGTGGAGACCGCCACGCCGATGTCGGCGTAGTTGTGGTAGACGATCTCGCCGCCGTCGATCATGGCGTTCACGCCGGGGTAGAACTTGATCGCCTGGCAGGCGGCCTTGGTGAAGAGCGACATGAAGCCCAGGCCCACGCCGTGCTTTTCCTTGAAGGCGTCCTTGTAGCGCTTGCGCAGGTCCATCACCGCGGACATGTCCACCTCGTTGAAGGTGGTGAGCATGGCGGTGGTGTTCTTCGCCTCCACCAGCCGCTTGGCGATGGTCTTGCGCAGGTTCGTCATCTTCTCGCGACGAGTCTCGCGACCGAAGGAGCCCTGGATGGTTTCTTTCACCAGCTGGGCCATGGCGTTGTCAGTCTTGCCAGCGGCCGGTGCTGGGGCCGAGGCGGAGAGCGCATCGGCCTTGGTGATGCGGCCATCTTTGCCGGAGCCGGCGACGCTGGCGGCGTCGACGCCCTTCTCGGCGAGGATCTTCTGCGCGGCCGGGGACGGGAAGTTCTTGTCTCCCCCACTGCTAGTGGCCTGGGCCGGCGTGGGCGCAGCGGCCGGCGCCGCCTTGGGCCCTACCGCAGCGGGCGCGGCTGCGCTCGCTCCCGCGCTAGCGGTCTCGTCGACCTCGGCGACCTTGGCGCCGATCTTCACCACCTCACCTTCTTTGATGAGAATCTTGAGTTTGCCGGCCTTGGGCGCGGCGATCTCCAGGGTGGCCTTGTCGGATTCGATGGAGAGCAGGGCCTCGTCCATCTTCACCAGGTCCCCGTCTTTCTTGAGCCACGCGGCCAGCGTGACTTCGGAGATGGACTCACCAACTTGAGGAACGACAACAGCAACCATAAGCTCTCCTACACTGACTCGACGGGGCCAGACTGGAAGGCCATGTCGAGAATTTTTTGTTGTTCTTTGGCGTGCACGCTCGCGTAGCCCGTGGCCGGCGAGGCCGAGGACTTGCGCGCGATGAGCTTGAACTCGTTGAACTGATCGTAGCGGCGCAGGAAGGTGAAGGCGCCCATGTTCTTGGGCTCTTCTTGCACCCACACCTTCTCTGCCTTGGCGTACTTTTTGACGAGCTCCCAGCTTTGCTTTTCGGGCATCGGGTAGAGCTGCTCGAGGCGCACGATGGCGATGTCTTTGCGGCCTTCTTTCTCCTGGCGCGCTTTGAGGTCGAAGAAGACCTTCCCGCTGCACAGGAGCAGGCGCTTCACGTCGGCCGGCTTCACCGAGTCGTCGTCGATGATCTCCTGGAAGTGGCCCTCGGTGAAGTCCTTGAGCTTGGACACGCACTGCGGGTGGCGCAGCAGGGACTTCGGCGAGAAGATCACCAGGGGCTTGCGGAACTCCCACTTCACCTGGCGGCGCAGGATGTGGAAGATGTTGGCCGGGGTGGTGAGGTTCGCCACCACCATGTTCCACTCCGCGGCGAGCTGCAGGAAGCGCTCCGGGCGCGCGTTCGAGTGCTCCGGGCCCTGGCCCTCGTAGCCGTGCGGGAGCAGGAGCGCGACGCCGCTCTGGCGCTGCCACTTCGACTCTCCGGAGGAGATGAACTGATCGATGATGGTCTGGGCGCCGTTGGCGAAGTCGCCGAACTGGGCCTCCCAGATGTTCAGCGAGCCCGGCGCGCCGAGGCTGTAGCCGTACTCGAAGCCTAGCACCGCGTACTCCGAGAGCAGCGAGTTGTAGATGCGGTAGCGGCCGGCCTTGTCACCGAGGTGCTGCAGGAAAATGTGGCGGCGGTTGGACTCCTCGTCGACCACTCCGGCGTGGCGGTGGGAGAAGGTGCCGCGGATACAGTCCTGGCCCGACATGCGCACGTTGACGCCTTCGAGGAGCAGCGAGCCGTAGGCCATGTGCTCGGCGAGGGCCCAGTCGAACTGGTCGTCGGCGAAGCGCTTCTTGCGTTCCTCGATGAGCTTCAGGATCTTGTCGATCGGCCTGAAGTCGGCCGGCAGCGTGGTGAGGGTCTTCAGGGTCTGCTCCATCACGCTCTTCGTGACGGCGGTCTTCGGCGAGTAGTCGAAGTCTTCGGGCTTCGAGCGGCGGAAGGCCTTCCACTCCTCCTCCGGCTTCTGGTAGAGGTAGGGCAGCGGGTTCTGCTTCACGGAGTTGAAGCGATCCTGCAGAAGGTTCTTGAACTCCTCCTCCATCTGCACGGCGAGCTGGGCCTCGATCTGGCGGCCCTCGATGAGCTTGTCCTTGTAGACCTCGCGCGGGTTGGCGTGCTTGCCGATGAGCTTGTAGAGCGAGGGCTGGGTGAACTTCGGCTCGTCGGACTCGTTGTGGCCATGCTTGCGGTAGCAGACCATGTCGACGAAGACGTCCTGCTTGAACTTCGCGCGGAAGGCGATGGCGAACTCGACGGCGAAGACCACCGCCTCGGCGTCGTCGCCGTTGACGTGCAGGATCGGCGCCTCGAGGGTGCGGGCGATGCCGGTGCAGTAGTTCGAGGTGCGGGCGTCGTCGAAGTCGGTGGTGAAGCCGACCTGGTTGTTGATCACGAAGTGCAGGGCGCCGCCGACGTGGTAGCCCGGCAGGCCCGACATCTGCAGCGTCTCGTAGACGATGCCCTGGCCCGCGACGGCGGCGTCGCCGTGGATGAGGATCGGCAGCACCTTGGAGACGTCTTCCTTGTAGAGGTTGTCCGCCTGGGCACGGCAGTAGCCCAGCGCCACGGCGTCGACGGCCTCGAGGTGCGAGGGGTTGGGCATGAGCTTGAGGTAGACCTCGCGGCCCGTGGGCGTCTTCACCCGCGAGCTGTAGCCGAGGTGGTACTTCACGTCGCCGTCGCCCATGGTGAGGTCCGGCACGGCCTGGCCCTCGAACTCGTTGAAGATGTACTCGTAGGTCTTGCCGAGGATGTTCGCCAGCACGTTGAGCCGGCCGCGGTGGGCCATGCCGATGACCACTTCCTCGACGCCGTGGTCGCCGGCGGCGTTGATGGCGGCGTCCATCGCCGGAATGGTGTTCTCGCCGCCCTCGAGCGAGAAGCGTTTTTGTCCGACGTACTTCGTGTGCAGGAAGTTTTCGAAGGCCACGGCCTCGTTGAGCTTCTTGAGGATGCGCTTCTTTTTTTCGATGGGGAACTGGCGGCCGGCCAGCGACTGCTCGAAGGTGGCGCGCACCCACTCGCGGACCTCGTGGTTGTTGATGTGCATGAACTCCAGGCCGATGGGGCCCGCGTAGAGCATTTCCAAATGGGCCTGGATCTGCGCCAGAGTCGAAGGCCCAAGGCCTAGGACTTTGGCGATGGCAAAGGTCTTGTTGAGGTCTTCCTGGGTCAGAGAGAAATCGGCCAGGTCGAGGTGCGGGAAGCGGTTGCGGCGCTCGCGCACCGGGTTGGTTTTTGATTTGAGGTGGGCGCGCTCACGCCAGGCGGTGATGTAGCGGTAGACGTTGAACTCCCCTTCCCAGTCGGTGGCCGCGCCCGTGCTGACGCCACTCTGAGCAGCGTAGTCGAAACCCTGAAAGAACTGGCGCCAGGAATGATCCACGCTGGCGGGGTTACGCAGGTACTCGGCGTAGAGACCGTCGATGAAGCTATTGTCCGCAGACGTGACGTAGGAGTAATCAACCGTGGGTTTCATGAGGAGCATCCTAGAAAAGTGGTGCCCCAATTATAGACGGCCTCGTGCTCAAAGAAAATTGAAATCGCTGAAGGAAATTATGAACTTGGCCCCCACGGCCGAGGCTAGAAGCTGGCCAGGAAAGCGGCCAAACTCTGCACCACGCTGGGAGGAATTTCGTGGCCTCCACGGAAGGGGGCCCATAGCCCTTGTGCGCCTTGTTGAGAAAGCACGTCGAAGAGATCCTTCGCCTCTTTGAGGCCCAAGAGCGGGTCTTGATCACCGTGGGACTGGAAGAAGCGCAGATTTTTTTTCACGACCAGGGACTCCAGCCCTGCGCGATCGAGCAGAGTACCTGACAAAGCGACCAGACCATCCGCGCCAACACGAAGCGCCAGATGGGAGGCCAGCATCGATCCTTGGCTGAAGCCACCAACAATTAATGTTGGGTACTTCTCTCGCAACGCAGCGAGCTCCGCTTCCATCACGGCCAGTGAGTTCACAAATTCGGCCGGCCGCTTATCCGCAAAGACGCGCCGCTGGCCACTTTGAATGGAGCGCTCGAGCTCCGCCATGTCGATGGGAAACCAGGCGCGGCCTTCCCATAGTCCGCCGAAGGGCACCGCCACAGGCCCGTTAGGGAAGTACCAGGTGAAGCGCCCCTGTGGGTCGAGGTACGAGGCCAGAGGTGCGAGGTCGTTCATGTCGGCGCCGTAGCCGTGGAACAAGACGATGGCCCGCTCAGCGTTGCCGCCGTGCTGGAGATGGGGGTGTTTCATGGAGGTTATTTTCTTTTCTTCGCGACGAAGTCGGCAAGGGCCTTTTGTATGGCCACGAGTTCTGCCTTCACGTCAGGGTGCTTCTGGTTGATGCGCATGATGAGGTTCTGCACCTGGTGCTGCATGAGCTTGGCGTCGGAGAGCACCTCGGCCATGTACTCGCCCTTCTCCTGGGCGACGGCCACCTGGACGCGGGCCTCGAAGCGCGTGTCCTCCACTAGCTTCATCCACTGGGCGAGGTCGAGCTCGCTGTGTTCCGGCGTGAGCTGCAGCGCGCTCGAGCCCTGCACGGCCGCGCCGCTCAGGGAGGCCGGCGCAGCTTTTTTCTCGCTCGCAGCCGCCGCAGGCCTGGCCGGCGCACTCACGCTGCCTTTGGCCTGCGCCATCTTCGCGCGCACTTCATCGAGCCGTTTGACGGACGCAGTACCGGGCTCCATTTCGTCGAGCTTACTCGGAGGCGGCGCTGTCGCCGGCTCTTGCGGCGCCGCTGCTTTCGGACGCTCGGGTGCCTTCGCAGCTGTCTCTGCGTGGGCACCGAACTCAAGATCAACGTCCACCGCGACGGCGTCGTTTCTCTTTTTCTTACTCTCGTCCTCGTCTTCGAACTCGAGGTCTAAATCTTCTAAAGGCATAGATATCCCTGTCATCCTGTCGGTCAAACGCCAGCAAAGATTGAGTTTTCCCCGCGAGCAACTAAAACGCTAAAGTTTTCTGCCTTGGCACCCGAAAAGCACTTTGCTCAAGCATCGCTGGCGGAGGAGAACCATGGGTCAACCACACGACGAAGACGATAAGGCGACCGTTGTCATAGATATCAACGCCTTAAAGAAGCAAAAAGAACAGAAGCAGCAAGAGATCGACGGCCTCGCCGAGGCCCTCGAGTTCCAGGCCGCCGGGCCCGGCGACGAGGCCGCGAGCACGCCCGAGCTACCAGTGGCCTTCTTCGACTTCGGAACGGGTATTTTTCAGGCGCTTAAAGGGAAACTCCCTGCCAGCATCCCGGCCAAGTTTGTCAAGGAGCTCCCCGAGCTCAATGGCCTCCTCAAGCTTCGCAGGCCTCAGGTGGTGGTCTTTCCTTATGAAGCGAATCCCAAGGCGGTCAACCAGCTCTGCGCACAGTTGAAACTTAAGTTTCCCGAAGTGAAGGTCTTCATCACCGCCAAGAATCTCGCGCCCGATAAGATCAAAATCCACAGTGCCTCACCGGCCGGTGCCCAGGCCTATTTGAAATGGCCCTTCAGTGAGGAAGAGTTTAAAGCTGCGCTGAATGGCATCGTGAAAAAGTCCGCCTGAGGTCTAGAATTGAGAAGGCCCCTCCGACCCTGCACGAGTGGGAGAGGCCTTCCAAACGACCACCTCTGGGAGGAGAGGTGCCTTATCCTCGCCAGCTCCACGTCCCTCAGTCAACCCGCCCAGAAGCTTTTTTTGTGTCACTCTGTCCCAATCAATAACTTTCCCAGCATTGACGAAGGCCCCCCGGGCCTGAAATCATTCGAGGATGAAAAATTTCATTCTCATTCTTCTTTTAACGCTCTGCCAAAACACCTTCGCTCAAGACTGGTCACGCCAGGCCGAGCTTCCCGGCGGCGACGAGGAGATGAGCCCCCAGCACCGAGGTAACATTTTAAACCTCCATGAGCAGCAATGGCTCGAGGCCCAGGAGCGCGGCCGCCGCCACGTCTTCCACTATCCGGCGAGCGTGACTCCTCTCATGGTGCCCTGGGCGCCTCTGAACGAGTTCTTTACTTCCACGCCCAACTCCCCTCTGCGCCGCTGGCTTCACACGCTTTCCAAAAAGATCACTAGGATCGAAAACGCCCAGGACCTCATGGACTGGCTTGGCATCCAGAGCTTTCCCTCCTCTCCCGAGACCCAGGGGCCTGGGCCTTGGCCCCTTCCCCTCGACCCGCGCGAGCACGAGCTTGGGATGGGAGCGAGCCTCATCCCGTACAAGAATGCCGAGGGCCTAACCTTCAGCTGCGCCACCTGCCACAGCGCGAACCTCTTCGGCACCAAGGTGGTGGGCCTCACCAACCGCTTCCCGCGGGCCAACGAGTTCTTCATCGCCGGCAAGCGACTCTTGAAGTACGCCCACCCCTCTCTCTTCCAAGTCATGACCGGTGCGAGCAAGGACGACGTCGAAATCCTGCGGCGCTCGCGCTACGCCGTGCAGTTCGTGGGCCTCAAGAAGCCGCAGACCCTGGGCCTCGACACCAGCCTCGCGCAGGTGGCGCTCTCGCTGGCCCGCCGGGAACAAGACGCCTACGCCACGCGCACCGAGAAGAGCGCCAAGGCCCCGCGGCCGAACCTCCTCGACACGCTGGTGGCCGACAGCAAGCCGGCGGTGTGGTGGAACGTGAAGTACAAGACGCGCTGGCTCTCCGACGGCTCCATCGTCTCCGGAAACCCGGTGCACACCAACTTCCTGTGGAACGAAATCGGCCGCGGCGTCGACCTCAAAGAACTCGAGCGCTGGATGGTGGAGAACCAGCAGGTGATCGACGATCTCACCGCTACGGTCTTCGCCAGCGAGGCTCCGGCCTACCTCGATTTTTTCCCCGCCGCGACGCTGGACCTCCCGGCCGCGCAGCGCGGCCAGCGGATTTTCGAAGCCAGCTGCACGCGCTGTCACGGCGAGTACCAGAAGGCCTGGGACCAAGCGGACGCCCACCTCCTGCCGCTCGCCGAGCGCGTGAAAACCACCGCCGTGTGGTACCACAAAAAAACTCCCGTCGTGGACGTTGGCACCGACCCGGGCCGCCACCAGGGCATGGCGGCCTTCGCCGACGACCTCAACCGTCTGGCGATCTCGCAGAAACTCAAAACCGTCGTCGAGGTGCAGACGGGCTACGTGCCACCGCCACTGGTAGGGATCTGGGCGCGCTGGCCATACTTTCACAACAACTCGGCGCCGAACCTCTGTGCCGTGCTCACCGCGGGCAAGGATCGGCCTAAGAGCTACGTCGCCGGCGAGGCCCTCGATCAGGCCACCGACTTCGACGCCGAGTGCGTGGGCTACCCCCGCGTGACGCCGGCGCACTGGAAGAACAAAGCGGAGTTCGTCTACGACACGCGCCGACCGGGGATGGGCAACCAGGGCCACGACGAAGGGATCTTCCTGCGCGACGGCAAAGAGCTCCTCACCGCCGCAGAGAAGAAAGATCTTATCGAGTTCCTGAAGACGCTCTAGAACTGCCCCCTTTGACTGGTGTTGAGGGAATCAATTCGCCTGTAAGGCCCGAG
>DAIPJL010000082.1:0-11917 GCA_036770305.1 Bacteriovoracaceae bacterium | reverse complement strand
CGTATCTCACAGCTTAAGCCGCAGCCCGGCCAGGTAGCAGTGAGCGAAAACTTGCTTAAGATCATCAAGGGCTCGGAGATCATCAATTCGCATCCCGATGATGGCAAGGTCCAGGACCCCTACTCACTTCGCTGCATTCCCCAGGTGCACGGCGCCTGCCGGCAGACCTTGCGGCACGCGGCGGAAGTCCTCACCACTGAGCTGAACTCTGTCACCGATAATCCACTTGTCTTCCCGGACACCGGCGACGTCGTGAGCGGCGGGAACTTCCACGGAGAAGCACTGGCACTCTGCCTCGACTATCTCGCGATGGGTGTTTCTGAGATCGGGAATATCGCCGAGCGCCGAGTGGAGAAGATGATGAACCCCCACTTCTCCGATCTTCCGGCCTTCCTCACGAAGAACTCGGGACTCAATTCTGGGCTCATGATCGCACACGTGACCATGGCGGCGCTTGCCTCCGAGAACAAGGGCCTGTGCCATCCGGCGAGCGTCGACTCGATCCCGACATCGACGGACAAGGAGGACCACGTTTCCATGGGCGTCACCGCTGGTCGCAAGCTTCACGAGGTCATCCGCAACGTTCAGCACTGCCTCGCCATCGAACTTTTGTGTAACACCCAGGGCCTCGAATTCCTGCGCCCTCTGAAGAGTTCGCCCGCCCTCGAGAGGGTCGTCGCCTTCGTCCGCAAGCACGTCGCCCCGATCGAAGATGACCGAATCTTCCACAAAGACATCGAACGGTTGACGCAGCTGGTGCAAAACGGCGAAATCATCCGCGAAGCCGAAGCTCACACCGGGCCCCTCAAGTAAGGAGTTAGCATGCAAATCCCTCTTCCACCCACCGGCGACAAACTCACCTGCAAAGGCTGGCACCAGGAAGCCGCTCTCCGCTGCCTGCTCAATAACCTCCACCCCGAGGTCGCCGAAGACCGCGATCAGTTGATCGTCTACGGTGGCAACGGCAAGGCCGCGCGCAACCCGAAGGCGCTCGCCGACATGATCGCAGCTCTCAAGAACCTCGAGAACGACGAAACCCTCATCGTGCAGTCCGGCAAGCCGGTTGCCGTGTTCCCCTCGAACCCTCAGGGGCCGCGCGTGCTGATCGCAAACTCGAACCTCGTTCCCAAGTGGGCGACCTGGGAGAAGTTCAACGAACTCGATAAGCAAGGTCTCATGATGTACGGTCAAATGACGGCCGGCTCCTGGATCTACATCGGCTCCCAGGGAATCATCCAGGGCACCTACGAGACCTTCATGGCGGCCGCGCGCATCCACTACGGCGAGGGCAAAACTCTCAAGGGCAAGCTGGTCCTGACCGGTGGTATCGGCGGCATGGGCGGCGCCCAGCCGCTCGCGGTGAAGATGGCCGACGGCGTGTGCCTCGCCTGCGACGTCGATCCCGAGCGCATCGAGAAGCGCCTGAAGATCAGGTACCTCGACGTGCTCGCGAAGACCTTCGACGAAGCCATCGACCTCGCCCTCAAGGCGAAGGCGGCGCAGGAGCCGATCTCCATCGGTGTCACCGGCAACGCCGCCGACTTCTTCAAGTACGTCCTCGACAAGGGCATCGTGCCGGACCTCGTCACCGATCAAACCTCGGCCCACGACCCCCTCAACGGCTACGTGCCGATGGGCATGTCGCTGGCGGCCGCCAACGACCTCCGCAAGTCGGACCCAAAGCGCTACAGCGAACTCTCGATCAAAACCATGGGCGAACACGTGCGCTCGATGCTCGCGTTCCAGAAGAAGGGCTCGCACGTCTTCGACTACGGCAACAACCTGCGCGAGGGCGCGCGGCTGGCCGGTGTCAGCGAAGCCTTCGACTTCCCCGGCTTCGTGCCCGCCTACATCCGACCGCTCTTCTGCGAAGGCTCGGGCCCCTTTCGCTGGATCGCGCTCTCCGGTGACCCGGAGGACATCCGCGTGACCGACCGGGCGCTCATGGAGCTCTTCCCGGACAACAAGCCGATGAACAACTGGCTCGAGAAGGCGGGCCGCATGATCAGCTTCCAGGGCCTTCCGTCGCGCATCTGCTGGCTCAAGTACGGCGACCGTGAGAAAGCCGCGCTGCTTTTCAATCGCCTCGTTCGCGAGAAGAAGGTGAGGGCGCCGATCATCATCGGCCGCGACCACCTCGACTGCGGCTCCGTGGCGTCTCCGAACCGTGAAACCGAGGCCATGAAAGACGGCTCGGACGCGATCTCTGACTGGCCCCTCTTGAACGCCATGATCAACATTAACAACGGCGCATCGTGGATCTCGCTCCACCACGGCGGCGGCGTCGGCATGGGCTACTCGCAGCACTCCGGGATGGTGATCCTCTGTGACGGCACTGCGGAGATGGATGTACGCCTCTCGCGCGTCCTGAACTCGGACTCCGGCATGGGCATCGTGCGCCACGCGGACGCGGGCTACGACATCGCCCTGCGCGTCGCGAGGGATCCAGGAACAAAAATAAAGTTTCCATCACTCTAGGTAACCACGGTTATGAGAATTCTTTTTATCCTCATTCTCCTCAGCGGCTGCGCACACAAGGCCATGAACCAGGACCGGGCCGCCAAGCTCTGTAGAAAAATCTACGGGCCACCGCAGAAGGCGCCGCCAACGGCCCTCGCGTTCACGCGCTTCAACGAGAGCGTGCAGGATGTCATGCGCACCTGCTACCAGGAATACGCCGCAAGCTCCAAGGACCCACGCGACTACGTATCGTGCACTATGATGACCCTCGATCCGCGCGGCGGGAAGCGCCTTACCATTCTCAGCACCCAAGAGTTTCTGCTGCCCGACATCGTTCTCCAGTGTGCCCAGGCGCGCTTCGAAAAACTCAAGGCGCTCTACCGGCCCACGGCTCTCCTGCGCGTCGAGAACGTCTTTCACCACATGACCGTGATCAAGAACTAGCATGCGCGGGTACCGGCACCTTTCCCAGATCCTCACCCTCGAGGGGGCGCTCAAAAAGGACGGACGACGACTCCTGCCCGATGACCTTAGCGTCATTCAGGACGGAGCCATCGTCTTCGACGACCAGGCGATTCTCTGGGTCGGTCCGTCTTCGCACATTCCCGCACAGTTCTCCGCGGCAAGCTTCACCGACCTCCCCGGTCACGTGCTCACTCCAGGCCTGGTTGACTCACACACGCACCTACTCTTCGGTGGTAACCGCGCCGGCGAGTACGTCCGGCGCCTCAACGGAGAAGACTATCAGGCAATCGCCCGCGGAGGCGGCGGCATCCTCTACACGGTCGCCGAAACCCTCAAGCTCTCCGAAGCTCAGCTGGTCGAACTCGGTCGGGAGCGGATCAATCGCATCGCCGGCTACGGCGTAACGACCCTCGAGATGAAATCGGGCTACGCCCTCAGTCTTGAGGGAGAGCTGAGGCTTCTGCGCGCGGCACACACCCTCAAGAGGGTGTTCGCCGGTCGCGTCGAGATCGTCAGTACTTTCCTCGGCGCCCACGCCGTGCCCTCCGCCTTCGCGACGTCGCAGGACTTCTTGCGCTCCGTCGTTTTGCCGACGCTCCAGCAAGCGGCCCGCGAAGGCATCGTCGACCTCGTCGACATCTTTTGCGAGGAGGGCTACTTCAGTCTCCAGGACGGCAGAGAACTCTTCCGCGAGGCGCACCGGCTGGGCCTAGGACTCAAGGTGCACGCCGATGAGTTCACCGACGGTGGTGGCGCAGAGCTCGCCGTGGCATTCGGTGCCCTGAGCGCGGATCACCTTCTCCGGACCTCGGACGCTGGCATCCGGAGTCTCGCAAAGAGCGATACGGTTGCGACCCTACTTCCCTGCACGGCATTTTTCCTTGGAAAACCGCTCGCAAGGGCACGAGACTTCCTCGACGCCGGTTGCCGCGTGGCCATCGCGAGTGACTTCAATCCCGGATCGTCGCACGTGGACAACGTGCTTCTCGTCGCATCCATCGCGGCAGCCCCCTTGGGCCTTAATGTCGCCGAGCTCTGGGCGGCCATTGGCCTCAATGCCGCCGCGGCGCTAGGCAAGCGTGATCGCGGCGCACTCGTCCCCGGCATGCGACCTCAGTTCGCGCTCTTTGAGGTCAGCGACGCTGCGGAGATCAGCTACAGCTGGGGGCGAAACTTCTCTAGGGGGCTACCTTAACTGAAGCCTCGATCTTCTCGAGCAGCTTCGGGTCCATGAAGTCCTGGTGCTTCGAGGCAATGTGAATGATCTTTCCCCTCGCGTAGATCAGCGAGAAAGGATAGCTAGTTACGCCAAAGCGATCCGAGATCTCTGAGCGCGGGTCGATGACGTGGTGGAACTCGAGCCCGAACTTCTTTTTCGTTTTCGCGATCGCCTCGAGGGGCTCGTCCTCGTCACCGTTGATGCCGACGACGACGAGGTCTTTCCCGAGCTTTTTCTGAAGGGCAACCAAAGACGGGAACTCCTTCAGGCAGGGCGCGCACCAGCTGGCCCAGAAGTTCACAACCAGCAGAGGAGCCGACAAGGACTTGAGTTCGACGCTCTGTTTCTCAATGGTCGTGAATTTCGACTCTTTGAAGAGCGTTTCGTAGAGCTGTTCCTTCGATTGCCCAGCGTTCACGCCCTGGGCCCCGAGCGGAGACGTGTTCCAGAGGATTTGGCTCACAAGGAAAGCACAGAATCCAATGCCTAGCAGTACGGGAGGTAGAATCTTCTTCATCGTAGCGGCCCTCGGAGCTATCATAGTATCAGGCGAAGGAGCCTGCTAATGGAATCCGGTAAAATCCTACCAGAGCAGCACCAGAAACGGAAACAAGGCGGTCAGACTTTGATCGAATTCATCCTATTACTTTTGGTCGTCGCCAGCATCTCCTTCGCGTTCCTATCTCTCGCCAACACGAATCTCGGTCGCTTCTGGGTGGCCTATGTCCGCATGATCGTTGATGACCCCGGACAAAACAGCGTGATTGATCTTAACTAGTATTCAGAAGAGGTGCTTCCATGGGTTCTTACGTCCTTGCCATCGACCAGGGTACGACCGGTACCACGGCTCTTGTCATCGATGCGGACTCGCTCGAAATCGTCTCCGAGGGCTCGGAGGACTACCCGCAGATCTACCCCAAGCCCGGCTGGGTCGAACACGACCTCGCACATATCTGGGGCACCGTTCGCTCCACCACCCTGCAGGCACTCAAAGCGGGGAAGATCGATCCTTCCAAGATCATCGCCATCGGGATCACGAACCAGCGCGAGACGACCTGTGCCTACGACCTCGACGGCACGCCGCTCGCAAACGCCATCGTCTGGCAGGACCGCCGGACCTCGCAGTTCTGCGCCGAACATCGTGACTCATTCAAGAACAAGTACTCGCCGCGCACCGGACTTCCACTCGACCCCTACTTCTCAGGTAGCAAGATGCGCTGGTTGCTCGAGAACGCCCCTGCCGTCAAGAAGGCGGCGGACGAGAACAAGCTGCGACTCTCGACGATCGACACCTACGTGCTCTACCGGCTCACTAGCGGCCAGGCGTTTGCGACCGAGCCTTCGAACGCAAGTCGCACTCAACTCCTTGGCCTTGAGAACTTCGCCTGGGACGCGGAGCTCTTGCGTTTCTTCGGCGTACCGCAGTCCGCCCTCCCCAAGGTGCAAGACACCTTCGGACTTTTCGGAGCAACCCGTGGCCTCGATTTCTTACCGGACAACATCCCCGTCACCTGTCTCTTCGGTGATCAGCAGTCCGCGCTCTTCGGCCAGGCATGCCTGAACGTCGGCGACATCAAGTGCACCTACGGCACCGGCGCCTTTCTTCTTGTGAACACGGGGCACAGGGCGATCCACTCCACGCAGGGCCTTCTCACCACCGGTGCCTACCAGTACAAGTCCGAAAAGGTCTACGCGCTTGAGGGCGCGAGCTACATCGCCGGCGCAGCAGTCCAGTGGCTGCGCGACAATCTCAAGCTCATCGGCTCGAGCTCCGAGGTTGAGACACTCGCCGCCCAGGTGACCGACCTCGAACAGATGGAGCATCTTCTCTTCTTCCCTTTTTTCACTGGCATCGCCGCACCCTACTGGGTCGCAGACGCAAAAGCCGCCCTCATCGGCATGACACGCGACACCTCGTCGGCACACGTCGCTCGCGCGTGCCTCGACGGCATTGCGCTCTCGGTGAACGACTGCGTCGAAGCCTTCACCCGGGATCTCGGGAAACTCAACGACATCAAGGTCGATGGCGGTGCCACCGCCAACGGACTTCTCATGCAGGCGCAGTCGAACTTCTCCGGCAAGAAAATACTTCGCCCGAAGAACATCGAAACTACCGCCTACGGCGCGGCCCTCGGCGCCCTCGTCGGTCTCGGAAAAATTTCCATCTCCGACGTTGGCCGTCTCTGGAAACTCGACCGGGAGTTCTTGCCGGACAGCGGGGCGCACTACTATCATCGCAAGGCAGATCAGTGGAACCGGACTCTTAAGAGGATTTATCTGTGAGATTGTACGTTCGGCGCGGCGGTGGTGGCGGAATTCCCTGGTGGCTCATCGTCGGCGCCCTCGGCTTCATCTTCTTCGGCGGGTGGAAAGGCTTCTTCGGCGCTATCGCGGGTGTCATCCTCATTCCGATCGCCTTCGTCTTCACTCTGGCGATCGCCTTCTTCATCTGGATGCATTTCTTCCGTAAAAAATTCAAAAAAGGGCCGCTGCGCTCTCCCTTTGCTTTCGAGCGCGAGGAAGAGGAGCGTCGCCGGCGCGAAGGGAAATCGCCGGCCGGTGACGTCATCGAGACCGAGGGCAAGGTCATCATGACCGAGAAAGACCTCTAGACCAGAAATGACTTCAGTTCGCTGGCGCGCCGGAGGCCCACGAGTTCGATGTTGAACTTTCCGCGGTACTCCTGGGCGGTGCGCTCTGAGGTGACGACCTTTTTGTAATTCATCTGGGCGGCTTCGCGCAGCCGCAGCTCCATCATGGGGATGCTCCGCACCTCTCCGGTCAGGCCGACTTCCCCCAGGAAGAGCACGCTCGGTTCGATGGCCTTGCCGTAGTACGAGCTGAGCAGCGAGGCGACGATGCTCAGGTCCGACTCGCGGCTCTGGATCTTCAGGCCCCCGACGACGTTCGCGTAGATGTCATTGTAGGAGAGCGGAATGCCGACGTACTTATCGATCACCGCCACCAGCAGGGCGACGCGGTTCGTGTCGAGGCCCTGGGTCACCCGGCGGCCGGAGCCGAACTTGTTCTCCACCACGAGCGCCTGGATCTCGACGAAGAGCGCGCGCGTGCCCTCGAGGACACAGGTGAGGCTTCGGCCGAAGGAATCCGGGAGCGTCTGGTCGAGGAAGTACTGCGACGGGTTCTTCACTTCCTTGAGCCCCTCCTCGAGCATCTCGAAAATGCCGATCTCATTCGTGTTCCCGAAGCGGTTCTTCATCGAGCGCAGGATGCGGTACTGGCCGTGCTGGTCACCTTCGAAGTAGATCACCGTGTCGACCATGTGCTCGAGGATCTTCGGGCCCGCGATGCTCCCTTCCTTCGTCACGTGGCCGATGATGAAGCACGTAAGCCCCAGCGCCTTCGCCTGGTTCATGAGCTCGTAGGTGACTTCGCGGATCTGCGACATCGTTCCCGCCGGTGAGTCGAGCTGGCCACTGACGGTCGTCTGGATCGAATCGATGACGAGGAAGTCGGGCTTCAGGTCACGGATCGCGTCGACGATGCGCTCCCAGCGCGTCTCGTGGTAGACGTAGAGCTCATCGCTGTTAATGCCGAGGCGCTTGGTGCGGCCAGCGACCTGCGCCTCGGACTCTTCGCCGGAGACGTAGAGCACGCGCCCCGCTTCCTTGTGCTCGAGGAGCGCGCCGCAGACTTCCATGAGGAGCGTCGACTTCCCGATGCCGGGCTCGCCGCCGATGAGCGTGAGCGAGCCGCGCGTGATCCCGCCGCCCATCACCCGGTCGAACTCGGCCCAGTGGGTGGAGAGCCGGGCGTACTTTTTGAGTTCGATCTTCGACACCGTCTTCGGTGCGGATGCCCCCGGGACGTCGACCCGCGTGCTGGCGCGCGAACTACTCTTCGGCTGGACCTCACCCTCTTCGAAGGTGTTCCAGGTCTGGCAGTCCGGACAGCGGCCGAGCCACTTCGGCGACTGGTAGCCACAGTTGGTACAGGTGAACACCGATTTGATCTTTGCCATCTTATTCTCCGATGAGTTGGTAGAACTGAGCTTCCGTGATCACTTTCGTGCCCACTTCGATGGCCTTCTTATACTTGCTCGACTCCGGATCGGTATCGTTCGTGAGGAGATAGGTGGTGTTTTTCGAAACTGAACCGACGGGGGCGCCGCCGTGCCGTTTGATGAGCTTCTCGATCTCCGAGCGAGGGCGCGAAAGCGCACCGGTGATGCAGATCTTCGCCCCGGTCAAGGCCCCCCCCGCCACGGCGGTTTCGGCGAAGGCCTCGACGCCGCGCTCGAGGAGCTTGCGGATGAGCGGGGCCTTCGCCGCGAGAGACTCGACGAGCTCGGTGGCGCTCTTCTCCGCGAAGCCGTCGATCGCCGCAAGTTCTTCCGCGGTGAGGGCCAAGACCTTCTCCACCGTGTTGAAGCCGTGGGCGACGATCTTCTCGAGCTTGGTCACCGACGCGCCCTCGAGGCCCACGCCGCCGAGGAACACCTCGAGCGGCAGGCGCTTGGTCTTCTGGATGTTATCGTAGATCTTCTGCGCGAGCTTTTCCTTTGTCTTCTCGAGCGTCAGCAGGTCTCCCACGGAGACGTTGTAAAGATCGGGGATTTCCGCAACGAAGCCCTTGTTGATGAGCTCCTGAAGCCGCTTGTCGCTCAGGTCTTCGATGTTCACCTGCTTGATCCAGTGGAGGATCGCCTCGGCGTTCATCGCCGGACAGGCTGAGTTCACACAGCGCAGACGGATCTCTTCTTCCACAAGAGATGTGTGGCACGAGGGACACTGCGAGATGACGGCACTGCGGCCGTCATTTGATTTTACGACGGAGAGAAACTTCGGGATCACTTCTCCCGATCGCACGATCTCGATCTCGTCGCCGGCCTTGAGGTTGTGGTCTTTCACGACGCCGAGGTTGTGCAGCGTCACGCGGCCAATCATCGCTCCGGAGAGCTCCACCGGACGCACCTCCGCGACGGGCGTGAGGACGCCGTTGCGCGAGACCTGCCAGGTGATGCTCTCGATGGCCGTGGTCTTCGTTTCACCCTGGAACTTGAACGCGAGCTTGTAGCGCGGGTGGTGACTGGTTTCACCGAGCTCGCGGTGGAGCGCCTGCTGGTTGTAGACGAACACCAGCCCGTCGATGAGGTAGTCTCCGGTCGCCATGAACTCCTTCGCCTGGGCGATGGCGGCTGCGAGCGACTCCTTGTCACGGTGAAGCTGCGCCTCGGGAGTCTCGAAGCCGAGCTCGCGGAGGCGTCGGAGTTTCTCCAGCTCCGTCGCGTGCTCTTCTCCGATGAGGTCGAAGGCCTGGAACTCGAGGTGGGTGGCGACGCTGAAGTGCTCCTTGCGCGAAAGGATTCCGGCGACGATGTTGCGCTGGGAGCTTGGCCGCTCGAGGCCCAGCGCCGCCATCTCGTCGGAGATCCGGTGCAGGCCAACGGCCCGGCAGAAGAGTTCGCCGCGCACCTCGAGGCGCGTCTTCTCGCGCAGCGCCTTGGGGACGCCCGGGACGTAGGCGATCTTCTTCGTGACGTTTTCCCCCGTCTGGCCATCGCCGCGGGTCTTCGCGACCTGGAGGTGGCCGTCGGCGTAGATGAGGGAGAGCGAGGAGCCGTCGATCTTGAAGACGCTCACCAGCTCCCCGTCGACGAGGAACTTCGACACGTCCTGCGCGTCGTAGGTCTTCTCCAGAGAGAGCATCTTGCGATCGTGGGCAACTTTCTCCGACCCCTCGTCGACCGCCGAGCCGACCAGTGCGAGCAGCGGGTGTTCCGGATCGAGGGCGCGGAGCTCGGCTTCGAGGGCGTCGTAGCTCTCGTCGGAGATCTCCGCGCGGCCCTGGTAGTAGGCGGCACGGTGATGGGCGATCAGCCTCTCAAGCTCTTTGACGCTCTTTAGTTTTCCAGAGGTGCCCATCCACGTATTTCCTTAGCTCGTCCACCACCATTGGCGCCGCCCCGAGTGTAACAATGATGTTCGGAATCGTCATGAGGCCATAGGCGATGTCGATGAGGTTGATCACATTCGCAGAGGTTACCACGGCGCCCATGGCAATCGTTCCGAGGTACCACGCCCGATAGCCGAGCGGACCGCCGAACCACCTGTCTTCGAAGAGGTCGTCCCAGCATTTCTGATTGTAGTTGGCCATCCCGAGGATGGTAGAGAATCCGAAGAGGGCGACACTCACCGCGAGAAAGACCTCTCCGGCAACTCCCAAATTCATACTAAATGCGCGCATCGTGATGAGAATCCCTGTCGCCGCCGGGAGCACCCCTCCGGGAAAGCTCACGAGCACCACGAGCGCCGTGAGACTACAGACGAGCATCGTGTCGAAGATGGGCCCGAGCATTGCCACGAGTCCCTCGGCGATCGGCTCCCGGCTGGCGGAGTTCGCATGGGCCAACGGGGCTGTGCCGAGCCCAGCCTCGTTTGAAAAAGTGGCGCGCTTGATCCCCGTGAGCATGACGTGGATGACCCCATAGCTCGCGACACCGCCGACCGCCGCTCCCGGATCGAAGGCTCCGCGCACGATGCTCATGAAAACACCTGGAAGGTGTTCCGCGTTGGCTCCGAGGATCAACAGGCAAGCACCGACGTAAAGGACGCTCATGGCCGGCACGATGGTGGCGCAGACATTCGAAAGACGGCGCAGCCCCCCCCAGAGGACCCAGCTCGTAAGCACGAGCAGGACCCCTGCCGTCAGCCGCGGATCGATCGCGTAGTTCTCACTGGCGAGGCTCGAGATCTGGTTTACCTGAAACATGCTGAGCGTTCCCACGAGGCCACAAACCGAAAACAGAAGCGCGAGTTTGTTTCCGTGCTTAGGAAAGAGACGTCGGGCGCCGATCATCGCGCCACCGCGCCACATCCCCCTACGATCTTTTTCCCGCAGCACGAGGGCAGCGCTACACTCGAAGAACTTCATATTCATACCAAGCAGGGCGGCAACCCACATCCACACCACAACGCCCGGGCCGCCTTGCTTCACCGCAATGGCGACGCCGGAGATGTTACCCAGGCCCACCGTTGCGGCGATAGCATTACAAAAGGTCTTGTAGTGCGAAAGTCCATCGGCTGCATCCACCTCTCGCTTGAGGATCAGCGAAAGCCCGTGCCGGGCGAGCAGGAGGGGCCTGAGCCGCGACTTCGTGAGCAAATAAAAGTTTGCAAGGAAGATAAAGGCGACGAGGGGCGGCCCCCAGATGAAATCCACAACACCTTCGAGCAGCAGCGAGACCGGCATTAGAAATTAAAGCTCGCACCGAACTTTAGACTCGTGTCCTGCGCGGCGACTGATTTTGTGTCCCCGCGGAAGCTCGCTTTCGCACTTGTCATCTCGAGGAGCGCGTCGAGGGTCGTAGATGGGTTGTACTGGTAGCGCACGCCGCCTTCAAGCTGAAGCCACGAGAGACTCTTGTTCGAGCCGTAGACGGAGTCGTTGTTATCGAAGGTCGGGAAGGGAATGAACTCGGCCCTCACTAGCGCCCGATACTCTCGCGTCACCGGGAGATTCGCCCCCACCCCCGCGAAGATACCGTTGATCCCGAATTCGCCGTAGCCCTTCGCTTTCTCGAACTCTGGCCGGTAGCTATTCCGAGCGAGGCCCAGGGTGAAATCGACCTGCGGACCGTAGAAGAATCCTAGCGGAAGGTACTTGTACCCTCCGCCCAGCTTTAGGGTCCCGCGCTGGTAGTCGGTCCGTGCCGAGCTTCCTCTTCCAATGGTTCCGAAGGTCCGGTCCATTTCGAAGAGCGCAAACCAGTTGCGAGTGATCCAGGCTTCGACGCCGCCTTGAACTCCGAGC
>DAIPJL010000081.1:0-11919 GCA_036770305.1 Bacteriovoracaceae bacterium | reverse complement strand
ACAGTGTTGAGCGCATTGAAAGAAAATAAGAAGCTCCAGGCCTTCGCGAGCTGGCTGGGTCTCTTCACGTCCTTCGGGACTCTCATCTGCTGCGCGATCCCGTCGCTCCTCGTGGTCCTGGGCATGGGAGCGACCCTGGCGAACTTTCTGACTCACGTCCCGCAGCTCATCTGGCTCTCCGAGCACAAGGAGTTGGTGTTCGGCACGAGCTTCGCGATGCTGGCGCTCTCCTACGCGGCCCAGCGCTACTCCGCCTCGCTCGCCTGCCCGATCGATCAGCGCGAGGCCTGCGAGAACGCCAAAGGTTGGGGGAAACCGATATTCTGGGCGAGCGTGGTGATCAACATCGTCGGCGCCTTCTGGGCCTTCGTCATGCCTTGGATCTTGGCATAAAAAAAGGCCCCGCATTCGCGAGGCCTTGGGTCAGTGTGTGAGAGAAGAGCTTAGAAGAGGTTGACCGAGGCGCTGATGGCGATGTTGGTCAGGTCCGAGCGGATGTCCGTGGGGATGAACTGGATGTTCGGGTAGAGGAAGACGTCACGAGTGATCGAGATCCCCAGGCCCACCGACTGGTACACCTTCAGCTTGTCCCAGACGTCGCGCGCCATGGTGTTGTCTTGCTGGTACACCCACTGGCCTGTGACCGTGCGCAGGTTGAAGGTGTCGTTGATAACGTACTCGATGGCCGGGTACACGCCGATGGTGTTGGTGGCGAGGCCGTCGCGGTCTTTGCTGAAGAGGTAGTGGCCGAAGTAGATGCTACCACCAAACGACAGGCCCGTTTCACCAACGTCGTACATGAAGGTCTGGTTGACGCTCACGCTGGAGTTGTAGCCGAGCGTGGTGAGCTGGTTGTTGGTGAAGTAGGTTCCGGTGAACGAGGTTACCGACTGGACGCCCAGGACTTTGTCGAGGTGCGTGTAGGTCACGCCCGGGTCACTGAAGTTGAGCTCGCGGTTTGTCTTCTTGAACTCCTTGCGGCGCTTCGAGTCGCCCCGGCGGAGCTGATCGTGGAAGGGCGTGCTCATGAAGAAGCCGGTGCTCGCCGTGATGCTGTCCAAGGCCGAAGCACGGTAGCGCACGCCGAGGGAGCCGGAGAGGTTCTGGAAGGTCAAGACGTCGCGACCCGCGGTGATGTTCGGGCGCTCGGGGTTGAGCGGGTCGGCGAGGGAGCCACCGGAGTAGTCGAAGAAGGTCGACGCGGACCACTTGGAGAGCGAGCCGGTTTCCGCCCGCAGCTTACGGTTCGTGATGGCCTGGTCGGCCTCGTCGGTGCCAGCCGCTTCGGTCTTGACCTCAGCATCGGTGGATTTTTTTTCTTGAGCGTGGACGGTGCCCGCGAGCAAGAGAAGAGAGAGAAGCACTAGTTTCATTATTCATCCTCGTTACAAATATGCGCCCAAAGCGGCGCTATTTTTTTACTTCACACACCGTCACTTGAGAACAAAAAAAAGCCTCTCTTGCGAGAGGCTTTTTGACACCACTTGGAGTGATGATCTTAGAACAAGTTAATGTTCGCAGTGATCCCGACGTTCGTGCGGTCAGCGCGCATGTCGGACGGAACGAACTGAATGTTCGGGTAGAGGAAGATGTCGCGCGAGAGGGAGATCCCGACGCCCGTCGACTGCGTGACCTTACGCTTGCGGTAGGTCCAAGAGTCGGTCGGCTCGAGGCGCTCGTAGACCCAAGTGCGGAACACTGTGCGCAGGAGGAAGACGTCATTGATCACGTACTCGAGCTGCGGATAGACGCCGAAGGCGCGGTCCTGCAGGCGGCCACCGGCTTTGCGGGTGTCGTCGTAGTTGCTGTTGAAGGTGTAGCCGGAGAAGGTCACTGAAGTGCCCGCCGTGAAGCCACCGCCGAAGTCTTTCATCAGTGTCTGGCTGAGAGCGCCGTAGGTGTTGTAGCCGGCTTCTTCGAGCTGAGCGTTGGTGATCAAGCTGGCGGAGACGGAGGTGTTCGACTGGAAGCCGAAGACCGAGTCAACGTGCGTGTAGGTAATGGTCGGATCGTTGACGGTCATCTTCTGACGGTTGTTGTTGAAGTTCTGCTTCAAGCGCGCGTTGTCCGTCTTGATGGTGGTGTGGAAAGGAGCAGTCATGTTCAGACCGACGCTGACGTTCACGCTGTCGAGCTTGGTCATGCGGTAACGAACGCCAACGGAGCCAGAACCGTTTGCAAGAGTAAGGGCGTCGGCACCGGCGTCGATATTCGGACGCTCAGGAGCAGCCGGCTTTTCGAGTGATCCACCGTTGTAGCTCCAGAAGGTGCGTACCGACCAGTTAGAAACGGAACCCATGTCCGCGCGCATCCGGCGGTTGGTGATGAGTTTGTCGGCCTCATCTTCTTCGGGTTTTTCTTTTGATTCAGTCTGCGCTTTTACTTCAGTCTTTGTCCCCGCTTGAGGCTTTGCCTGAGCGAACGCGGTGGCCGCGACGAGAGCGGCGAGCAGTGCAACGAGAATACGATAAGTGGCCAACATGAAATCTCCTCACGAAACGTGTGTGTGAATCCGTCAATGCTAACAACTCTAACCATCACTTAACAAAGCAGAATTTCAAACATTTACCAATTAGCTCAGGTTTCGCTTGATTTTCAAGGCCTTAGAAGTGATTCCGATGAGTTGGCACTGAGAGGTTTGGCGCTTCAAACAGCTCGATTGGTCTGAAACGGGGCCAGACTGACACTTATTCTAAAGGTTTAAGCCCGAACTCTAAAGTCCGTGTCATGGCGTCGGACACGGGCCGACTTTGCCCTCATCGATTCGAGCTCCTGTCGCGCGCTAAAATGGTTATGTGAAGACCGAACTAGGCCAGGGCCAACTCTCAACCTCACTCTACAAATCTCCAGCGCCCGCGCGAGCGCCGGGAGAGGCGCACGACCCCAGGGAGCCGGGGAAAGCGACGCCGCTCGCGAAGGGCGCCCGCGACGCGGACTACCAGGTGAGGCTCTCCAGCGCAGCGAAGGACGCCGCACTCAAGCCGGCCACGCTGAGCGAGAGCGCACCGGCGGCGTCCGCGGTGGAGCTCCCGGCCCCGCCAAGCGCTCCGGCGCCGGAGATCTCGTTACCGGATGTGGAGCTGCCCGAGCTCGCGAAGTCGGCGGCGCGCGACGAGGCCATCGATAAAGCGCAGAAAGCGGCGAAGGCGGAGGAGAAAGTGCGACCCGGCTCGCAGAAGCGCCCGGCGGTGGTGTTCGTCAGCGGCTGGCAGTGGATGTTCTCGCCGTCGAAGTCGGAGGGCAGCTACGCCGGTGTTGAGCGCATGGCCGAAGCCGTGCCAGGGGCGCGCCTCTACGGCTGGAATCAGCACGACGACATCGTCGAGCACATCAAACGCACGCACCCCGATTACCCGGTCGTCCTCGTGGGCCACTCCCTCGGCGGAGACACGGTGAAAGAGGTGGCCGACACCCTCGACTCCCTCGAACACGGCTTCCGCAAGGTGGACCTCCTCGTGACCCTCGACGCCGTGGGCTTCAACCACGACATCATCCCGCAGAACGTCCGCGAGCACCTCAACGTCTTCGGCGAAGGCAACCCGCTGCTGAACGACGGCCCGCACGTGGCCCGACGGCACGAACTGACGAACGTGAAGAACATCCTCTCGCACCATCCGCACACGGAACTGGACGACGCGAAGGACATCCAGTTTGAAATCATGCAAGCCGTTGATCGTGCGTTGGCCCGGGGGCCGCGCTAACTTTTTCTCGCCCGCTGGCCGATAAACTCTTCGATGAATCCGTCTTCGCTTCTCATGCTCGGAACCATGGTCTTCGCGCTCCTCGTCGGAGGCCACGCGCTCTACCGGCACACGCTCCAGGCGCTGGTAGAGGGGAAGGCCGTGAGCTGCGCCGCTCAGGAGCCGCGCCCGCACCGCATCCTCGGTAAGAGTGAGGTCGTGCACCTGGGCGAGCACCGCGAGCTGATCTTCGACGCCAAGGTCGACTCCGGGGCGCACACCAGTTCGATCCACGCCACCGAGCTCGAAACATTCACCCGCGAGGGGGCGCTCTTCGTGCGCTTCAAGACCCTCGACCACCAAGGTCGCGAGCGCGTCCTCGAGCGCCTCGTCAGTCAGGTGCGCCAGGTGCGCTCGGCTTCGGGGATCTCCCAGCGCTACTACTTCCGAGAGATCGTCTGGATCGACGACGTCTCCTACGACGTCGAGGTGAACCTCGCGGATCGCTCCCAACTTTCGAAGAAGATGCTGATCGGCAAGAACCTCCTCGAGCGCGGTTACCTGGTGGACACTTCGAAGTCCTACGTCGCCACGGAAGCGGCGTCGCTGCGCTAGCTCAGGGACAGCCGTCCACCGCCACGGTCTCCTCGCGGAGCACATGAATGCTCTGGGGAATGGGCCTGAACTCCGAGAAGAGTTGCTTGTCCCGTGTGCTGTAGAGCGCGACCTCGAACACGAAGCGCCCGACCATGGAGGCGCCGATGTTGAGCGATGTCGGCACGAGTTCGCTCAGCGTGAGCTTTTCCGTGTAGCTCCCGCGCGGCGTGAGCACGACCTCGAGCGGCGTGGCGTCTCCGCTCACTTCCCATTCCTTGAGCCGGCGGTTGTGCGAGAACTCCGGGCAGCGCTGGTTGCGCAGGCGCTCGGAGATGGCGTAGGCCGAGTAGGTGAGGTTCAGCGAGAGCGCTTTCGTCGGCAGGCCCCCGGCGCGGCCGCCGCTCCGTGAGCGGAAGGGGGCCCAGAGCACGGCCAGTTCCTGCTGCTGGTTGTTCGCGGCTTCCTGGCGCACGCGCACGACCCAAGAGTCCACTCGGTAGGTCGACATGAGGAACTCCGCATCCTGATCCGAGATCAGCGGAAGGCGCAGCACGACGTTGAGGTTTTTGCTCACGGTGGAGGTCAGGTGCTGGCCGACCTTCCACTTCCCCTCAGAGGTCTGGGCGATGCTCCAGCGCGTTTCCGGGAAGCGCACGCCAACGCCGCTGCGCTCGAGCTTGCTCTCCCGGCTGCATCCTGAGAGCCCGACTAGAGCGGTCAAGAATAATAGCGTGCGGTACACCGTCGGACTCCTTAATTCTTTGCTATCATACCCTGAAACTACCCAAGGAGCGCAAAATGAAATCCATCTTCTTCCTCGTCGTGCTGGCCGCCTGTGCCTCGAACCCGGCAACACTCTCTGAACAGGGCCGCGAGGTGCAGGTACTCGCCAGTAAGCCGGCCACCGAGTGCACGGTGATGGGCAAGGTCGTCGGCGAGAACCAGCAGGGGTCGGCCGATCTCGCGCGCAACCACGCGCGCAACCTCGCCGCGAAGCTGCGCGCGAACGCGATCTTCATCACGCAGGAAGTCCCGAACGGGCAGACGACTCAGGTCTTCGCGACCGCCTATCAGTGCGAGTGATGCAGTAGCAGCTCGTCGAGGAGTTCGAGGGTCGGAAGGTACTTCACGTCGAGCGCTGTGAGCTCGGGGAGGCGGTAGCTGCGAACGTTACCGCCCACCACGAGCGCAGGGGAGACCTTGAGCTGGTTCTTGAGGCGTTTGAGGTAGTCCGTGAGCTCGAGCTGCGCGGTCAGCTCGTGGCCCTTGGTGACGCCGAGGAGGACGAGGCTCGGCTGAAGCTGGTTGGCTGTCTCCGCGAGGGCGTCGGCCGGGAGATCTTTCCCGAGGTAGATGAAGGGGAGCCGGTGCTGGACGCACAACAGGCCCGCGGCGATGAGGCCAATCTCGTGGAGCTCGCCCTCCGGCGCCGCGAGGAGCACGAGGCCCGGACGAAAACTCAGGCGCGAGTAGTGCTGGGCCACCATCTGGCCCATGTGGAACTGCACGATGGCGCTGAGGGTGTGCTCCTGCGCGATGGAGAGTTTTCCTTCGATCACCCGAGTGCCGATCTCGCGGAAGAGCGGCAGGATCATCTCGAAGACAAAATCTCTCGGGCCCAGGAGTTTCTTGGCCTTGTCGAGCTCGTGCGTGATGATGTCGAGTTTGTACATCGAAAGCGCGAGGAGGATGGCCGAGCGCAACTTTCCGCTGTCGACGTCCTGCACTCGCCGTTGCAAAAAAAGTTCCGCGGGGTCATGGCTGGTTTGCTCTTTCACCAGCTCGCGCAGATGGTCGGCGCTCTGGCGCGCAATCTTGCCGATCGGCAACCCCGCCTGGGTGAGCACGTGGAGCAGCGAGAGCTTCTCGATGTCAGTCTCACTGTAGAGTCGATGGCCGTTCTCCGCGCGCGAAGGATCGAGCACTTGATAGCGCTTTTCCCAAGCGCGAATCGTGGCGGTGGCAACCCCTGAAAGCTGCGATGCGATATGGATGTTGAACACCGTCATCCCCTCACAATACCTGATGACTGTCTAGTTTTCATCAAGGTTTTGATTAAGCTCTGTTCAGCTTTGTTGTTTTCCGACCTCAGCTTAAGCGAGAATACCCACTTAATCCGTGAGGTTACTAGCATGATTTACCCTGTCAAAAAAACTGTCCAAGATCGTTCCTATCTTAAAGATTGGGCCACCTACCAGACTCTTTATCGGCGCTCTCTCGAGGACCCGCAGGGCTTTTGGCTTGAGGTCGCTCAGCGCCTCGACTGGTTCCACGCGCCGACGCGGGCGACTCGCGGCGACTTCGAGCACGTGGACTACCAGTGGTTTCAAGACGGAAAACTCAACGCCAGCTGGAACTGCGTTGACCGCCACCTGGAGAAGCGCTCGCAGAAGACGGCGCTGATCTGGGCGAAGGATGCCCCCGGAGAGTACCAGTACATCAGCTACCAAGAACTCCACCGGGAAGTGTGTCGGGCGGCCAATATGCTCGAGGCCCTCGGCGTGAAGAAGGGTGACCGCGTGTGCCTCTACCTGCCGATGGTCCCCGAGCTGGTGTACGGCGTGCTCGCCTGCGCGCGCCTCGGCGCGGTTCATTCGGTGGTCTTCGGCGGCTTCTCGGCGGACGCGCTCAAGGGCCGCATCGAAGACGCCCAGTGTTCGGTGGTGATCACCGCCAACGAAGGCCTGCGGGGTGGGAAAAGCATCCCGCTAAAAACGATCACCGACGCGGCGGTGGCCGGCGTGAGCTGCGTGCGGCACGTGCTCGTCGTCGCGCGCACGGAGAAGGCCTGGGCGAAACAAAGCCGCGATCTCAGCTGGGAAGAAGAGATCAAGAAGCATCGCCCGGTGGCTCCGTGTCCGGCGCACGACGCCGAAGACCCACTCTTCATCCTCTACACCTCCGGCTCAACAGGAAAACCCAAGGGCGTGCTGCACACCACCGGGGGCTACCTCACCTACGCGAGCTACACGCACCAGTACGTCTTCGACTACCACGAGAGTGACGTGTACTTCTGCGCCGCCGACGTCGGCTGGGTCACGGGCCACAGCTACATCGTCTACGGCCCCCTCTCGAACGGCGCCACGGCGGTGCTCTTCGAGTCGGTCCCGACCTTCCCGGACGCCGGACGCTACTGGCAGATCGTGCAGGACCTCAAAGTGAACATCTTCTACGGGGCGCCGACGGCCCTGCGCGCGCTCGCGCAGCTGGGCGATTCTCACGTCAAAAAATACGATCGTTCTTCGCTAAGAATTCTTGGCAGCGTCGGGGAGCCGATCAACCCCGAGATCTGGAGGTGGTACCACGACGTCGTCGGCGAGGGCCGCTGCGACATCATGGACACCTGGTGGCAGACGGAGACCGGCGGCATCCTCATGACGCCGCTTCCGGGCGTGACGCCGACGAAGCCCGGCAGTGCGACCTTTCCCTTCTTCGGCGTCGAGCCCCTGCTCGTCGTTCCGGAAACCGGCGAGGAACTCAGCGGGAAGGGCGTCGAGGGAGCGCTCTGCCTGAAGCGCAGCTGGCCAGGCCAGGCGCGCACCATCTACCGCGACCACGCGCGCTTCGTGGAGACCTACTTCACCCAGTACGCGGGCCGCTACTTCACCGGCGACGGCTGCCGCCGCGACGAAGACGGCTACTACTGGATCACGGGTCGCATCGATGACGTCCTCAACGTTTCGGGGCATCGACTCGGGACCGCAGAGATCGAGAGCGCCTTGGTCACTCACGAAGCCGTCGCCGAGGCCGCCGTTGTCGGTTACCCGCATGACATCAAGGGGCAGGGGATCTACGCTTACATCGTTCTCTATCCGGGGAAAAGCTTGAGTCCCGAGCTCGGCGAATCGATCAAGGATGCGGTCCGCGCGAGCATCGGTCGGTTCGCGGCTCCGGATGTCCTGCACGTCGCCCACGGCCTTCCCAAGACGCGTTCAGGGAAAGTCATGAGGCGCATCCTGCGCAAGATCGCTGCCGCAGAGTACGAGGGCCTTGGTGACACCTCTACGCTCGCCGATCCGAGCGTGGTCGAGGGCCTCGTGGCCGAGCACCGGGCACATCATTCCCACTAAGAGTCACGCCCCGCTTGGCCTTAAGCTAAGGGGGGAGGATTTTTATGGGCCACAAGCTAACTCTAAGCCTGACGGCGGCGCTCGGTCTTTTGGCCGCGGGCGAACTCCGGGCGAAAGAGCTGAGTTCGAAGAACTTCGACTTCAACGGTGACGGGAAAACCGACTACGTCGAGGTCTCCTCGGGGGAGCGGCTGGTTCGCATCGAGGAGGACACGGACGGTACCGGCGTCCTCGACAAGGTCACCACGATCCACGAGTCCCCGGGGCCCATGGATGCGATTCGCACCACGACCTTCGACGCCGACGGCGACGGGAGGCCCGAGCGGCGAGAGCGAGTGTACTTCAGCAGTGAGCTAAAGAAGAAGTTTCTGCTCGTGGAGGTGGCCGAGAAGAAGGCCGGCGTCTTCGACCATCGCTTCGCCCAGCTCCTTTCACCTAGCCGCGAGCGCGACTGCGGGGAGATGCAGCCGGAAGCGTCGCCGGAGGTGGCGCAGCTGCTCAACTCGGTGTCGGCGATCCAGAACACGCTCAGCGGAGAGCTCCTCTCGACGAAGCCGAACCATGAGGTGCACCGCTCCTGCCTCGAGCGCTGGGGCCATCCCCAGTTCGTGAACGTGCTCCAGAAGAGCATCGAAGACGGGCTCAAGTGCCTCGGGACGCTGGCGAACAAGCCGCCGCAGCCCCTCAACGGTGCGGCCATGAACATCGCCAAGATGAACCGTCTCTTCCAGGGAACGAAGGTCAGTGTGAGCTGCCAGCACAAGATGCCCTACGAATCCGACGCCATCGCACAGGCCTCGGTGGCGCCGGGGGATCGCTTCCCGGGCACGTCCCTCGAACACCCCTACGTCGTCCTCGCGCCGACCACGCCGGCGCGCTCCGGCGCGCCGAGCGCCGGCGAACTCAAGGACCTCAAGGTCACTCTCTTCCACGAGCAGTTGCATAACCTCGGCATCGCCCACGGCGAAGGCATCGAGTACCCCTACGCCTGCGAGGACTGCTGCATGGTCGGCAGCGCCGGCAAGGACGCCGCCTGCCGCGTGTGCCGCGGCGAGTACGCCGGCGGCGCCAACAGCGAGATGTACGTCATCGACCTCTACAACTGGGGCGGGGCCACCGGAGATCTGCACCACGCGCGCGTCGGCGCCCGGAACCTCGCCCGGCGTGTGCCCAACAATCCTTTTGGCCACGCGCTCGTCGCGATGTCTCAGAGCGACACCCACAACGCCATCGGCATCGAGTACGCGCGGCTCTTCGAAGCGCGCTACACGAACCTGAGTCTGCCGCTGAAGGAGATCATCGCTCAGAGCCGCAAGCTGCAGAACTCCGAGACGATCAAGTGGGGCCAGCGCTTCGGTCAGCCGATCGGCCAGGCCCTCTTCGAACACCTCCACAACCGCGACAACATGACGGCGGTGCGCACGCTGCAGGCCGGCCTGCCGGTGCTGCGCGAGTTGGTGCGCCACCAGAACTCGACCCAGCCGGATCAGCGCAAGGCCGCGCGACTCATGACGGAAGTGCTCTCCGACTTCCTCTGGGAAATTCAGCTCAGCGAAGTTCCGGGTAGCACCTCTGCGGCCGGGCTGGTGGCTTCTAACATCCGCAAAGACCTGGGGATCCCGTGAGACTTCTCCTGTGCTTCCTCGTTTCTCTCTGCTCGCTCGCCTTCGCCGCGAGTGCGAAGAAGTCGATCGAGCTCGACCTGAGCGGAAACGGCAAGGTCGACTTCGTCCAGCTCTTCGAAAACGGCCGGCTCGTCCGCGAGAGCGAGGACCGCGACGGTGACGGACGCTTCGAGCTCGTCCGCGAGTTCTTCGCCTTCGTCGACGAGGCGACTCCCGTCGAAAAGATCACCGAAGAGTCTCGCGAGGGCAAAGGATCGCGCGTGAGCGAGGTCTACGAACTCAAGACCCGTGGCCTGCGGGTCACGCGCGTCACCGGCGCCGAGACGAGCTACGTATCGGTTGCGCCGCTCACCGAGCAGCGCGACTGTCTCAGCGCTGCGAGCTGGCCGCCGGCGACGGTCAACGAGTTCCTGGATAACTTCCAGGCGCTGAACATCGGCGTGAAGGACGGATACTTGCTGGCCCGCCCGGCGCACCAAGTGCACCGCTCGTGCCTCGAGAAGTGGGGCCACCCGCAGTTCATTAACCAGCTCGAACGCTCGCTCTCAGAAGGCATGGCGTGTCTGGCGAAGCTCGCCACGCGGCCACCGGCCAAGGCGAACGGGGCCACCTTCAACGGCGCGAAGCTGGCACAGCTCTTTAAGCAAAGACCGGTAACGGTCGCCTGTCAGCAGAGCGACTACGAGTGGAACGGGGTGGCGGCGCACGCGTCGACGAGGCCCGGACAGCTGCTCGAATCGCTGGGGGTCACGCACCCCTACATGTCACTCAACCCGAACGACCCGAAGCTGCGCGCGGCTCCCGATGACCGCGAGCTTGCAGAGCTCCGCAACACGCTTTTCCACGAGCAGCTCCACAACCTCGGCATCCGGCACCGCGAGGGGGTCGAGTTCGCCTACACCTGCGGCGACTGCTGCGTCGGGCAGGTCGACGCCGAAACGCTCGAGGCCGCGTGTAAGATCTGCGCCGGCGACTATGCCGGCGCCAGCGACAAACGCTACCTGCGGGACTTCATCGCCTGGGGTAAGGCCAGCTACAACACGCAACTGCCGGGCCGTGCTCTCCAGGACTTCCTGAAAGAGAATCCGCGGGACCTCTGGGGCCACGCCGCGCTGGCGGCGAACGACAGCGGGGTCTTCAACCCCCTCGGAAGCGAGTACGCCAAACTCCTTGAGCGGCGATTCCCGCGGCTCGGCGCTGAAGAAAAACAGCTCCTCGCGGAGGCGAAGAAGTACCAGGACACGGCGGAGGTGCGCTGGGGCCAGCGCTTCGCCCAGCCGCTCGCGGAGGTGCAGTTCGCGCTCCTGCATGGCCCGGGGAGGGAAGCGGCACTAGAGGTCGTCACGAAGAACCTGCGCACGCTCAAGGAACTCCGAGAGCAGCAGGGCCGCGTGAGCGGGAACACGAAGTTCGTGGCCGACGACCTGGTGGACCGCCTCAACAATCTTCTCCGCGACATGTGGCTGCAGGACTACCCCAAGACTTCCCCGGCCAGCTCGCGGGCCTATGGCCTGCGCCAGGAGCTGAGCTTCTAGTCGGTGATCCAGAAGACGTGGTCGGCGACCGTCGCCTCGCCTCGGTCCGCCTGCTTGCCGATGTGCCTGAGCAGGTGCGCTTCGAGCTTGGCGATCCCCGCAGTCAGCCCCTCGCAGAAGTGCGCCTGCTTGAACTCCGCCGAGAAGAGCGTCACCAGCGACTCGAGCTCTCGCTGAGGAACGAGTTCGGTGAGCGCGCCGTCGACGAGAATGTGAAAGCGGTGCTCGGCGAGGGAGAGGAAGACCAGCAGCGAAGCTCGATGGATCTGGTCTTGACGCTGGAACTGCGAAAATATCTGCGCCGCTTTCTCACTCGTTTCGCGCTCGACCTCACTCGGGAGCAGGAAGAGGTGGTGCAGTCGACTTCCCGCGAGGCCCTGGGCCGCAAGTCCGATCAACGCCGCCGTGAGTA
>DAIPJL010000285.1:0-1704 GCA_036770305.1 Bacteriovoracaceae bacterium | reverse complement strand
CTATTCTGGCGGCGGTGGTGCTGGCGGGGGAGGGGTGGCACACGCTCCTGGCGCTGGCGAGCAAGGGGGAGAGCGAAGTCACCGTCTGGCGCCAGCGCCGCGAGGCCCTGCAACTGCTGCGGCCGCTCTCGAAGGATGAGGTTCTCGCCCTCCCGAGCAGCGACCCGGCCTTCGTGCAGCTGACGCGCCTGGTGCGAACACCGCTCCAGTGGCCGCGCCTTAGCTGGGCCCAGGAATTGATCCGGACGCAAGGCCCAGCGTGGTTGCTCGAAGTGAACTGGGAGGCGCGCTTCGATCTCCAGGATGTCCCAGCGGCGGAGAGAGCGGCGATGAAGGTGCGACGATGTCTGCAGTCTTGATGCGCCAGGCCTGTGACTCGGATCGCCCGCAGATGGAAGAGATCTTCTGGGCCACCAGCGCGCGGCAGAGCTTCTCCACGCCCCAGGAGCGCTCCCAGTTCCTCGAGCGCTACTTAGGCCCTTACGCACTTGACTGGAGCTGGGTGGCAGAAGAGCAGGGCAAGGTGCTGGGCTATCTCGTGGCCTCGAGGAATACTCTTAAGACCGCCCCCTACTGGGGAGCGCACCTCGAGCTCTTTGCCGATCTCTTGCAGCGCTACCCGGCCCACCTGCACATCAACCTGAGCTCTGAGGCCAGGGGCAAAGGAATCGGCGCGGGCCTGGTGGAGCAGCTGCTAGCGCGTCTCAGACAACAAGAAGTGGCTGGGGTGCACATCATCACGACGGCCACAGCGAGGAATACGAGCTTCTATACAAAATGCGGGTTTTCTCATCGCGTCGAAAGATTATTAGGTGAGACCCCTCTCGTTTTAATGGGCCGCAGTCTTAGGCCGCAGCGCGTTTGACTCTTTAGGTCGGGTTTGCCTATTCTTTACCTTTCCTTCACCTGAGAGGTTTTGATGCGCTCTTTCATGTTGCTGTTGCTCCTGCTTTCAACTCAACTCTACGCACAAAATCTGGTGACTCCCACCCAGCGGCTTCAGCAAACGATCCAATTCGAAGACGACCTCGACCTCGAGAACATGGAGCTCGCGCTTCAGCGTCAGTTGCAGGCCTTCCGTCGTCGTGCTCCACAGGGGACGATCCGCTTCGGAAGCACGAACTACCCGGCGGCAAAGCTGCGCGAGAGCGTCGAACACTTCCTGGTGCTGGTCGGCGAGACCAAGCAGTGCCTCAGTGCTGCCGCACGGGAGGCCTGCATGTCTCAGCTCTCCAAGCGCCTGAACGACGAGTTCTTACTCTTTGTCCCGACTCCTGCGCAGAACGAACCCGGCTTCGGCCAGGAGAAGACCACACTCTACACGGCCTACTTTTCTCCGGACCTGGTGGGAGCGCGCACTCCCAGTGAGCGCTTCAAGAATCCCATCTACGCCATGCCGCCGCGGGAAGACCTCCGCACCAAGCGCCGCGAAGAAATCTATTTCGATAACGCCTTGGCGGGCCAGGGCCTGGAGCTCTTCTGGGTCGAGGATTCGCTCTTCGATATCTACATCCTCCACGTCGAGGGCGGGGGCCGCGTGCGGGTGCAGAATCCGGACGGCAGCGAGTCGAAGGCCTACTTGAGCTACGCCGGTACCAACGGCCAGCGCTTCGAGTTCATCTCGAAGTACATGATCGCCCAGGGCATGCTACCGGCCAACCGCGCGAGCATTGAGAACCAGGCGCGCTACATCGAGGAGAACCC
>DAIPJL010000080.1:0-12009 GCA_036770305.1 Bacteriovoracaceae bacterium | reverse complement strand
GATTGCACCCCTGCTGCTGGCCCTGACACTCGCCTCGCCCGTCGCCGCGCTCGAAACCGACCAGTTCGCCAAGGCCGCGGACGGAACACCGGTGAGCTGCCTCGAAGCGGCCGACGGCCTCAAGCACCTCACCGGTATTCCGCAGCTGCACATCACCGCGCCTCAACAAAAAAACGACTGGCTCATCTTCACCGTCAGACCGGGCCTGTTGAGCTGCCGCCCGGGCCCCACGGGCCGCTGGGCCTTCGATCGCGTGCCCCTCCTCGCGCCGCTGGTCCACCGCTACCTGAGCTCGCCCATCACCGTCCATACGCAGGACATTCACCTCGTCATCTCCCGCCACGGTGAGGTGCTCCATCGCTCGGCCTGGGAGCCGCAGTCGCGCATCGTCGCGCTCGGGATCAATGACCTGCTCTCCCAGGAAGAAATCGAAACTCTCAAGGCAGGGCATGGCGTCGAGTTAGACCTCGAGTTCGTCATCGAGCGAGATCTCGTCATCAAGGGTGATGAGTTCAAGGTGCAGCAGACCACAGGCCACGGGGCCAAGGTCCTCACCCTGACAATCCATCCCTGATCCTCGGACCCTAGTTGCCGAGGTCAGGGATGACGCGGGGAAGGTGGTCGATGGTATTCGACTCGGCGAAGTCCTTGCTCGAAGCAACGCCCCAGTCGTAGCACTGCCGGGGGCCACGACGCTGCATGTTCGCGCTCGTGCCGCGCACCAGGACACCGATGATTTCTCCGTGCTCGTTGAGCGTCGGGCCCCCGGAGTTGCAAGAGAAAGTATCCAAGTTGTGCCGGAAGCTCAGGTTCAAGGGCCGCTCCTCGGTGACCTCCCCATCGTCGACGAACTTCAGGGGAAGGCCCAGCGGATAGCCCAAAAGGGTCACCGGGTCCTTGAGCCGCGGCTTCTCGGCAGCAAGGCGCAATGGCGTGCGGTGCTTGACTCGGCGATTGAGGCGGATCACCGCCAGGTCCTCCTGGTCACTCATGGAGTCGAAGCGGTAGTAAAGGACCTCTTTGCAGTGGTAGACCTGCTCGGCCGAGAACATCTCCACGGGTCGGCCGAGGGCGTAGTCGAAGACCACGTGGTAGCCGCCGCACTTGTCTGCCCCCTGCTCTTCGATGCAGTGGGCGGCGGTGAGAATCAGGTCTTCTCCCACTAAGGCAGCGGAGCAGTTCGCCAGAGACTCTTGCTCGAAGAAGCGCACATCCTCGCACAGACCAAGAGGCGCCAGCGCACGGGGGAAGGGCCAGTAGTTACCGTCGCGATCCCGGTGCAGCATCTCGGCCCTCACGAGCGCCGGCGTCGAACGCGCCCACTCACGGACCACGGGCCCGGCTTCCAGGTAGGCCTCCAGCCGCGAGTCGAGGCCGAAGATTCCGGCCATGGCAGAAGTACTCAGGAAAATGACGAGGGAACTGACAAGCATCATTGGCCCAAACTATAGCCTAGCTTAGGCCTCTGACGAGTAAGATGGTAAAAATTGCTAGCGACAGCGGGTCTGGAGCAGCCTAAAGCGGCGTGGGGCAAGCTCCTGGAACTCGCTCACACAGCGGGCCTCTTCTTTCTCCCCGGCGCGAGGCACGTACACCATGACTACGCTCTCCAGAGCGACCTTGGCATCGGCCAGGGTGGGACGCACGAAATCCGTTTTGCGAATCTCGAGCATGTCGATGTCGGGGACGCCGTAGAGCACCATCGCTACGCTCTCTTGGTGCTCGAGCACGAGGTCTTTCATGACTCCGGCCTGGGCGGCGGAGAAGCTAAATAGAACCAGGAGGGCCGAAAGAATCTTCATGGAATTTCCTTTGCTATGTGTCTGAGCGCCTTATGCCTCCTCCGGCGCGCTTTGGCCCTAGGTAAATTCTACAAGATGCGGTCGCTGACAGAGTCTTAACCGAAAAGTTCTTTGCAAGTCTCACCAGAGAGGCCAGATAGGAGGGACCCCGACATTCATTAACCGAGGAGCTTTATGAAGATCGTTCTCGCCGCACTCTTTATGTTAGCAGCAGCTGCGCCAACTTTTGCCCAAGACGAGGCCACCCTGGGTGCCAAGTGCCGCCGCCAGGCCCGCGCCTTCTACCAGCGCAACGCAGGCCCTTCGGACATCCGCCGGACCTTCGAGTTCGTGAAGATGCTGAAGGCGGGCGACGAGCTCGAGAGCTTCATGGGGGTGCGCTTCGGTAGCTTCGGAAAGGACCTCCTGCTCTACACGGCGACCGGCTCCTACTACAGCGGTTGGTTCATCGACGCCGTGCTGGTGGACCCCGTCACCTGCGAAGCGGAAAAGCTCGTGAACATCTACTCGGAGTAATTCCCGACAAGCCCGCTCCGGCGCGGTCGCTACGAAAAAACGTGCTGAACTTCGCCGGAGAGGGCTAAAATCACCTTAGACATATAACCCGAGGTGAAATCATGACCTTCCCCCAAGATCTCAAAGACCACAGCAAAGACAACTACGTGCAGAAATGCGTCTACATGGTTAATCTTTTCAAGGACAAAAACCAGGCGCTCTGGCAGGAACTCAAGACGAAGCTCGAGGCCCTGAAGCCAGAGGACTCCTGGAACTTCTTCCACGAGCTGGTGGAGGCCTACAAGCCTTACGCCAATAGCACGGTCATCGTGAACGAAGTCAAAAAAGAAGCGAAGAAGGCCGTGACGAAAGTCAAAGCTGCCGCGAAGTCCGCCGCCACCAAGGCCAAGGCGACTAAGGAGAAGGCCGAGAAGGCCGCCAAGAAAGTCGTGAAGAAGGTGGCCAAGAAGGTCGCGAAGAAAGCCCCGGCAAAGAAGGCCGTCAAGAAGCCAGCCGCGAAGAAGGCCGTCAAGAAATCTGCGGCCAAGAAGCCGGCCAAGAAAGCCGCCAAGAAACGCTGATCATCCTCAGGTGGACGAAGGGTTCTCTCTCGCGTCCACCTCTTTCTCTCCTCATCTCACCCGAATAGCCTAGGTAAGAACTCCAAGAGATTTTTCTTTGTTATATTAATTTTTTGTTCACAGCTATGATTCGCGACTAACAAGTGTTAAAAGCCGCCTAAAAAAATTCCAGAAGTTTTGTCTGGTTTAATTTAGGAGGCCAAATGCGCTACACGCTACTCAGTGTCTTAATGTTCGTTTTCTCTCTCAGCGCCTCAGCTGTGAGCGTCGAATTCAAGTTCGATGTGAACAGCTCGGGTCCATCGATCTACCCGTGTAACGCTGGCATCAAGCACGACACGCACCCTCAGCGCGTGTGCTACGACCGCGTAACAACTCAGTCCTGTAACCCTGCTAACGACTGTCGCGGCGTGGTGGACTGTAACTGTGTCTGCACAGGCTCGACGACTGGCGAAGGCGAGCACCGCCTTGACTACCTCACTGTTTCATCCGCAGCTTGGACGGATAACGGTGAGTTCGCTGGCCCGTCGACCTCTGTCAACAAGTACGCTACTCAGGGTAGCTTCAACATGGCCTTCAACGAGAACCAGAAGGCCGAGTGGGACCAGCAGATCACAAAGATGAGCGTTAACCTCGGCTCTGAGCGCTACGGCGCAGAGTTCTTCCTCGACATCTGCTACCGTGGCCCACAGATCGAGTACTTCTACGCCAACCAGAACGGCGGCTTCAGCCCATCAGGCTCGGCGACACCGAACTTCTCCATCAAAGCTCAGTCTACCGTCAACGACCTGGTCACCACAAACGGTCTTCGCTACTCACAGCTTTCTGACCTGAAGGTAAGCGTGAAGGCCATCTGCGACCAGCAGGGCAAAGGCACCTACGTCTACGCCGGGTCAGGCTCTCCGATCGGCAACACCATCTACGACCAGGTTTTCACCGACATCCTCGGCATGAACGTCACCGGTGGCCAGTACACCAAGACTGTCCCTTACCGCGCGTTCAACAACGCAAGCTCTGCGTACCTGATCGACGAGTTCATCAACTCGAACAACGCCTTCACCCCACGCTTCTGCAAGATTCGCTACACCTTCGTCGAGAACCGTCGTAACGACTCGAACCTTATCGCACAGATCCGTAAGTGGAAGCGCCACTCGGCGGAAGTTTGTACTTTCACTGAGATCAACGAAGACGCTCTCTAGACCTTTTCAGGGAGGACCACCTGGTCCTCCCTTCTTTTTAGAAGGTGGTTTGTGTGAAATTCCTGCTGGCCCTCATTGTGACTTCTAGCGCCTCCGCCTGGGCGTGCCAGGTGCAGAGACTCGAGAACATCCAGCTCGCCATCTCCACTCGCGACGAGGCGACGGTGGCCTACAACGCCGAGCGTGCGCTGCCGGACCTTCCGACCTTCCGTGCCACCAACTGTTCCCAGGCCGCCATGGCCAACCAGTTTCTCATGATCGCCATGGGGCCCAACGTCGTCGACTACGAAGACAACGTGTCCGGAGTGAACTTCAACCGTGATTTCGGCTATAAAACTTGTAAACTCGAAGGCCACCCCTTCGCGAATAATAACGACCACGAAGCGCGCAAACAGAATTTCCAAGAGGACTGGCGCTTCATCAGTTCGTGCCTCGAGCTCACCGTCGAGGATGAGGGCAACCAGCCTCTCAACCTTCCCGCGAAACAACCTGGCTGCAGCGTGACGCGCTATAGCCGCCACAAGATGAGTTTCAACGGCGGCTTCTGCTACGTGAAGCCGAACTTCGCCAGCAGCTATCTGCTGAAGCTCAAGGTCCGTCCTGAGTGCCAGACCCGCGCTCACCTCGAAAAACTCGCTCTTAAGACGCAGGACCTCTCGGGCGCCATAAACCTCTACCTCGCCGGCGACGCCAGTGGCGACAACCTAAGCCTACGCGCCCTTTCACATCACAAGTTTCGCACAAGCATCAACCCCATCGAAGAACTCGTGAAACCCTCCGATGACTACGGGCTTACCTATCCGACCTTCCCGGAGTTCTATCCTATGCCGGACATCCACACCGGCAAGCTTGATCTGCGTCGCCTAGGTAATGGCAAAGTGCAACTGGTCCACCAGCTACTCGTAAACAATAACTGCCAGCGCCGCTGCAGCGGAGAACTCTGCCAGTCGGCCTGCGACTACGCGCAGCCGGTGATCGTGGAAAACTCCATTTTTGACATGTCCAACGGCCGCAAACCCGAGCTCCTGACGGTGTGGCACGACGGCGGAATCGCCCCCGCCCGCTTCCAGGGCCTCATCCATGGCATCGGCTTCGAGGTGCCTGAGGGATACTTTCAGGTTGGCCGCAGCTACGCTCTTGAAGCGGAGATCTTCGATCCGAAGTCCGACTACGAACGCTTTAAAAAGCGTATCCAGAACCGCCTGAACACCATCGAGCAGCAGCTCGGGCGCATTTCCAGCTCGAGCATCCCGGGGATCCAGGAGATCCCCTCGATCCAGAACTCGCGCGAACTCCCGACCGTGAATACCATCCCGAACGTCATCTTCGACCGGCGGTTAAATGACGTCGAACGCGCCGTCGAACAGCTGCGCTCCTACCTGAGCTTCAAGCTCTGGCCTCCCTACTACGCCGGCGTTTGCCACAACGAGCGCTGCACGACCTCTCAGGACAAGCTCCTCACCCTAAGAGTGGAGTTCTTTGTCAAAGCGCAGTCTGAGGACGCCCTCGAGATCGAAGTCCTGCAGGTCAAGCGCACAGCGAAAATCGTGCCGAGCTACCAACTGAATAATTTACCACCGCTAAAAATCAGCTGCGAATAACTGCTATAAGGAGACCCTATGAAAACGACCCTGGCCCTCATCCTTGGACTACTGGCCTTCAGCGCAAGCGCCAAAGACCTCTGCCGTGACTCGCAGGACGTCCGCGAGATCTTCGGCTGCGAGACTAACGAGTTCGGCTTCGAGCGCTTCGACGACGAGACCATCTTGATGGCGATCAACCGCGACGCGCGCATCGCCTGCGACGGCGCAGGCCTGTGCCGCATCTCCAGCGTCACCTCCAACGATCGGCGCTTCACGGCCACCTTCAGCGTCGGCCAGGGCAACGCCGGCTGGAGCGGTGGAAACGGCACCAACATCATCATTCCCGGCAACGGCAGCAACGGCTGCGGCAACCTCTGCGACGAAGGCCCCTACTACGGCATCACTCTGCGCTACTCGACGGGCCGCTGCACTCAGACGGTCAACGTCCCTCGCTCAGTGTACTACGCCGTCAACCGCTACATGTATGGCCTCATGACCGAAACCGGCGGCACCCGTCGCGGGTTCACACCGGCCGACGAGGCGATGATCATGTTCTACACAACCATCATGAAGCAGGCCACTGGGTGCGTTGCCCCCCAATAGGAATGTATGCCTTTTTTGTTCGCGCTCCTCGTTTCCCTTAGCAGCTACGCCGGCTGGGAGGTTTCACCTCCCCCGGCGAAGTACCTCGAGCTCAACCCCATTCTTTTTTCCAACCGCGCCGAATGCGCCCTCGAATCGAAGCGCCCCACGAAGTCGGTCTTCCTCGTCGCGGACACTCTCGACATCGGCAAAGCGCTCTTCCGTTTAGGCGAAGCTCGCCGACTACCGGAGAGCTTCAGCTCGGAGGGCGTGCGCCGCTACCGCTACACCCTCTTCACCCTTTCGCGGCTCGTCCTGAAACGGCTGCTGGATGGCCAGCTGCCGCTGCTCGACGCTAGAAATAGAGACTACCAGGACCTGCTCGCGCACTGCCGCGGCGGTTGCCAAGAGATCGACGACTACCTCGCGCGAGTCTGGCACAGCGCCGCCGACGGCGGCAGGTCTGGTGAGGCGACGCAGACGAACCACGTGAGCTGCTACGCGCTGGACTCTTTCTCCTCCCTCTTCCCTCACCTTGCGGTGAAAAAACCGGACCGCGACGTGCTCAAGGACATCGCCGAAGCGGTCCACAACCACCCGGAAAATGCCAAGAGCTGCACCGATGCGTTGACCGGCGATCTAAGCGTAGGCATGTACCAGCTCGACCTCATGAACCTCAACGACGAGGACTGGAGCCGACGCGGCTTCTCGGTCTGGCAGAGCTTCAACGTTTACCTTTCCTGGGCCTTCCGCAACTCTCCCGAATCAGCGCAGCTCGCGCTGAACTACTTCCCCGTCTTCCGCCAGGTGAACCTCGAGGAGCTCACCGTCTTTTTCTCCAACGGCTGCCGCTCGATGACCAACCCCGAGTGCGGCAAAGACTACATCAACACTAACTCCATCCGCGACCTCGCGCGCATCGACAGCACTCAGGACCTGAGCAAGCTCGAGCTCTTCAGCTTCTTCCCCGAAAACGACCCGCGGGACCGGATCACCGACGGGGACTTCGACGTCAACGACGACCGCCTCGGTTTCGGACGGCACGAGAGCGCCACCGCATGGGCGAAGAACTTCAAGGACAACCTTGCGAAGTCGCGCGGCTTCGTGCGCGTGAAACTCTCCCAGGCCCTCGCGGGGCTCAAGCTCATCAGAAACGGAGTCGGTGACCGTCTCACCGCCGAGTTCGCAGGCCATGGCCGTGGCACACTGAGCGAAGATCAGCGCAAGGAGCTCTACCTCGCGTGTTCGGAGATGAAGGTCGCGATGGCGCGCGACATCAGTTTTCTGCGCGCAGGCCTTGAGAAGCTGCTGCAGAACGATACCCTCTGGAACTACACCCGCAGCATCCACGAGAGCACAGGCCCGGATCTCGACTGGTTCGTCAATGAGGTGGCGCCGAAGGTTCTAGAAGAGTGCAATCAACTGAGCAAGCTGAAGCTCTGGGAGAACGACGAACGGCCCGCCAACGCTTTCTTCTCACCCTGGTACCAGCAGTACGTTTTCAAGAAGGTTCAGAAGCCAGACGCGCCGCTCACAATCGCAGGGGCACCCTTCCTGAGCTTCCACAACGGGCAGACACGCAAGCAAGAAACCGTCTGCCAGACGCCGGCGACCTGCGTGCGATCCCTTCTGGTGGCCCTCATCGATCTGAAGATCTCGAGCGACTTCGCCTCCGGCCTCCTTGCTCTGAGCGAGGACATCAAGACGCCGAACCTGACGAATCCGCTGGCCGAAAAAGTCGCCTGCCGCGCCTACGACCCCTGGGCACAGAGTAAGAAAGCAGCGTATGACTTCTTCCAGGACATGCTGCTCGCCGGCCTGAGCACCGCGGTGGTCACACCGATCTACCTCGACGTGAGCGTGCTCCAGAAGAAGGTCGCCTCGCTGGACGAGTTGGTGAAAGACGGCAAGGTCTACTACAACCCGAAGTTCGAGCGCGGTCACATCCAGCGCTCGCTCATCCTCGACTTCGGCCCGCTGACCGGCACACCCTGCGCCATCGGCGTCAGCGGTGACACGCGCATCCGGCCACCGAGTTACCTCGCCTTCGAGGGCGTCACCCTACAGAGCTGCCGAGACCGCAGCCGCAACACGCTGAGCGCCGACTCTCCGGAAGACATCCGCACGAGCTCCCGCAACCTCTCCGGATGTTTCACTTGTACGATCTCACTGACCACCGTCGCCAGCAGCGCCGCGGCTTACAACCCAATCACGAGGCCCTTCTTCTACGTCATCCGCGGCGTCTTCCGCCTGGTGAACAACCTGCGCTCCTTCGACGACATCCCGCGCTCCTGGGAAGTCGACTACAACTCCGTGTACCGCTCCTGGCGCCGACACGATGGCCGCATTCTCTCGAGCTGTGCGCGCAAGCTGATGAAGGGCGAAGAGTGCCTGGTGAATAGCTGCGAAGAAAACATCGTCGCGAACTTCGAGAAGTTCTACGGCCTCTACGTCACGAACCTGCGGGTCATCTCCGGCGGCGTGAGTGAGATCTCCACGCTAGCGGGGACCTACCAGCTGCGCACCCCGCGCCTGAGCTGCGCCGGCCTCAAGCTAAAAAAATCCGACTTCGCCCTCGTGAGTGCTCCGGCAGCACCGGCCCCGATGGGGTACTCGGCCCTAGGATTCGAATGATGAAGCGCATACGCCTCGCCCTGCAGTCTCTTCTTCTTAGCACCCTGATGGTCTCCGGCGCTGCAATGGCGTGGGACGCGCGCGTCGACTGGAACTCGCACCTCTCCCAGGTGCTCAAGCTTAACTGCGAGAGCAGCGAGGGCCTCTGCCAAACACTCTGCGGCGACGCTTACGTGTGCGAGTTACCGGCGATGAGCTGCACGAACTGCATCGGATCGAACACCTTCTTCTCCCACTTCTTCCGCGAGGTCGGCCGCCTCTTCCGGCGCAGTTCGGGTCGCGCCCTCACCCAAGCGGAAGGCCTGCAACTCTTGTCTGCGCCGAACCTGCTTTATCTGACGCCGGAGAGTCCCTACAACATCTACACTGCGGTCAGCGACCTGCGCGTCGAGCAGTACTTCAACTCACTGTGTCCGCGCTCGGAGGCTCCGATGCCCGTAGTGGTGGTCAAGCTCGACGACAGGGCCCGTCCCATTGAAGCCTCTCACGTCATCTGCCACACCGACTCTGGGGCACGCGTCTACCCGCTTGCTCACGCTGCCCGGGAAGCGGATCTGACGGAAGTCATCGTCGAGGAAGAAGAAAGTGGCCTCCCCCTTCCTACTTCCCTGGCGGCCAAAGACTTCCAGCTCCAGGCGCGCAGCTACGCTCTCGCGAGCGGAGTGAAGCGCGGCGAGGTGAAGCTCACCGCCACCCCCGAAGCGCTCGCGCAGATTGAAAAAGTCGAGTACTGGGTGCAAGGACTAACGGCGAAAACCCTTATCACGGCACCCACCGACGGTTTCCGCTTCCGCTTCGACAACCGGGCCGGCGCCTATCGCACTCGCGTGATCATCTATCTCAAGTCTCACAAGACTCTCGAGCTCGACTTGCGCATCAACCTCTAGTCCGGAATACTAGGAGGATGAACCTCTTCCTGCGCTTCCTCACGCTGCTGCTCACCTGGCGCCTGCGCCCGCGGCTCGGTTTCTTTGATGAGGCCCTGACGCCTTTTTGTGTCTGGCCCACGGACCTCGACCCGAACCTCCACATGAACAACGGCGTCTATCTATCGATCATGGACCTCGCGCGCTTCGACCTGGTGTTTCGCACGGGCCTGGTGAAGTTCGTCAAAAGCGAGGGTCTCTATCCGGTGGTCGCCTCGCAGACCATCCGCTACCGTCGCTCGCTGGATCCCTTCCAGCGCTTCGAGGTGGGCACGCGGCTGGTGGGATGGGACGAGCGTTTCTTTTTCATCCAGCAGCGCTTCCTGGTCCAGGGCGAGGTCTACGCGCTCGCGCTGGTGAAGGGCCGCTTCCTCAAGAAGGGCGGCAAGGGTGTGGCGCCCTCCGTGCTCGCCGTCTCGCAGGGACTCTCCGCTGAGTCACCGGAACTTCCGGCCTGGGTCAACAGCTGGTGCGACTCGGAGAACCAGGCCTGGGAAGCGCAGAAGGCCTAGAAACCGACGATGTCGACGTAGGTGGTGCCCTTGGCGAGCGCCGAGGAGGACTTCGCGCGCTGGCCCTTGATGAAGATCTTCTTGGCGTTGAAGAGCTCCTTGAGCGCAGCACGAGAGAGCTCCTTGAGCTTTGGGTTCTCGTCCTGCTCACGGATCGCCTTCAGAAGCACGTTGTCCAAGCGACTTTCCGGAAAGTCGAGTTGGAGGATAATGCGGTAGGCGTTGGGCATGCGGGGAGGAATAGATTCAGTCATAAGGGCCTTTACGAAAGTTCGCTCTCTTGAACGTTGAAAGCAATAGAGTTTGTCGGCACCCTACTCAAATCACTGCAATGTGTCGAGGCGTTTTCCCTGCTCCAAAAGGATTGCGAGGTAGAAAGCTGGAATCGTCACCAGCGCATTCAGGCCGCCGTGAATGACGACCATCACAGGAAGCCCCTCGAGCATCCGCGGCGCCTCTGGCCAGTATTCATTGATAACTGCCAGGCCCATGGCCAAGCTTATCGAGGCGAAAATCATTAGGCTCAGTGTGCGCGCTCGGCGCTGGCGCGGATGGCGTGAGAAGGCGAAGCTACCGATGCACAGGGGCACGAGCAGCGCTAGGCCTAGCACGCCGATGCGCTTGACGTAGGGTACGCCGTCGATGCCCAAGGCGACCAACAAGAAGAGCAGGAATGTCGCCCAGCAGCTCACCAGGTGCCGTCGGTCGTGTTTCGCGAGTTGCACGAGGCAGCCGACGAAAAGCCATCCGAGGTAGCTCCCGTGAAGGGCAGCGTAGAGACTCCAGTTCACCCCGTAGCCCAAGAGCCCTAAGTCGTTGACTCCGGCAAAAAACCACAGGGCAGAGACGAGTGAGAAGACGAAGGGTATCGCGGCGGCAAGGCCCAAGGGGGAGAAGGTCCGTGTCCCTTCCTGGTACAGGAACATCAGAAGGCCAAGGCCACAGAACACAGGCCAGCTCAAGGCGAGGAGGGGATGATCCAGGATGACGCCGAGGAGCACCAGCAGCAGCGCCAGCCCGTGCGCCCGGACGTAGGCCCGCTGGCCATTGAGCAGGAATCCGCTCGTCATGCGCGGGGCAAGGGTGTATGCGAAGAGCAGGAAGCACATCAAAAGTGCCGGTTCCGACAGGTGCATGAATCCACTCTATGCGACGGCGCCGGCGAATGCTATAACGTGTTCTGCTCCCCTACCCGACCGGAGACGCCAGTGGCCCGCGACGCACGCGCCAGAGAAATTTTTAGCTTCCACCTCGCCACGCTGCCGCTGTGGCGGGTGCCTGCGGCGCTGTTTCGTCAGGTGTCTAGCCCCGAGAACCCGGGACTACGGCACTCGGAAAGTTTCTTCACCATGAACCTGGGCCTTCCCGTGCTCGCCTGCCGCCGCTACAACCTAACGACTCTGGCGCTCTTCGCCTGGTGGCAGGATGAGGCAAGCCTCGACCAGTTCCTCGCCCGGCCAGCGAACATGGCCTTCGCGCGCGGCTGGCACGTTCGCCTCAGGCCCTACCGGCGCTGGGGAGCCGTCGCCAAACTCCAGGATGCGACCATTCACTCCGATCTCGCCGCCCCGAGTGGGCCCGTGGTCGCCGTCACCCTCGCGCGGCTCAGGCTCACCGAGACGCTGCGCTTCGCCCGCTGGGGCCACCCGGTAGAGACACAAGTGCGCGACCACGCGGGCGTGCGCATCGCGCAGG
>DAIPJL010000003.1:0-55436 GCA_036770305.1 Bacteriovoracaceae bacterium | reverse complement strand
TCTTCGTCGGTGCCAGCGGCAGCGGCTTCGGCTTCGGCCTTCGCCTTCGCCTCGGCTTCTTCTTTCGCCTTCTTCTTCTCGGCGTTGCGCTTCGCCGCTTCAGCCGCGGCTTTCTTCAGCTCTTCCGCTTGAACCGGATCGATCATGATCTTGAGCTTGAAGTTTGCCACGACGTCGTTGCCGAAGAGACGGGCCTTGCAGTCGTAGGTTCCCATCGACTTCACAGAGCCTTCGACGCTGATGAGCCGGCGCTCGACGTGGATGCCCTTGGTCTCGAGTTCCTTCGAAATGTCGAGGGTCGTGACCGAGCCGAAGAGTTTGCCGTTCTGGCCAACCTTCTTGATCATTTCGAGCGTGAGGCCGTCGAGCTTCGCTTTGACCGCGACCGCAGAAGCCTGCTCGGCCTGGATCTTCTTGGCGAGGGCCTTTTGGCGGTCCTTAAGGACGTTGGCGTTTTTCGCGTCTGCAAGCAAAGCGAGCTTGCGGGGCATGAGGTAGTTACGAGCGAAGCCTTCGGCCACAGACACGATCTGTCCGATGTTACCGAGGTTCTTCACCTTTTCGAGCAGAATGACTTTCATGGGAACTCCTTAATGTGAAACTTTCTTTTTAAATTTTTTATCGAATTCAAACCAGGTATCAAACAGGCCAACGAGGGCCAGGAGCCAGGGGACGAAGAAGACGATGACCATGATACCCAGCGAGCGCGGGAATCCGACCACCTGGTGGTGATCGAGGAAGCCCAGCACGGTGCCGAAGCCCTGGAAGAAATAGAACACTCCGATGACCAGCAGAAGCCAATTCCCTGCCACTTCGACGCTGCTCGCGTAGGCCGTGCCTAGGTGCGCATTGAAGAGAATGCCCAAGAGCGCGGCCACCAGAAGATAGACTCCCCAGAAGGGAACCTTGAACTCCAGCAGCGTCGCTTCCGAGTACCGATGGTCGAGTTGCGGCTGCATGAGTCGGCGAGCCTTCAGCGCGAGGTAGCAGTTGATCCACAGCAGGAAAAACACACCGGCCATCAAATAGCCGGGGATCTTCTTCAGCACTTCCTCGGCCAGGACCTGAGCGTCTTGGGCCAGCCCAAGCTCAAAGAGTCCGGTCGCCGCGGGGTTGGATTTCTGGGCTTCTTCGACCGCGTCTTGCACGCGCTTGATCTGCGCACTCACCGCTTCTACTGGAGTCTGCTTCACCTCTTGGAGGTAGAGCGCTCCGCTCGTCGCAAAAAGGGCAATGAGGCCCGCGCCGACGGCCAGAACCGTTTTCACCGGTGCCCAGTCGCGCGCCAGTGCTTCGGAGATCACCAGTGCGACCAGTGACATCAGCACGTAGCTTCCGACGAAGGTCGCGGCGTCGCCTAAGAGTGTTCCGATCCCCAGGCACGCCACGGCGCCGACTCCCATGAGCGCGAGGGCGCGGACGCGGCCGTAGAGCACGGCGGCCATCACCAACGGGAAGGGAGTGAAGAGCACCATCAGGTAACTCAGGCAAAGCACCACGCTCGCGGCTCCGAGGAGCAGTAGCCGGGAGATGCCTAAGTGCGGTGGCTGGAGGATCTCGGTCGTCATCTCATCCCTCGGGCTTAGCGCGCCACGTCTGATGAAGTGTAGCTGATGAGACCCATCGCACGGCCACGCTTGATCGCGTCGCAAGCCTTGCGCTGGAACTTCGGGGTCAGACCCGTGATACGAGCGGGAGAGATTTTTCCGAACTCGTTGACCAGCCAGGCGTAGCTCTTCGGATCTTTCCAGTCCGGAGAAGTCTTCTTGGCCGAGAAGTAGCACGACTTGCGCTTCGAGTGCATGCGCTTCTCTTTGTCGCCCATCTCTTCGCCCTCTTCGCCTTCAGCGGCGGCGGCAGAAGCTTGCGTGTGGTTGGGGTTGCGGTAAGCCTTCGCGATGGCGTCTTGCTGAGAGTCGTCGCCGAGCTTGACGATGATGAAGCGCACGACGGACTCGTTGATGCGGAACTTACGCTCGATCTCGGCGTTGGTACCGCCCGCGGCTTTGTACATGAAGTAGAAGAAGTTGCCCTTCTTCAGGCCCGACTCGAGCTGCTGAGCGAAAGTCTTCACGCCCCAATTGTCGTTGACGATGATTTCGCCGCCGAACTCTTTGACTGTGTCTGCGATGATGGCCTTCGCGGAATTGATGGCCTCTTCGTTGGCGTCGGGCTTAACGACGAACGCCGTTTCATAGATCATGGTTCCTCCTGGGATATAATTATGCCCACGGACGCAATTGCCGTGAGCGAGTAAGTACCACTTAAAAAATGTCCGATAGTGCTATCATGCCCCTCCATTGAAGTCCATATTTTCAATTCCTTATCGCGCCTTGTAGGACTCTGTGATTTTTACCTCCTGTGATTACAGTAACTAGGGCCATGATACAAAAGTGCGCGACGCATCATAAGCAAAGGAATAAGTTATGAAAAAAGGCCTCATTCTCGCGCTCGCCGCGGCGACATTTAGCCTCGGGGCACTGGCGCAAAACAACGCCTCTCCGACGGATGTCTGCCGTCGTGTCTCACAAAATAGCTCGTCCATGGGAAGCGAATGCGCTCAGATCATCTCGCGCGGGCGCTTCGAACAGCCCACACTTAATGTGGCCATGCGTCTGGCGAACTTCGGCCAGTCGACCACAGCTCTACAGGTGATGCGCAACGGTGCCAACCGTCGCGCGGACGTGGCCGCTGCTGGCGTGTGCCTGCAGCTAGCGGACTTCAACAACGCCATGAACGCAGCAAACTGCATGGACCAGGTCTTCGACGCGGAGATCTCGCCCGCCGTCGTCACCACACTCTCGTCGCTGGCGCGCTTCAACCAGGGCCAGAGCGTGGTCAACGGCATGCAGATGGTCCGCGACGCTTACTTCTTTGCGCCTGCGGTGGTGGCCTGTGAGCGCCTGGCAAACTTCAACAACGCCATCAGTACCGTGAACTGCCTCGAGGCAACGCGCAACAAAGAGTACTTCAACGGCTCAGAGGGCGTGTGCATCGACATGGCGGCACGCAACCAGGGACAGTCTGCGGTCGAGTGCCTCCGTCGCTCAGGTCTCGAGTACCGTCCGCTGCCACCGCTTCCGACATCCATCGAGATGCGTGCCAGCTCCTTCGACGAACTCCGCTCGCTCACGCGTCGCCTTGACCACATCATCAACCGTGGAAGCCGCGACTCCTTTGAGGCCCGCCGCATCGTCGAAGACATGCAGCGCATCCTCGATGAAGTTGCCGCTGAAAACCGCCCAACTCGTCCAGGGAACGGCGGCCCCGGGGGCCGTCCCGGTCGTCGCTAACATAAACCAGAGGGCACCTGCGGGTGCCCTCTTTCTTTGTGAACTCCTTCTTCTAACCTTCTCTGACTCGCGCTCAACATCCGCCCTCCCGCTCGAGACAATCACCTCACAATCTTAACCCGTGAGGTTCCCATGCTCCTTGGCATTGTGCTTTCTATCGCCGCTACGCTAACTAACGCTGCTCCTCCGAGCTTGAGCGGCGGCTACCAGACCCTTGGCGACTTCCGCGCCGTGAGCGTCAAGCACCACGTGCTGGTGACGCCCATCAACCAGGCGGAGCGGGAACGCCTCGCAGAACTGCGCGCCGCTGGGTATACCTGCGAACACCGGAGTTCGCGCCACGTTGTGTGCAGCAAGTTCATCACCTCGCAGCCTCTGGAGCCCCAACTGGCGCAACGTCTCCGGGAGCGCGGCCGTGGACTGCGGCTCGACTTCGAAGCGGTTCGCAGCGTAGAGCTCGAAAACGATGCGCCCATGCTGCGCGAGTGGCGCCTGCACCAGAGCGTCCACCTCACCCACCCCACCGGTAGCGAGCAACACTTCGACGAGCTGCGCTTCCTGGAGCTTCCGGAGCTCGGGAAACTCGTCATCGGCGATTACTGGATCAACGTACGTGAGGGAGAGCTGGCGTGGATGCCCGAGGCGCTTAAGATCAGCGGCAGAAACGAATGGCGCGTGATCTGGGTAGAGTACCCGCTCTCACGTCAGCACTGAGGCGAGCACCGTCACCAGCTCGTCGGAGAAGTCGTTGGCATGGCGCTCGAAAAAGATATCGAGCGCCTGGAGCGTCGGCAGCTGCTGGTGCGTGTGAAAGTGGTCGAAGCGGTTGCACAGGATCAGGATCTGGTAGATCTCCGGCAGCTTGAAGACGTCCTTCTTCTCCGGGTAACCGCGCCCGCGCCCGAGTTCCTCGTGGGACGCGATCAGGCCTAGGATACGCGGATTAATGAAGGGCTTTTCCTGGAGCAGGCTTATGCCGTCGGAGACGTGGGCGCGGTACTGCTGGAGCTGCTGCTGCGTCATCGATTCGCCGAGGGCGTCGTAGTTTTCCTTGAAGCGCTGCTTGCCCACATCGTGCAGCAGCGCCGCCATACTCAGGTCAAAGAGATCGGCCTTGTCGGTGATGCCGAGCTTCTCGGCCACGGCCACGGAGAGCGAAGAAACGTTCGCCGCGTGATGGTTGTTGTCGAGCTCAGCATTGAAATTCTGCATGATCTCTTTGATGATCTTGCGGTCGGACACGAGGAACTGGGTGATCTTCGAGAGCTGCTTCTTCTGCTGCTTGAAGCCCACCTCGCTCTCGAGGTTCTTCACGGCGTTCTCGGCCGCGGTGACGAGCGTGTCGTGCGCCAGCTTGGTGCGATCGGAGATAGAAACCTTGTCGTTGGCAAGACTATCGAGGGCGTTCTCGAGATAGCGCAGGTAGTCCTGCTCCTGGCCCGCCGGGATAAAGAGTTTCCTGACTCCTTTGCTCTTGAGCCGGTCGATGCGTTCCCCTTCAAACTCGTCCTGGGCCCGGATATACTGGACGTAGCGCTCGCCCACCGGGACGAAGACGTCGAAGGCGAGCTTTTCGTCTTTGCGGATGGTGTTCAGGCGGACCGGATAGTAACTCGACAAAAGGACGTCCTTTGCTGCTCGATAAAGAGATTTTAGATGGTTTTAAGGATGAAGCAAGGGGCTTGCTGTCAGAGCTCACGCAAATCATCGAGCAGATCGAAGACCACGAGGGTGAGTTCCCGAAGACGCTCATCGAAGAGTTCGCCAACCGCACCGACCGCATCATGGGCGCCGCCAAGACCTTCGAGACCATGGCGCCGGAGATGCAAATTTTTGTTCACATCGGGAAGTTCGCCGAGCTCTGCAAGGCCACCGGCTACAAGGCCGCGACGCTCAACCAAAGCGCTCTGGTACCCGTGTTCGCGGCCTTCTGGGCCGACACGCTGGAGATGATGGAGGAGCTCTGCGAGCACGTCGACCAGACGGACAAGGTCGAGGCGACGCTGCAGGGCTTCGGGCCCGTGCTGCAGAAGCGGCTCACCTGGCTCGCCGAGCAGATCGTGAAGTTTTCCAAAGGCAGCACGGCCGAAGCGTCGATCAACGTCGACGGGATCCTGCGGCGCCTCGGCATCAAGGTCTAGCGCCTAGGACTCGTGCGCGTAGATCTCGTGCTGCTCGATGTGGTAGCTGTTGTCGGCGCGGATGAGGAGCGTCTTCTGGAAGCTCTCCTCCATCATCTCGATGAGCCCGAACTCCTCGCTCGTGAGGCGCGCGCAGACTTCCGGGTGCGCGAAGATGGTGACCTTCTGGGCCTTCGTGCGCTTGAGCGTCTTGGTGGCCTCGCGGATGATCTCGTAGCTCACGGTCTCGACGCTCTTCACGCGGCCCACGCCCTCGCAGTACGGACAGGGCTCGCACATCGTGCGGATGAGCGTGTCGCGGGTGCGCTTGCGCGTCATCTCGACGAGGCCCAGGCCCGAGATCGGCAGCACGTTGGTCTTCGAGCGGTCTTTCTTGAGGGCCTCGAGGAGCGACTGGTAGACCGCCTGGCGGTTCTCTTCCTTCTCCATGTCGATGAAGTCGATGATGATGATGCCGCCGCAGTTGCGCAGGCGCAGCTGGTAGGCGATCTCCTTGACGGCCTCGAGGTTCGTCTTGAGGATGGTCTCCTCGAGGGTCTTCTTGCCGACGAACTTGCCGGTGTTCACGTCGATGGAAACGAGGGCCTCGGTCTGGTCGATGTTGATCGAGCCGCCGGACTTGAGGAACACCTGGTTCGAGAGCGCGCGCTCGAGCTCGATGTCGATGCCGTAGTGCTCGAAGAGCGGCACGTCGGCGTCGTGGGACTTGAGCTTGGCCTTGAGGTTCGGCAAATACGCTTTGGTGAATTTTTCAATTTGGCGGAGCACGGGCTTCGAGTCCACCACGATCTGGTCGACGTCCTCGTCGGTGATGTCACGCAGGGCGCGCTGGACGAAGGTCAGGTCCTTGTGGAGGTCGCTCGGCGCCCGCTGCTTCTCGAGCTTCTTCTGGATGTCCTTCCAGAGCTTCACGAGCATGTTGTAGTCGTTCTTCAGCGTCTTGTAGCTCTGGCCTTCGGCGACGGTACGAGCGATGACGCCGCAGCCCTCCGGGCGGATGCTGTCGAGCACGTCCTTCAGGCGCCGGCGCTCTTCCTCGCTCTCGATGCGGCGAGAGACACCGGTGTGCTCGATGAAGGGCATGTAGACGATGTGGCGGCCCGCGAGGGTGATGTGGCGGGTGACGCGCGGGCCCTTCGTCGAGATCGGCTCCTTGGCGATCTGCACCACGATCTCGTCACCTTCTTTGAGAAAGTCCTGGATCTTGATGTCGGGCCGAAACTTCATGTCGACGGTTTCGGTGAGCGTCGAAAGCTCATCGGGGATGACCTCTCCGAGCCGTCTCGGGGGCTGCTCTTCAGTCGCCGCGCGCTCCATCGCCTGGCGCTGCTCCTCGAGGGTCGGGATGTAGGCGTCGTCGACGTACAAGAATGCTGCTCGCTCGAGGCCCAGGTCCACGAAGGCCGACTGCATGCCGGGGAGCACCCGCAGCACGCGTCCTAAGTAGATGTCGCCGACGCTGGCGGTTTGGTGGTGGCGCGAGTGGCGCTCCACGAGGAAGTCCAGGATCTCACCGTTCTCAACGAGCGCAATACGGCACTCATTGTGAGTCTGGTTGACCACGAGTTCTTTGGCCATGAATGTCCTAATCGTAAAAACTTAAAACTTTAAAATCTAAATTACCTCAAGGATAGCGCGCCTCACCCTCACTTGGAAGGCGCGGCAAATCAGACCGGAGCGAGGCGCTCGGATTAGACCAGGATCCCGGCGATGGCGGCGGTCATCAAGCAGGCCAGCGTCCCGGCGATGAGCGAGCGGATGCCGAGCTTGACGATGATCGGGCGCTTCTCCGGGGCCAGGGTGCCGATCCCACCGACCTGGATGGCGATGGAACTGAAGTTCGAGAAGCCGCAGAGGGCGTAGGTGGAAAGGGTGACGGAGCGTTGCGAGAGATTCGGCATCTGCTCCTTGAGATCCAGGTAGGCCACGAACTCGTTGAGGATGAGTTTCTTGCCGAGAAAGTTACCGACGGTCAGGCAGTCTTCCCAGGGGCAGCCAAGGAGCCACGCCACGGGAGCGAAGAGATGGCCGACGACGTATTCGAAGCTCAGCTGCGGAAGGCCCACGAAAGAACCGCCCCAGCCGAGCAGGCCATTGAGCATCGCAATCAGGGCGATGAAGGAGAGCAGCATGGCGGCGACGTTGACGGCGAGCTTCAGGCCTTCGGAAGACCCGGAGGCCGCGGCGTCGATCACGTTGGTCGCCACTTTCGGAAGATGCAGCTTCACCATGCCGGCGGTCTGGGACTCCTCCGTCTCGGGGATCAAGAGCTTGGCGCACACGATGGCGGCCGGTGCCGACATGACGGAAGCGGCCAGCAGGTGACCGGCGTCGATGCCGAAGCCGACAAAAGCCGCCAGCACGCCGCCGGCGATGGTCGCCATCCCGCCGCTCATGAGGCACATGATCTCCGAACGAGTCATGGTGCCGACGTAGGGTTTGATCACCAAGGGGGCCTCAGTCTGGCCGACGAAGATGTTCGCCGCTGCAGCGAGGGACTCGGCCCCGGAAACCTTCATCACTTTCATCATGATCTTGGCGACCACCTCGACCACCTTTTGCATGATGCCGAGGTGATAAAGCACGCTCATGAGCGCACTCATGAAGATGATGGTGGGAAGCACCATGGTAGCGAAGATGAAGCCCACGGAATTGGACGGTGAGGCGAGGCCGCCGAAAATAAACCCGGCGCCCTCCGAGGTGTAATTGAGGATTGAAGAGAACACGCGACCAGCGCCATCAAAGATGGAGCGGCCGAAGCTTGTTTTAAGGATGAGTAGGCCGAAGCTGATCTGAAGGGCCACGCCACTCAGCACTGTGCGCCATTGAATTTTTGAGCGATTATCACTGAGGAGGAAGGCGATACCCAAGAGGACGAACAAACCGAGAACGGAAACCAAACGCTCCATGGGGCACCTCAAAAAAGTTAGCAAACGCTAATTTGATAGCCCGCAGCATGAGTTCTGGCAAGAAAAGCCTGACTTAAAAACTAAAGCTCCACGCCGCTTGAGGAAGATTGCCGCTAAGGGCCGAATTTTTTTCAACTTGCGCGACATGCCAGAGCTCTCTCTCGCCGGTAGCAAAATCAGGTGACGAGGGACGCACTGAGCCAGTTAAATCATCCTGAGATTTTTGAGCGTGCATCAAGGCCACCACCACCACACCGGCGATGATACCGATCGCTGCCCCGGTCCAGATATTCGCAAGATGCCGCGAGGGCTTGTCGTAGAACGAAAGAGTCGAGAGTCCGAGCACGGCACCCCCAACGCCGGCCCCTGCCACGAGCAAGATGTCGTTCTGGGTGCTGGCAATCAGGTCATCTTCCTTCGCCGCCTGCGCGCACGAGACGCGCGGCACGACGAGTGAGAGAAGCAGAGTGAGACTGAGCAGGGCTTTCATAGGCAATTCCCGACAAAAGTTTGTTTTCAGAGATGAGCGCTTATCAGTATCATAATTTTCCGATTTCACGATGGCAACGAAGGCCAGCAACAATCTCCCGAGGACACGCATGTCTGCCTTTTCCATGTTCCAACTCATCGAGGCCAAGAAGCAGGGCCAGGAGCTCTCCGTGGAGGCCATCAAGTGGATGATCGCCGAGTTCACCGCGGGCCGCCTCCCCGACTACCAGATGGCCGCGATGCTCATGGCGATCACGCTCAAGGGCATGAACGCGAAGGAAACCGCCGCGGTGACCGACGCCATGGTGTTCTCCGGCCGCGCGCTCGACTTTAAGGATCGGCGGGTGGTGGACAAGCACTCCACCGGCGGCATCGGCGACAAAGCCTCTTTCGTGCTGGCCCCCATCGCGGCCTGCCTCGGAGTCATGGTTCCCATGATCGCCGGCCGAGGCCTGGGCCACACCGGTGGAACGGTCGACAAGATCGAGGCCATCCCGGGCTTTCGCACCGACCTCTCGCTGGACGTCTTTCAGCAGCAGCTGCGCGAGAAGGGCCTGGTGCTCATAGGCCAGACGCCGGAGATCGCTCCGGCGGATAAAAAACTCTATGCCCTGCGCGACGTAACCGCCACCATCGCCTGCATCCCCCTCATCACCGCCTCGATCATGAGCAAAAAACTCGCCGAAGGCGCCGAAGGCATGGTCTTCGACCTCAAGTACGGCAGCGGCGCCTTCATGCGCACGCGCGCCGACGCGCGCACGCTGGCGAAGAGCCTCATCGCCACCGCGAAGCGCTTCAAGCGCAAGGCCGTGGTGCTCGTCACCGACATGAACCAGCCCCTCGGCAACACCGTGGGCCACACCCTCGAACTCCAGGAGTGCGTGGCCACGCTCCAGGGCAAAGGCCCGAGGGATCTGACCGAACTCTCCATCGAGTTGGCGGCGCACATGGCGGTGCTGGCCGGAACGCAGAAGACACTAAACAAGGCTCGGCAAGCGGCGCGGGAGAGCGTGGAGAATGGCACCGCGTTTGAAAAGTTTTGTGACTTGATCCGCTGGCAAGGGGGAGATGACTCCTATCTGCGCCGGCCGGAAAAACTCCCCGTCGCGAAAGAGACCACTGTGGTGGCCGCGCCCAAGAGTGGCACCGTCGCAAGTTTTGCCAACGACCAATTCGGGTACCTGCTGATTGAACTTGGTGGTGGACGCAAGACGAAAGATGACAAACTGGATCTTGCCGTAGGGATCACCATGCACGCCAAGCTCGGCACCAAGGTGAAGAAGGGCGCGCCCCTCTTCACGATCCATCACCACGAAGCCCAGGCGCCGCTCGCGCGCGAGCTCGCCGCGCGCTTCGTTCGCCACCACCTCTCGATCAAGGCTTCGGCGCGGGCGCCGAAGCTGATCGCAGAAGTCATCCGCTAGGAAGGGACCCCTTATGTTGAAAAAAATCCAAGAGGCCGCGCAGCTCATCAAGACACGCATCACGGAACTGCCGGAGGTCGGCATCGTGCTCGGCTCGGGCCTCGGCATCTACGTGGATCACATCGAGAACCGCGTCACCATCCCCTACACCGACATCCCGCACTTCCACCGCACCACGGTCGAAGGCCACGAGGGCCAACTCATCTTCGGGCGCGTGCGCGGTAAGACCGTCGTGGCGCTCTCGGGCCGCCTACACGCCTACGAGGGCCACGCCATGGAAGACGTCGTGCTCCCGATCCGCGTGCTTGCGCTCCTCGGCATCAAGACCCTCTTCGTGACCAACGCCTCCGGGGGCATCAACGCCGACTTCCACCCCGGCGACCTCGTGCTGATCGAGGACCACATCAACCTCTCGGGCCGCAACCCCTTGGTGGGCCCGAACCTCGCCGAGCTCGGCCCGCGCTTCCCGGACATGTCCGAGGCCTACCACCCGGCCCTGCGCCAGCTCCTGAGGGCCAGCGGCGCCAAGCACGGGGTGCAGCTCAAGAGCGGCGTCTACTGCTGGATGCTCGGGCCCACCTACGAAACTCCGGCGGAGATCCGCATGCTGAGCCGCCTCGGCGGCGACATGGTGGGCATGTCCACCGTTCCAGAGGTCATCGCCGCCGCCCACCTCGGCATCCGCGTCGCCGGCGTCGCCTGCATCACCAACTACGCCGCAGGCCTCAGGCCCGAGAAGCTCAATCACGCCGACGTCAAGCACGTCGCCCAGAAGGCCATGGTCGCCTTCGCGGCGGTGTTGACGGAGACCATCGGCGGTTTAGAATAGAGGTCATATGAATCTTCGCACTGAAGCCCTCAGGTCCGCCCAGCAGTCGCACTCGCCCTACTCGAGGGCGCAGGTCGGCGCGGCGCTCGAAACCGAGGACGGCACCGTCTTCGGCGGCTGCAACATCGAGAACTCGAGCTTCGGCGGCACCGTCTGCGCCGAGCGCGTGGCGATCTGGAAGGCCGTGTCCGAGGGCCACCGCCGCCTCAAGCGCATCTACGTCTACACCGACGCCGGCTGGCCCCCCTGTGGCCTGTGCCGTCAGGTGATGAGCGAGTTCGCCGGCCCCGAGCTCGAAGTCATCATCGGCGACAAAAACGGTGACGTGAAACGCACGACGCTCAAAGAGCTCTTACCCATGGCCTTCACCCCCGACCACCTGATCAAACGCTAATTCATCTTAAGGAGTGCGGCCCGAATGGGTCGCAAGGCACCATGACCGAACCTCACGCCAGCGCGCACGCCCTTCTCACCTCGCTCAAGTTTTGCGTCATCGACCTCGAAACCACCGGTGGAAGTCCGGAGCGCGACGAGATCTTCGAGATCGGCCTGGTGCGGATCGAAAACCTCGCGGTGACCGAGGAGCGCAGCATGCGGATCAACCCGGGTCGGGACATCCCCGACTTCGTCCAGCGCCTGACGGGCGTGAAAACCAGTGACGTCGCGTCGGCGCCGCGCTTCGAGGAGATCGCCGACGAGGTGACACAGTTCGCGGGCGACTGCATCCTCGTCGCGCACAACACCTCTTTCGACGTGCCCTTCCTGAACGCGAAGCTCCTCCAGGCCGGCAGGCCCGCGCTGGAGAACAAGGTCCTCTGCACCAACGTCATGACGAAGTACATGATCCCGGACATCGTGAACTCGAACCTCGAGTACATGGGGAACATCTTCAACCTCGGCGAGCAGAAAGCTCACCGGGCCATCGAGGACGCGCGCACCACCGCGAAGCTGCTGCTCAAGTACCTCGAGATCTTCGAGCAGAAAGACATCCGGAAAGTGAACCAGCTCTACTACCCGCGCAACCGCTTCGAGCTGGACCGCCACCACTTCGAACGCAGCCACCAGTCCCTCGCCGAGGTCACGCAGATGATCCGCGACCAGCAGCGGCCGCTGCTGGTCACCGCGAAGGGCGAACAGGGCGTGATCCACGCCATCCTCCCGCTGGAGAACCCCGCCCGCGATGCCCAGCGAGTAGAAGCATTCTTGCGAGAATTGCCCTGGACGGTGATCACCGTGCGCCTGATTGGCCCCTACGTGGAAGCCCTCATGCAGCTCAACGCCCACTACCTCAAGATCCCCGAAGCCACGCGCACAAAAACCTTAGACTTCCTGCGCGAGCTGACGGCACTGAGCACGCAGGCGGACGAGGGCCCTTCTCCGCTCGAGCACGACGACTTCCTCGTCGTGCCGCACCTCATCCAGGGACAGCTCTGGGTCTACTCGCTCATGGGCCTCACGCCCTTCTCGCAGCTCGTCTTCAAGTTCCCCGCGCACCGGAAGAAACTCACGCAGTTCCTCACCTCGCAGGTGGGCCGCTTCGAGCAACAGAAGGGCAAGCGCCGTCACCAGCTCCTCGACGAACTCCGTCCCTTCGTCGAGCACCACCTCCGCGCGCAGAAGCACGGCGGCTCCGCGCACTACCTCTTCCTTTCGCGCGACGAACTCAAACAGCAGCAGAAGGTCTTCTTCGCGAAGATCGACAAGCTCGTCAAGGACGCGCCGGACCTCTTCCAGTTTCCTGCCCGGAGCATCTAGAGCAGCAGCTGCAGGCGGCTGAAACTAAGTTCCTCACCGTTGGCCTTCTCCAGGCCGAGGCGCTCCTGCTGCAGCAAGTACTGCAGCAGCTTTCCTTCCAGCCCCTGCTTCAGCGGCAGGGGCGGATGGAGCAAGAGCCCGAAGCGATCGGCGTCTTCGACGAGCGTCACCTCGAGGGAGAGGCCCCGCGAGCTCTTGCTCTCCAGGAGCTTCAGGTGGTGGAAGGCGGTCATGAGCTCTCCCAGCACGAGGTAGGCGAGCATCGTCGTGCTGGGCCCGTGCAGCGGGTAGCTATAGGGATGGAGCGCGCGGTGCTGGAGGTGCACGCGCAGGCCACTTTCGATCATCCGGAAGCGCTGTAGATTGAGGGCCTGCTCGAAGGCGGCCCACAGCGCGGCCGTCGCCTGCGGCCCCGCGTTCGGCCGTGAGAAATCGAGGAAGGTTTCGATGAGCCGCTTGGCCCGCAGCGCCCCCTGCCGCATCTCCGCGAGCGCGTCGCGCGCTTCCTCATCCCAGAAGTCTTCGAGGGCCAGCATCTCCAGAGCGACGAGGACGCCGCCGATCGGATTATTCAGCTCGTGCGCGATGGAGCTGGTGATGATGCCGAGCTCGGGGCCCGCGGCACTGCCGACGGGGCCAGCGCCTCCCTGCTCTGGCACGAAGGTGTGCAACACGCGCTCTTGCTCCAGGTGGGTGCGCACCACTCGGCGCAGAGACCAGCGCTGCTCGCGGGCGGCCACGCTTTCGAGCTCGCCCAGACGGAGCACCTTCGAGGGAGTGAGGTTGAGCTTCACGAAGGCGGTGTTGTGCTGCAGGACTTGCTCGCGCGGCCCGGTCAGAAGTACCGGCAAGGGGAGCGCCTGGAAAGCGTCGCGCACCAGCTGGTGGGGCCGGTTGGTCGCGCTCTGCGCGCTCCAGCGGCGGAGAATTTTTCTCATGCTCACGACGATCAGGGCCTGGGCCACGAGCGTGCCGGGGTCGCGACCCGGCGAGTGGCAGACGAGGAAGTAGGGAGCGCCCTGCCAGTGGCCCAGTGCGCACACGAGCGCCTCCTCGGAGATCTGCCCGAGTCCGTAGCTCTGCAGCTGCCAGTTGCGCTTCTTGTCCAGGCGCCGCGCGAGGAGCTCGAGGTTCTGCGCCAGCGTCTCCGGCGACGGTGCCCCCGCAAGCTGCTCCTGGAGCTCGAGGTAGCGCGAGAAAAGTCCGATAAAAGTTTCGGCCTCCGCGGGGGCGAGCGTCTCCAGCGCCTGCTGCACGAGCCGGCGCAGCTGCCGCTGCCCGCGCTGCGCGCGCCTCAGCGCCAGCGACTCTTCGCGCGCCAGCTCCCGGGCGAGGAGCAGGTTGAGGAGATCGTAGAATGGCCCTTCGCCGTGGCGCGCTTCGAGCACCACGTCGACGTCCGCTTCCAGAGTGCCGCTTTCGGCCAGCGCGAGCAGGTCCTGGTGCAACGGACGCACGAAAACGCTCGTGCCTCGCAGCCGCGCCGGCCTCTGCCAGCCCGGAGCGGGAAGCCAGATCAGAAGCCCCTGGGCCTGCTGCGGACTCTTCCAGTCCGCCAGCTGCACGAAGCGCAGCGGCTTCAGCCAGCTCTCGAGGAGCTGCCGCGTGTCCTGCGGATGGCGCGGGTCGATGAGGAAGCTCAGCCGCGCACTCTGCTCGGAAGCAAGCGGCTTCGCACTCACGGGAACTGCTTCTTGGTCTCTTCGATGAGCGAGAACCCATCGACGTAGTGGCCATGGATCTTGATCCCCCAGTGCAGGTGAGGCCCGGAGGAGCGGCCCGTGTTGCCCGAGAGGCCCACGAGGTCACCGCTGCTGACGATCTGCCCTGCCTGTACCTTCACCTCCGAGAGATGGCCGTAGACGGAGAAGATGTCCATGCCGTGGTCGATGATCACCGTGCCTCCGGTGAAGAAGAGGTCACCGGCGAACATCACTCGGCCACGGTTACTGGCCGGCACCGGCACGCCGACGGCGGCGCGGAAGTCGGTGCCGAGGTGCTGTCCCTTGTGCTGTTTGTTGTAGACGCGACGGATGCCGTAGACACTCGTGATCGCCGACTTCAGGGGCACCTGGAAAGGGGCCGAGAAGTAGGGGGTGGGAGCGGACTGCTTGTAGAGTTCGTTGAGGAGCTTCTGCTCGCGGGCCGCGCGGTCGGCGTCTTTCGGCGAGAGAGAAACTTTGCGGCTGTCGACCTTCAGCTGCTCCTCTTTGAAGCGGAACGACTCGACCTTGAACGCTGCCACCTCGCGCGCTTCGCCGGCCTTCACGAGCTTGCACGCATGGGGGCTCAGATCCGAGAAGTAGCTCTCGGCGACGTAGGCGAAGCGCTCGGTCTCCGCCTGAAGCGCACTGTGTTTGATGACCAGATCCCGACACTGGAGCTGCGCGTCTCCCCAGCCCGGAGGAGCGCGGAACTGGACCCAGCGAACCTGGCCAGGAGCCGTCACCACTTGAGTGGGTTCGAAGACCTCCGGCGCACTGTCCTCCGAAGCCTCTCCGCGGGAGAGCTCCGGGCGAGTGCAGGCACCGAGGGACACAAGGAGCGCAAAAACAAAGGTTCGATCCATGACATTCTCCTAGAGCTTCTGGGCCTCACCGTGGCCGTCGTAAAATTCTAACGCAACCGTCGTGCCTTTTTGAAGGCTCGCCCAGTCTTTGGCACTGGCGACGACGTGATTCCTACTCTTCACGATTCCGTAGCCGCGTCTCAGGACTTCGCGAGGCCCGAGGGCGTGAAGCCGGGCCTGGGCGGTGTCGAGCCGCTGGCCAAGCAGCCGCTGCCGCGCCTCGAGGCCCTGCGCGAGCCGGCGCGCGAGCTCGTCGAGGTAGTAGCTCTTCTCCGCGAGCGGAAGATACAAGTGTGCCCGTGGCACGGGGTTCAGACGGTTGAGCTGCTCTCGGAGCAGGCCGATGTTTTCGGTGACGAGGCCGAGCACGCGCCGCGGGTGGAAGCGCGCGAGCTGGTCACGCACCTCGGCGCGCTGCTGCTGGAGCCGAGCGCGCATGCGCGTCCCGAGGCCACTCAGGCGACGGGCGACTTCGGTCTGTGGCTGCGTGAGCCGCTCCGCCGCCGCCGTCGGCGTCTCGCAGCGCAGATCCGCCACGAGGTCGCTCAGAGTCCAGTCGACCTCGTGACCGACGGCGCTGATCACCGGCACCGAGGCGCGGGCGAGGCGCCGCACGAGGAGCTCGTCGTTGAAGCACCAGAGGTCCTCCGGGGATCCGCCTCCGCGGGTCACCACGATCACGTCGTAGGGACCGCTCTGCTCAGCGCGGTCGAGCGCGGCCACAAGCGACGCGGGCGCGCGCTCGCCTTGCACGAGGGCCGGGATGATCACGATCTCGAAGCCGAAGGCACGCCGCCGGTAGACGTTAAGGAAATCGTGCAGGGCCGCGCCACCGGGGGCCGTGACGAGGGCGATCCGACGCGGGAAACTCGGCAGCGAGCGTTTTTTTTCTAGATCGAAGAGGCCCTCCTGCGTGAGCTTCTTCTTCAGCGCTTCGTAGCGCTGCTTGAGGAGCCCCTCCCCCACCGCGACGACGTGTTTGACCTGGATCTGGAAGGTGCCGCGTTTCTGGTAGACCGTCAGTCGGCCGTAGACGCGCACGCGGTCCCCGTCTTTGAAATTCTTGAACTGCGGGTGGCGCAGCAGATCCTGCCGAAAGAGCGCGCATCCCACCGACGCGTCACTGTCCATGAGGTTGAAGTAGCAGTGCCCGGAGTGGGCCTGCGAGATCCCGGAGAGCTCGCCCTCGACGAAGACTTCGTTGAAGCTGTCCTCGAGGGTCTGCTTGATGCTCGCCACGAGCTCCGAAACACTGGGCGCGGCCGCAAGGGTGTTGAGCATCAGTTCTTCACCGCCGGCGCCGTGAAGCGCGAAGCCTTCAGGAGCGCCGCCGCCTGCTGGACCTGGTAGTCGTCGGCCGGCTTGGTGATGCGGAACATCTCCTCGTCGTCTTTGACCTCGCTGCGCTTCGCCTTGCTGCGTTTTTCGATCGCCTCGGCGCGCTTCTGCCGGTCCTGGCGCTCCCACTCTTCGCGCGCCTTCTTCTCCTCGGCCGACTCGACGGTCGCGGTGAGGTGGTTACGCAGGTCGCGTTCGCGGATGAAGCGGTCTGGCCGCTTCGCCCGGTCGACGCCGGCCGGGTCGAGGTCGTCGAGCGTGATGTCCGGCATGATGCCGACTCCCTGGATGCGCCGGCCTTTCGGCGTGAGGTACTGTGCGATGGTCAGCTTCACGCCCGTGCCGCCGTCGAGCTGCGCCACGGTCTGCACGGACCCTTTCCCGAAGGAGGGCTGGCCTAGCACCGGCCCCCGCCCGTGGTCCTGGATGGCACCCGCGACGATCTCCGACGCCGACGCGGAGGCGCCGTTGATGAGCACCGCCAGCGGCGTCGTGAGGTCCTTCGTCCCCTGCTTCTTCACGTAGCGGATGTCTTTGTTCTGCGGGTCGCGCGCCTCGGTGGTCACGACGATGCCCTCTTTCAGGAAGAGCGAGGAGACGTCCACGGCCTGGTCGAGGAGGCCGCCCGGGTTGGAACGCAGGTCGAGGATGATCCCTTGCAGTCCGCCCTTCTTCTTCGCTTCGGCGGTGAGCTTCTCGAGAGCCTCAGCGATGGCAGCTCCGGCGCGCTTCTGGAACTGCGCGAGCCGGATGTACGCCACGTTGTCCTGCACGAGCTCGGCCTTCACCGGGTTCACCTTGATGATCTCGCGCTTGAGCTTGAAGTGCCTGATGGTTTCTTCGCCCTCGCGCGCGATCCCGAGGTGCATGACGTCGCCGTTCTTCCCGCGCATCTTCTCGACGGCCTGGTCGAGCGTGAGGCCCAGGATCGACTCGCTGTTGATCTCGACGATGCGGTCCCGTGGCCTGATCCCGGCGCGCGCCGCCGGCGAGTCTTCGATCGGCGTGATCACGACGATGGCGCCGTCCCGGCTGGTGACCTCGATGCCCAGGCCCCCGAACTCACCGGCGGTGTCGTTCTGCATCTTCTGAAAAAAATCTTTGTTCAGGAAGGACGAGTGGGGATCGAGCGTCTCCATCATGCCCTTGAGCGCGCCCTCGATGAGCTTCTCCGTGTCCACCGGACGGTAGTACTGGTTCTCGATCAGGTAGAGCACCTTGTTGAAGAGCTCGAGCTGCTCGTAGCGCGAGCGCGTCTGCGGGGCCTCCTTGCCTTTTTCTTTGGAGAAGCCGGTGACCGAGAAAAGGAAGACGAGGCTGAGGACAAGGAACGTGCGCATGGGGACCTCCGGGCGGGGATGTCCTCAGATTTTACCCACCGCCTGCGTCTCCAGCCAGTGAATTGTCTTCTGCGCCACATTCTTTTTGCGGACTTCGAAGTAGAGCGAGTCTGCGTCGCTCTCCATCTGCCCCAGGACGGCGCCGGCGGCGACCTGAGCGTTCTTCTCGAGCGCCGAACTAAAACGTCCGAGGAGCACCGACCGGATGTCGTCACCGTGGTCGATCATGAGCACCTTGCCGTAGGTCGACAGCTCTCCGTTGTAGATCACGCGCCCGGCCCGGGGTGCGAAGAGCGGCTGCGCAGCATTGAGCTTGTAGGTGACGCCCTTCTCGGAGCTGAGCATTTCGCTCACGGACTTCAGCGGGAAGGCGAACTTCTGCGTCGGCGGGATCGCAGCACCCGAGACCTCCGCGCGCTTCAGCGCCGAAAGCTGCGTCGAGATCTTCTGCTTCTGCCACTTCTCCTCGAGGCGCTGGCGCTCGTCGAGCTTGGTGAGGTAGGTCTCGGTCAGCTGGCCCTTGCGAGCTTCGAGGTCGGCCGTGAGCTTGGCCAGCTCCTGCTCGTCCTGCTGCAAGGTCTGGAGCCGGGCCTGGAACTCGGCCGTGATGTTCTCCAGCGCGGCGGTCTCCTTCAGCGCGCTCTCGGCGCGGGCGCGGTTCGTGGCGAGGAGCTCGGCGTAGGCGCGGTCCGGGACGACGTCGTCCTCCACCGCCGCGAGGGCCTGTGCCCGGAGGATCGCGCTGAGCTCCGTTTCTCGGCGCTGGGCTTCACGGCGCACCTCCGTGAGGCGCTCCTGGTAGGCCACGAGGTCCGTCTCCAGCACGCGGATGCGCTCGATCGCCGCGAGGTAGCGGTTGTTGTGCGCGCCGAGCTCGCGCTCCAGGCCAGTGAGCTTCGCGCCGAGCTGGAGGATCTCGCTGCGGCTCTTGGCCAGCGTCGCGTCGGCGAAGAGCGGCCCGGCCGTGAGGAGCAGGCCGAGGACTACTGCGGCGTACGCCATCGCTGCTCCCGGAGTGTCGTGGCGAGGGCCACCGAGAAGATCCCCACCATCAGTAAGATGCCGAGAAGGTCCGGCCCCTGCGCGATTGCGGCCAGTGCCAGCGCGGTGACCATGAGGGCGCCCGCTCCGGCGGCGAAGGTCTTCGCGCGCACCAGGCGACGGCGCTGGAAGCGCTCGACCAGCCAGGCCCGTCGCGCCAGTGTGGCGTGCGAGAGCGCGAGGCTGAGTGCCCAGAGGATGAAGAGGGGGACGAGGGCGCCGGCGAAGCCGAAGCGAGCGAGGTAGCGGAACACCGGGTGCCCACTGAAGAGGCCCGCCACCTTCGGCGTGCGCACCCCCGAGTGCGTGAGGTGTTCGGCACCGACGCTAGTGCTGAGGCGCTCGAGGAGCGCCTCGTGCTCGGCCGGGGTCGCACTGACAAGGCTGATGCGCAGACCGAAGCTGGCCACGCCGCTGGTCTTGTACTCCGCCCCGAGGCGGCTCAGCAGGCCCGTGAAGATGCCAGTCATTTCCTGCGCCGGGAGTAGCTCCACCGAGCGCACGAGCGGATTGCCTCGCAGCTGCGCGCGCACGTCTTGCTCGCTCACGGCCTGATCGAAGAGCGCCGTGACGTAGGGCGAGGTCCAGGCCTGCGGCGTGAGCCCCTGCAGCTGCGCCGTCACGGTGGGACGGAACGCGCAGCAGAGCGCGACCGCGAAGGAAGTCACGAAGAGCAGGGCTCCGCGCAGGCGCAGCTCGGCGAGTCCGGAGAAGAATTCTTTTAGATAAAACATGCCTGCCCCGCGTGCATCAGTCTCCCCTGGTCGAGGTGCGCCACTTTCCCGGGGAACTGCTTCACCATCTCCCGGTTGTGCGTGGCCCACACGAGCGTGAGACCTTTTCTTTGGTTGTAGTGGTTCAGGAGTTCGAAAAGCCGGAAACTCGCGTCGCGGTCGAGCGCGGCCGTCGGCTCGTCGGCCAAGAGCGCGTCGGGCCTGGCGAGCAGCGCGCGCAGCATCGCTACCCGGCTCTTGAGGCCACCGTTACAGTCCTCGATCTTCTTCGCGAGGTGCTCGTAGACGCCGAGCACGCGGGCGAGCTCGAGGAGCTCGCGGTGGAACTGCTCGCGGCTGTCGTAGAGACGCGGGTCGTAGCTGACCCAGGCGTTCTGCTCGCAGCTCTTCTGAGGCCACAGCCGCAGATCCTGGAAGACGCTCGCAACGAAGAAGCGCGAATCGTCGCTCAGGCGCTGGACGCGCCCCTGGGTCGGCTCGACGAGGCCCGCCATGAGATTCAAAAGAGTCGACTTCCCAGCGCCGGAGGCACCGGTGACGAAGAGGATTTCCTTCGGGAACACGCTGAGGTTGATTCCGCGCAGGGCCTTGGTGGCGCCGAAGTCGACGCTGACGTTCTCGAACTGGAAGACCGGTCTCGCTTTCGGGAGAGCGGCCTGGGGTGGGGAATAACGCTGGGTATACATCCGTGCAACCTCGGCGGAGAAAGAAGTACTATCGCCATCATGGCCTGACCCACTCGGAGTCCTAGTTATTCTATCGGGGTCAAAAGCCGATCGACAAGTGCTTGCTTCAGTGGGCAAAACCTGCCCAAGCCACTCAACTAACAAGCCCCTCTTGCTTGAGGATCTCCCAGGCGGAGTCCGAGCAGTACACGTTGGGTACGAAGTTGAACTTGTTCTGCAGCGTCGCGATCACCGAGTTCTCCATGTCGCCGAGCAGCCGCACCTCGCCGTTGTCCAGAAGGATCTTGGCGGGGTCACGCTCGAGGAGCAGGTTGTCGGTGGTCTTGGACTTCACGAGCTTCTTGCGCGACTTCACGAAGACGATGTGCTTCTTCGGGAAGTCCTCGAGCACCCAGTCCCCGTCGCCGCCCTTCTTCTTGAGCACGTCCTTGATCTCCTGGAGCTTCTCCTGCGCGCGGCGGAGGATCTTCTCGTTCGTCGTGTCGTCATCCTGGTCGAGCAGGCGCTGCTTGAACTCGTCACAGCGGACGGTGCGCGGAGCCAGCTCGAAGAGCAGGCGGTGGGCCATGTCTTTAAACCGCGGCGTCTTATCAAACTCACCGGCGAGGTAGTTACTTTGCACCACCTGCATGAAGTAGTGGTCGTTGAAGCCGTAGAAGCGCTTCGGATCGTGGGCCACCATGTCCATGAGCTGGGAGTAGGTGTAGATGCGCCCTTTCTCGAGCAGGTGCAGGCAGAGCTCCTCGGCGATGGCGTCGAAGCGGGCCCCGCGCGCGGAGCGGATCACCTGCGAGTACCAGGCGTAGCGCGCCATGAGGAAGTCCTCCACCGCATGGAGCGCGTTGTGATTGATGGCCATGATGTCGTGGCCTCCCACCTTCACGGACCGGAAGTGGTTCAGGAGGTAGTCGCGGTCGTAGGTCCCGTAGCGAATCCCCGAGTAGTGGGCGTCGCGCAGCAGGTAGTCCATGCGGTCGCAGTCGATCTCCGAGTGGAGGATCTGGTTGGCCAGCACGCTCTTGTCCACGCCCTTCACGAGGTCCGAGATGCGCTGCGGATCAATGTGGTAGCGCTTCAGCAGCTGCGTGATGCCGCCCTCGTAGTCGGTGTTCTTGATGATGAAAGAGCCGAGGTGCTCGTGGTCGTCGGGATGGCCCTTGCCGTTCTTCGCGTTGGTGGTTTCGCCGTAGCGGATGTAGCTCATCTCCGTGGTGTGCGAGAAGGGGAAGGTCCCGAGGTCGTGGAGCAGGGCCGCCAGTCGCAGGCTCTGGTGATAGAGCTTCGCCTCGCTGGTGTTGGCGTCGTCGTAGAGCTCGCGGTCCGACACCGCGCGGCCCACGGCCCGCAGGATCATGTGGGCGTTGTACATCACGCCGATCGAGTGCCCGAAGCGCGAGTGCTCGGCGCCGGGGAATGTGTAGCAGGTGAAGCCCAGCTGACGGATCCAGCGCAGGCGCTGGTAGAAGGGAGTGTGGATGATCGCCCACTCGAGGCCGGTCAGGCTGATGTGGCCGTAGAGGGGGTCGTAGAAGACTCGTTGCTTGAGTGCGGTCGCTGTCACGTCCATGTCGGGCCCTTGGGGGGAAAGAAACGGGGCCCAACCATGGGCCCCGGCGGAAGTTACTAGATCCTACTGAAGAGTCTTGGCGGCGCGCTTCAGCTTGCGGGCCTTGCGGAGGCGCTCCATGGCGAACTCGATCATCATGTTCGCTTCCCGGCGCAGGCCGTTGTCGTGGATGAAGCGGTAGAAGTTTTCGATGTCGGCGTTATTGGCGCGGAAGTTCTTGAGGGTCATGGCTTCCGGGGCTGCAGTGGTCTTTTCTTCGGTGGTCGCTTTCATGGGTGCTCCTTAGAGGTCAATCATACCTATTTTTTTACCTAAAACCAAACTCTCCTGCTCAGGAGGGGGGCCTTTCTTAGGCCTCTCCGCGCGCCTCGATCATGCCGTAGCTGTGCAGCTTGTTATAGAGCGTCTTCACAGTGATGCCGAGCGACTTCGCCGCGCGAGTCTTATTCCCGCCCAGGTGCTCGAGGGTGGCCAGGATGTGGCGCTTCTCGAGATCGTGCAGCGGAACCTCTTCGAATTTCACGACTTCGACTACTTCTTCAACGATTTCTTCGACGCGCAACTCCGGCAAGTGGTTCTCGTCGACGTACTGGCCTTCGGCCAAGATCGCCACGCGCTCCATCATTCCCTTGAGCTCCTGCACGTTGCCCGGCCAGTTGTAGCTCGAGAGCTTCGCCTGCGCCGCAGCGGTGAGGATCTTCGTTTCGTTCTGGGCACGGCCTTCGTTCAAGAAGTACTCGGCCAGAGGACGGATGTCTTCCGAGCGATCCTTCAGGCCCTGGATCTTGAGGTTCATGGTGTTCAGGCGGATGAAGAGCTCGGCCTTGAACTCACCTTTCTCCACGAGCTCGGTGAGGTTGTCTTTCGTGGTCGCGATCACTCGGACGTTGATCATGGTCTTCTCTTCGTTATCCGCTGACACCACTTCTCCGGTCACCATGGCGCGCAGGACCTTCGCCTGGAGCGTGTGCGAGAGCGCGGAGATATCGTCGAGGATCAGCGTGCCGCCGTTGGCCTCGGCGAAGGCGCCTTTCTTTCCTTTCTTACCGAAGAGTTCGATGTCGAGGGCGGCCTCCTGCATGGACGTGCAGTGGACAAGGACGCAGGCGTTGTTCTTGCGGTGGCTCCAGAAGTGGATCTTGCGGGCGAGGATCTTCTTGCCGACGCCGTGGGCGCCGTCGAGGAGCATCGGGAAGTCCTGCTGCGCGAGCTTCTTGGCGATCTGGATGGTCTCGAGCATCGACTTCGAGACGGCGATCAAGTTCAACCGCTCGCCGTTGTCCTGGGAGCCCGTTTTGATGTCAAACTTCGGAGCGTTCTGGCGCTCGAGCTCGCGCTGGGCGAGTTTCTGCTCGAGCTCGCGGGCCATGTGGCGGGCGACGAGGTAGAGGCGCATGTTCTTGATCGGCGCCTTCAGCTCCTTGAGGTCGTCGTTGATGCGGGCGACGTCGCTCTCGTTGAACTGGCGGTCTTTCTTCGCCGACTGGATGTGGATCGTCGCGATCACCGTGCCGTCGACCATCACCGGGATGGCGAGCTCGGCTTCGACTTCTTCGTCGCGCTTCGAGTGCGCAGTGATCGGGTCACGCTTTACGTTGTTCGAGTAGTAGGCGCGCTTCATGCGAGCGACGTAGCCCGAGAGGCCGATGCCCTTGGCGAGGATCGCGCCGTCGACCGCCTGGCCATTCTCCGCACTCAAGCGAGTTGCGCCGTCACCGAGCACTTCATAGATCTGGACTTTGTGCTCGCCCATCTGGTTGTGGAAGTAGCCACTCAACTGACTAAAAAACACGGTCTCATCGAGGTTCGCGAGAAGCTGTGTACAAAGTGTAGCTAGTTGGTTGTTGGCAGCGGCGCTTTTCATGGTTAACTCCTTGACACTTAGGAACGGGTTAAGGTCACATTTTGTGCAATGCGTAACTATGAAAAGAGTACATTATGCCTAAATTTATTACAAGACTAAATTGCTGCGGTGTTTAAAAAATGTACGAAATTTCTAGTAAATTCAACTAGTTCGTCCACCGAGGGGAATAACAACGGCCGAAATCCTGGGTAAGCTGACCCAAAACCTCTCCGTCCCTGTTCATAATATAGATATCCTGCAGCGCCTTCTGGCGACTCAGGACGCGCTGAGACGTGAAGATAATGAATTCTCCATCCGGCGACCACCACGGCTCCTCGTTAGAGCCGAAGTCCTTGGTCAAGCGGGCCAGGTTATTCCCCTGGTAGTCGATGCGGTAGAGGTCGAAGCCGTTATCCACCCAGGAGGTGAAGACGATCGACTGGCCGTTCGGCGAGTAGCGCGGAGATGCGTTGAACTGACCGACGAAGCTGATGCGCCGGACGTCCTTCTCCACTCCGCGCGGGTCCATGATGTAGATGTGCGCGCGGCCCGCGCGGTTCGACAGGAAGCTCATGCTCGAGCCGTCGGCGGTGATGCTCGGGTCGACGTCGTCGGCGTAGTGCGAGGTGATCTTGCGTAGCGCTTTGGTGGTGAGGTTCATCTCGTAGATGTCGGCGTTCCCCGAGGTGGTGAGGGTGAAGTAGACGCTCTTGCCGTCCGCGCTGTAAACGGCGCCGGAGTTCACCCCCGGGTGCCCGGACACGGTTTCGAACTTCTTCGTCTGAAGGTCGAGGACCTTCAGGTCGATGTTCTTCGTCTCCTTACCGCGCCGGTCGCTCTGCGCGTGGGACTGAATGAGCGAAAAGATGATCGAGCGGTTGTCCGGCGACACCGAGGGCGAGATCACCGTGGAATTGAAAAAGGTCAGCCGCTCGACGCGCCGGCCATCGAAGTCCATCGAGTAGAGCTCCTTGCGCGTCTCCTTCCCGACCGTCGAGCGGTCCGAGACGAAAATGATCTTCTCGCGGAAGATCGACTTCTTGCCCGTGAGCTTCTGGTAGAGGCCATCGGCGAGCCGGTGGCCCTCGTCGCGCAGGTTGGTGCCAGAAAGGGTCACGCTCACCTCACCGAGGGAGCTGCGCCGGAGCACGCTGAACACTTCCCCGCTCAGCTTCACGCCCTCCCCTTGCGCCTGGGCGCTGATGCCCATGACGTACTGGTGTCCCTGCCAGCGCTCGAAGGCGGCGCCGGAAACCGGCGCGCTCAGCTCGCCGAGTTCGAACTTGTGTTTGTAAAAAGCGAAGTCGTTTTTCACCAGCGCCATGGCCTCGTCGACGATCTTCTGCTGTGAAGCCGTGAGGCTCCCCTTGATCAGCACCGGGCCGAGGGCGAGCTTGTCACGCTCGACCTGAGCCTCTCCGACCGCGATGATGGACACCTTGCCGTCCTCTTGTGCGACGGCCCCGAGGGCCGCGAGGATCAGCGTAAACGCCAGGAAGATTTTTTTCATCGTCATTCTCCTTAGAGCGGAAAGCCGAGCACGATGCCCCGGGTGGCAAGGTTGCTGGCGATCTCCGTCGGCGGGGCCACGAAGGGCGCCGCACTTTTCACTGCTTGTTCCGCACGAGCATCGTACTCACTGTTACCACTGCTCTCGCGCACGGCCGTCTTCAGGAGCTCCCCGCGCGGGCCGATCCAAATCTGCACGCGGCACTTGAGCTCCTGGTCCTTGAGGAACCCCGGCAGGCGCCAGTGCTCGCGCACGCGGTCCGGCAGCGTCTGCACGTAGTTCGTGAACGCGCTCGAGGCTTCGTCGCTCACGTCGCCCGTCAGCGCCGTGCCCTTCGAGAGCCGGTTGCCTTCGACGATCAGGCCCTCGAGGCCCGTCACTTTGCCACCGACGACGCCTTTCGTAGGCTTCTTCTCGACCGCTACTTTTTTGGTGCTGTAGTCGGCGAGCAGGTTCGAGAAGGACTTCGCGACCTGCTTCTTCTCTTCGCTCGGCAGAACGAGGTCGTCCGGCTTCGGCGGAGCCTCGGCGGCGGTGGGCTTCACCTCCGCGGCCGGCTGGGCGTCTTCCTTAGGGGCTTCCACCGAAGCTTCCATCGCGCGCAGCTCCTGCAGCGTGAGCTTCGGCATGCCGACGACGTCCACTCGCACGGAAGCCTTCAGCACGGCGAGGGCGTCGTCGTGTGACCTATTCTGCAGCAGGCGGCCCGCGATGAAGGCCAGCAGCACGACGAAGATGTGCAGCGCCAGGGCGAGCATGAAGCCCGACTTGAAGTCGTCGGAGTACCAGTCCCGCTCCTGTTCCCAGACGTCCACCCTGCGTGCCCCCTAGGACTTCTCGATCTCAGTCACCAGCGCGATGTTGGAGATCCCGGCGGCTTTGAGAGCGGAAATGAGTTTGGCGACCTTTTCGTACTTCAGCTCGTAGTCCGCCCGAAGGTAGACCACGTCGGTGTTGGACGCCTTCAGGCGCGTGAGAAGAGTTTCTACCAGCCTCTCCCGGGAGACCCTCTCCTTTCCGAGGAAGAACTCGTCGCCCAGGGTGACCGAGAGGATCACCAGCTCGGGCCGCAGGTTGAGCGACGTCACCTTCCCCGTCTTCGGAAGCTTGAGCTGGATGCCACTGAACATCATCGGCGCCGTGACCATGAAGATCACCAGTAGCACGAGCATGACGTCCACCAGGGGCGTAACGTTGATGTCGCCGATGGGGCCCTTGCGATTACCCGTGGAGAAGGCCATCGCCCGGTCTCCTATTTCCCGTGGAGCACGATCAGCGAGCGCTCCACCATGTTGAGGAAGTCTTGCCCAAAGGCATCCATCTGGGAGGCCAGGCGCGTGAGGCGTGTGTTGAAGTTGTTGAAGAACCACACCGCCGGGATCGCAGCCGCTAGGCCGACCGCGGTCGCCACGAGGGCCTCGGCGATCCCCGGGGCCACGGCTTCGATGGAGCCGCCACCCATGGAAAGGCCCGCGAAGGCGTCGATGATCCCCCAGACGGTGCCGAACAATCCGATGAAGGGAGCGACGGCGCCGATGGTGGCGAGAGTGGCGATGCGCAGGTCGAGCTTCTCCTGTGCCTGCGAGACGCCGAGCTTGAGAGCGCGCTCGACGGGGACGAAGCTCTGCGACTTGAGGTAGGCAGAGAGCTGCGCCTTGTCGCCCAGCTTATCACTGAGGCGGTTTATCTCCTCGTAGCCGCGGCGGTACATCAGTCCCATCGGCGACTCCTGCTGCGCGAGCGCCGCCTGGAAGAGCTCGCCCATGCTCGCGTTCGAGTGGAAGGCCCCCAGGAACTTCTGGTTCGCCTCGTCCACCGCCTTCAGCTCTTTGAGCTTTTGAATGATGATGGCCCAGGAGAGCACCGAACAGGCGACGAGGAGCACGAGCACCAGCTTCACGACGGGGCCCGACTGCCAGAGGATTTCCCAGATATTCAGATTGCCGTGCACACACACTCCTTTGTGAACTTGCTCATCGCGGGGCTTGCTTAGGGAAGCGGGAGCCGCAGACGCCATCTATGGCGGTACCGATAGTAGCTCAACGATAGCACCCAGAGCAGGAGAAGAAAAGCCGGCGCGGGCAGTGCGGTGAAACGAAAAGGCGCAAAATCCGCACCCCAGATGGGATCCACCCCGAAGAGTGCTCCCAGCGGCGCGACGAGGACGCCGACGTAGAGCAAAGCGTTCCCGAGGTGGCGCAGGTCTTTTCCGGTGATCAGCAGGAGACTGCAGAAGTGCATCGCCATCAGCGGCAGCGTGTGCGAGTAGTCCGGGAGCATGAGGCGGAAGGCGATCAGGAAGCACACCAGCTGGGTCGCGAAGCGCCAGCGCACTGTCCGGCGCTCCCGCAGGGGAAAGAGATCCGACAGCAAAGCTATAGTAAAATAATCCACCATGAACCAGACGCCGATGCCCACGAAGGCCATGACCTGGTGAGCGGTGTAGCCGAGGTTCTGCGCCTGGAGCCGGGGCCCGGCGGTCAGCAGGAGCAGTAGGAAAAGGGTGACGACGATGACCAGCGCTCGCTGGTCCGGCGTGTGCCGCTCGCGGCGGATGAACTCCCGCAGGCCGCGCGGGTTGTAGAGGCGGATGCGCAGCAGGCGGTGCGTGAGCCAGAGCGCGGCGACCTTTGCGGTGAGCGCAATCTCCCAGCCGTTGTTGTGCAGCCAACCTTCGACGATCGCGATCCCGTGACCCAGCTGGAAGTGGAAGAAAGCGCCGAGGGAAGTGAGCGTCACGTGGCAGGCCACCTGCAGGAGCACGTAGAAGACCCACCAGCGAACTCCCCGGACGAATTCGCTGCGCTCCGACTCCGTCACGGGATCTTCTCCTCCGGTGCGAGCCAACGGATCTGCATCTCCGGCGAGGGATAGAGCTTCACGTAATCTTTGAAGAGCACGTTCCCCTTCACGGCACGATCGAGCTTCCCGAGCAGGCGGACGTAGCCGTTCCAAAGCTCCGTGTGCGGCCTCAGCAGAGCGTCCATCTTCTTCGTGATCTGGAACTGCTGCTGGAAGCTGTAGCCCTTCTCGGCGACGAACTCCCGGTAGTTTTTCGCCACGGCGTAGAATGGAGCGAGCTCCGGCTTTTTCCCAAAGAAGTTGCTCCCGAGCTGTGGGGCGAGGTCCTTCGGCGCCACCTGCTCTTGCAGCCAGCCCTCCTGGACGCGGAGGATGTCCTGCAGTAGCAGCAGTGAGATCTCGAGCTTCGAGAGATCCATCGCACGGATGAAGGGCACTGACACGAGAAGGCAGTACTCGTTGCTCGTCCACGGAAGCGCCAGGTGGCCCGGCAGCGGGGCGTTGAGCGCGAGGATGCGGAAGCGCTTCTGCATCATGCCGACGGTCTTCATGAGCGTCGCCAGGGAGGCCTCGATGCCGTACTCCGGGTGCTCGAAGTCCCACTGCAAGAGCGGCGCTTCTTTGACGAGGAAGTACTGCGTGACGAGGGGCCAGAAGGTCTCGGCGTCCGGGTAATCGAAGCGCCCGCGGTCTTCCTGCGCTCGGATGCTCTGGATGCGGGCGACGTCTTTTTTCTTGCGCAGGGCCTCCTGCATGAGGCCATCTTTGGTGAGGACGTCCTTGACGTGTTGGAAGTCGACGACGTCGAGCTCCTTCTCCTCTACCAGTCGATCGTCACTCTTCGCCGGCGCCTGCGCCCGGGCGTGCGCCGCGAGGAGAAAGAAGATGAGCACCACGAGCTTCACGGCTTCACCTCCCCCGTCGCCCAGTGGTCCGAGAGGCGGCCCCAGTAGTAGAGTTCGGCGAGGTCGAGGTTCAAGGAGTCGAAGAACTTCGGGTAGCGGCTCTGCAGGCACGCAGGCTTCGCCGCAGCGAGGTGAGAGCGCCAGACGAAGCCCTTCCAGTCCGCGACGCGGACGAGGGCCCAGTCGTCGCTCACGGCGATCTGCGCGTCCTCGATCACCTTCAGCGGATGGCCACACTGGATCGTCGTCAGACTGGCGGAGGTCCGCTGCGGCGACTGGTGCACGTGGCCCAGGATCGGAGCGAAGTAGAAGACCCCGACCACCTTTTCCTGGGCCGCCGAGAGCTGAAGCATCGCAGTTAGAAAGACGACGAGCATGCTCACACCTTCCAGCGGAACTGGATCGTTTCCCAGTTGTGGCACTGTGGACAGCGCCAGAAAATCTCATCCGAGTTGTAGCCGCACTGGGAGCAGAAGTGCCGCGTGAGCGAACTCCGCAGGGTGTTCAAGAGTTCCTGCGTCTGCGCGAGTGCGTCCTCGGAGCGCCCCGTGGCGATGAGCAGCTTGATGTACTCCATCTTAAGGACATCGCTCTGGCCGTGGTTCTTCATCCAGCGGTCTAGCAGTTCGAAGGCCTCCTGCGAGCGCTCCGTCTCCTTCAGGAGGCGGATCTTCGAGAGGATGATCGACGGGGCACTCATGCCCTCGGTCTCCGTCATCCCGAGGAAGGCCTGCTTGAGCTGGCCCAGCCGGGTCTGGTAGTCGCTCTCCCCGCGCAGCGCCTTCGGCACGTCGTCGAGGGCGACGAAGAGGAAGGAGGAGTACATCGGGTGCTCTTTGATGATCTCCAGCAGCAGGATGTTCGCGTCCTCCATCTTCCCCTGCACAAGGAAGAGCTTGAGGCGGAGGATCTTCGCCGACACGGAGGGAGCGAAGCGGAAGGCGTCGTCGAGGTCTTCCACCGCCTGCCGGTACTCGCCGCGCTCGAACTGCGCCTTGGCCTTCTGCACGAGGATGTGCGAGATGGTCTCGCTCTGGTTCTCGTGGCCCACCTTCGAAAGCATGATGCGGTAGCTGTAGGCCTGGTCCCAGTCTTCGGTGTCTTCGAAGATCCGGCACAGCGCCTGGATGACGTCGTACTGGTCGCGGTTGATCTTCAGGACGTCCTTGTAGGTCTCGATGGCCTTGTCGACGAAGCCGCCCTTGTCGAAGTCGACGGCGAGCTCCTTGAGGGCCATGAGGCGCGTCGCCTCGGAGATGTTGTCGCGCGCGATGAGCGAGCGGTGGATCGAGATCGCTTTCTCGATCTCCCCGTTCGAGCGGAAGAGGCCCCCGAGAGCGAAGTAGGTGTCGATGGTTTCGCGGTTGAGGTCAACGGCGTTGAGGAACTCCTTGATCGCGAGGTCCTTGTTGCCGGAGATGAGGTACTGCGTGGCGCTCAGGAAGATGCGCGACTGCGCCTCGAAGATCGAGTGGCGGTACTTCTTCGAGAGCTTGACCGCTCGGTCGCGCTCGATGACGTAGTGGTAGATGAGCACGGCCGTGATGACCACCGCCGCCACGGTGAGCAGATTATCTCGCAGCCAATCTAGGACCAGCGGCAGTTCCATGACGCCTACCAAGGTAAGAGGTACGCAGGGCCCGAGCGCTTGACGAGCGCGTCCTTCAGGCCGCTCATGGCCTCCTCGCCTTCCTGCAACATCTCCATGAAATTCAGCTTCCGTTTCTTGAGCTTCACGAAGCGCAGGCCGAACTTTTCTTTCATGTCGTGCGCCTTGTGGATCCGGCGGCCAGCTTCCCAGAGCCCGGCGAGCTCATCCACCAGTCCCATGGCGAGCGCCTCTTCGCCGTTGAAGATCTGCCCCTGGGCGAACTCCTCGGGTTTCTTCGTGAGGCGCTCTTCGCGGACCTTCACGATGTCGCGCACGAACTGCTCGTGGGTGACCCTCAGGCTCGCCTCGAGAATCCCACGCTCTTCATCCGTCATCGCGCGGTGGGGAGAGCCGATGTCTTTGTACTTACCGGCCTTGATGACACCCGGCTTGTACTTCGCGAACTGGAAGAGTTCAGAGAGATCGGCGAACTGCATGATCACTCCGATCGAGCCCGTGACCGTTCCCGGGTTAGCGAAGATCTTACGAGTGGCGGCACCGATGTAGTAGCCGCCGGAGGCAGCGACGGAGCCGAAGGAGGCGTAGACCGGCTTCCCGCTCTCTTTGTTGCCGTCGATCCGACGGATCTCTTCGTAGATCTCCTGCGTCGGTCCGACGGCCCCCCCCGGGCTATCGACCCGCACGATGATAGCCTTGATGCTCTTTTCTTCTTCGGCGACGTGGAGCAACTGGATGACCTTTTTGGCGTCCATGATCGGCCCGTCCACCGTGATCACCGCGATGGGGCCCTCGTCGTCCGAGCGCAGTGCTTTGGCCGAAAGGTCGGAGGTGTTCTTGAGCGAGGAGATCGTGGTGAAGGCGAAGCCCATGAAGACCACGAAGAAAATGCTGATCAGGACGAAGATGGCAACGATGCCTTTTGATCTCTCGCGTGACACGGTAGCTCCTAGATTGCGAGGTTGGAGCTACAAGTATAACCGGCCCTTAGGTCGCGAGGCAATGAATTGCGCTAGTTAAGTTGGCCAGCGCAGTGTGCCTCCATCTGATCGATGCGCTCCTGGATGTTGGCCGGCAGGCCCCACTGGGCCCGCTGAGACAGTCGGTCGTATTCGCGAGAAAACTCGCGGGCGACAGCATCGTCCTCCACCACAACGATGAACTCGTCGTTAGCGCGGTTGGCCGTGTTGGTCCAATTGTGTGAACCGAAAATAACCTTCGTTGTGTCGACGATGCCGAACTTGTGATGCAAGAAATCCAGTGGCTCAAGTTCCGTATGGCCCGCGTAACGGGCCGCCGGACGCCACGGCGCATTGTTCGCGTTCGGAGCGCAGCGATTATCCAGCAACCGGACCCCGAGCATGTCGAGCACATCGCTGTAGAAGCGGTAGGCGAACTTCTTCTCCACGAGCATGAAGACTTCGGCCCGGCGGAAGACGCGTTGGAGGAGATCAGAAAGAGGCTGTTCGGCGAAAACAAAGAGCGCTCCCTTGACGCTGTGGCGAGCGGACTCGATGGTTCGACCGATCAAGCCGTTGGTGGTTTGTTCCCACGGGATCTTGCTAGGGGCGGGCGAAAACTGCACCGTAAAAGTCTTTCCGTCGACGACCACACTCCGGGCCTCGCGGAAAGGCTTGCGGCGACCGAACTGCGCTCCCCACAGGTAACCAAACTCTTCGGTGAAGAGCTCGGCGAGCTGCGGAGACGTGAGCGTCATGAGGGCGTTGGCGTTGCCACGGGAGTGGACCGAGCGGAAGTCACCGTGGACACAGTTCGGCGTGAAATTGGCCGACGAAAGGATCAGGCGCTTGCCGTCGATCACGACGAACTTGTGGTGCATCAGCGCCGAACCGCTCGAGCCGTCCTCGGTGTCATCGATCAGCGGCACGCCGGCTTCGTTGAGAATGAAAATGGCGTCGCGCTCGCGCATCTCCTGCCGCGTGATGCGACGGTCGCGGTTGACGTCGATGAGCGCGACCAGGTTTCGGAAGCTCGTCGCGATGACGCCTTCCTCGTCGTCCTCGTCAGGCAGGCTATCGTTGTTGGCCATGACGTTGAAGTTGTAGTTGTGCTCGATGACGATCCGGACGTCCACGCCCTGGCGGTGCTTCTCGGCGAGCTTGTGCGCGATGAGCGGAAGGCGAAGTTCCTGGACCGCCACGTAGATGGACTTCTGAGCCGCATCGAGTTCGCGCAAGATGACGGCTTCCAGGTTGTCCCCTGGACGGGTGATGCCGCGGTAGGGATCGACGTAGCTGACGCCCTCGCGCAGGTTGAAGTAGGTCTCAATCCGTGCCCAAGCAAAGGTCGAACACAGAAGTAGTAAAACGCTGAGAAGCAACTTCATAACGCTGATCCTATAAGTTTTTCTTATATGTGAAACGATCGTGGCTTATAGGTAGGGCTTCGTCACTCTGATTTTCCTGACAGTTCGTAACAGGAACTGTCAGGATTCGGTTAAGGCATCAGTATTACAGGGCTTTATGTTTTGCGCCATGCGCCGATAAGTTCAAGGACCTCATTGAAGAGGCTAACAAGGACTTGTTTATGCTCTGGAAGCAACTCATGACGCTGGCAGCTCTTACGTGGTTGACGGCATCCTACGCGGCTCAACCGGTGGTGGAACCCTCCATCGACGAGGCCTTGGCACAAAAACACGAAACTCCGGGCGCACAGAAAGAACGGCAACGGGGAGTGGCAGAAGAAAAGGGGCAAGGCGAAGTGGCTAACGAGCCGGCGCAGGATGCTCCGATGCGCTACTGGCGCTGGGAAGATTCTTCGCCCACAAATTAAGCGACCCGTCCTCGAAAGCACTTTTCAGCTGCCCGCAGGCGGCGAGGATGTCGGCGCCTTTCGTGGCGCGGACCGTACAAGTAATCCCCCGCCGCTCTAACTCTTGCATGAACCAGTAGACCTTCTTCTCCGACGGGCGCTTGTAGCGCGAGCCCGGGAACTCATTAAAGGGAATGAGGTTCACTTTGCTTTCTTGCTTCGGCAAGAGCGCGGCCAGCGCCACAAGGTCTTCTTCCCCGTCGTTGAGGTCTTCGATCAACAGGTACTCGTAGGTAATCCGCCGGTGCGCCTTGAGCGGAATGGTCTTGATGGCGCCGAAGAGGCGCTCGAGGTCGTAGACCTTGTTGATGGGCATGAGTTCCGTGCGCACGTGGTTGTGGGCGGCGTGCAACGAGATGGCGATGTTGACGGGAGGAAAGTCGATCAGCTTCTCGATCGCCGGGACGAGGCCCGAGGTGGAGAGCGTGATTCGGCGCTGTGAGAGCCCGAGGCCCTTGGGCTCGAGAAAAATCTGCGTTGCCTTTTTCATGTTTTCAAAATTATGCAGCGGCTCACCCTGCCCCATGTACACGATGTTGGTGAGGCGCTCTTCCGCCGTGACGTTGGCCTTCAGCCACTCCTGCACCGCGAGGAACTGCCCCGTCACTTCCCCGGCCCTGAGGTGGCGCTTGAGGCCTTGGGTGGCGGTGTGGCAGAAGGTGCAGCCGATGGCGCACCCCACTTGCGAGGAGATGCACAGGGTTAGTCGCTCGCGCGCCGGGATGGCCACCGCCTCCACTGTCTGCCGGTCCTGGAAGCCGATAAGAAACTTGCGTGTGCCGTCTTTGGAAAGTCCCTGCCACACGATCGCGGGCAGTGAAAAATCATAAGTCTCTCCCAACCACTGGCGCGTTTCCTTCGCCAAATTGGTCATCGAGCTCGGGTCGTAAACTGATTTTTTATAGACCCAATCATAGATCTGGCCGGCGGCGAAGGACTTCAGGCCCTGGAGCCTGAGGGCCTCGGCGAGGTCGGTGAAACTGAGGTCAAAAAACGACGGGCGCATGGGCCCAGACTAGAGGATGCCCCCCTCTTAGTCTAGGGCCTGGGTTAAGAGACGATTTATGAGCGAGAGGGGTTGAAAAACTTACCGAAGAGCCCCGGCCCACGGGAGATCACATCCGGGTTCGCCAGGTTAAGTCCGTAGCGCCGGTAAAGCTCGCGGAAGGAGCGCAGCTCGCGCGTCGCCTCGACCCCAACGTTGTAGTCTTGCACCGACAGGAGGAAGACCTCCGGCGCACGCAGCGCCTGGCAGACGGCCATGGCGAAGTCCTTGAGGTCGTCGAGCGAGGAGAACGCCGCCTCACCCTCCAGGGGAAGCTTCAGAAGGCGCTGGTGGACCTCGGCTTGCACTTCCTGGGGCACCGGGCCCGCTTCGGTGAAGAAGTAGAGCACGCGGTAGCGCCCCCCGAGGTCGGGGAACTCCCCGGCAGTGTCCTGGGTGAAGTTGTAGATCAGATTGAGGGCCATGCCGTCGCGCATACTCATCCTTCGAAGTGTCCAAAGTCCAGACTCAGAGATCCCTGTGGCTGGAGCTCGACGTCGATGCCCATCGGCGTGCTCTTCGCCTGGCCCTTGAGCGCGTCGACGACCTTGAGGAAGGCGAACTGCTTCGAACTCGAGAGGTGGCAGCGGACGCTGCGGGGCAGGGGGTTGTAGAAGGAGATTCGCCGGACCTCGTCGTAGTTGAGTTCGTGCGCCGAGCTCAGCCGCGTCTTCCAGCAATAAAAGAGCTCGTCGTCAGTCTTCACCACCAGGTGCCGTAAGTTCAGGTAGCGCGTGACGTGCTCCCAGAACGCGAGCTTCTTCGGCGCCGGGTGCTGCGTGAGCGTGCGCCCGTCGAAGAGCAGCAAGAGCCCTTCGCCGAGCCGGACGAGCTTCACCGGAGTGAGGAAGTTTATTTCCTGGATCGGCAGGGCGTTTTCCGTGAGGAAGAGCTGGAGCTTCTTAGCGAGCTCGGGCGCGAGGCCCGCCACGTCGAGGATGATCCGCTGGCCGTTGAGAAAGGCACGCAGCATGTCCTGGAAGCGCGTCCGGTCCAGCTGGGCGGCGAAGCACACCTTGAGCCGCGCGCTTCCCTCCTCGCTTTCGGAGTTGATCTCGAAGCGTCCCTTCCAGCGCCAGCAGGCGCGGAACTCGCGATTGAGGTGCGGCAAGAGCCCCAGCTCCGCGAGGTACTCCGGGGCTTCGAGCGCGCGCTCGTCCTCCCAGAGGATCTCGAGGAAGACCAGCGGCGTAAAGTGGCCGACGAGCGTGTCTTCCGCCATGCTCTGCTGGAAGGCCTGCCGCAGGTAGGCCGCCGAGAGGTGCTCTTTTAAGAACTTCGCCAGCACGCCGGTTTTGTTGGCGGGAGCGAGCAGCGCGCTCGAAGGCAGCAGGTTCCAGTCCATGGCGGTCCACAGGTCCTGCATGAGTTCCACCTGGTGGGGCCAGAGCTCGGAGCTGCGAGCAAAAATATCTTGCGGAGCGCCGCCGACGAAGGCCACGCTCTGCTCACCGATCCAGTGGCCACCGAGGCTCTCCGCGGCCGTCTGGCCGTAGAGATCGGCGATGAGTTTGCGGTAGCGCGCGACGTGAGTCCGCTCCTCGTCGCGCTTCAGCTGTGGGAGCTCGACGCCCTCGTCGTTGGTGCGCACCGGGAGGTTCTGCTGCTTGAGGTAGCGCACGAAGCCGGCGCGGAAAGTCGCCGAGTGATCTTCCAGGTACGAGTGGGCACTGCTGGCACCCACCCAGTAAGAGCGCAGGCCCTTCATCGGCACGGCCACCGAGCGCTGCGTGAGCACCTGGCCGAGCTGCCAGCACCACTTGCGGTAGGCCTGGTAGACGCGCGGGTCGTAGAATGAATGAAGTTTATGGATCGTGCCGTCTCCGTCGAGGAAGGCCTGGGTCATGCCGTTGACGTCGTGGGCCGGGTGGCGCGCCAGGCCCGCGGGCAGGCCACCGTTCGGCATGAAGGGCGCCGGTGTCAGCGGCAGCAACCAGATCGAGTCCGCGCCGATTTTCTGCAGGGATCGGTGCAGGCGTGCGAGGTCCGCCTCGGGCCGCGTCTCACCGAAGTCGAAGCTTTCCCCGGTCTCTGAGTGAAGCCCCCAGTAAAGCGGGATGACGATCGGCGCGCCGACGACTTGCAACGCACCGAGCTTGGCCTCCCACAGGGAGGCGGATGTGCGCCAGTAGCAAAACCAGTTCTCACCGGGCGCAACGTGCTCAGTGGGCTTCATCTCTGCGGGAGTGAGGGAGATATCCAAGTAACCTGCCTTGTCATACCATCTTAGCTTAAGAGTCGGCGCCGGGGGAGCGAAATTCACCGAGCGTCAATTTTGCAAAGACCGATTTTTCCTGTAAGATTTGAGCTCCCCGCTCCACTGCTCAAAGGAAGTTTACACCATGTGGTTTTTCACTGAGGAAGAACGCCAGCTCCAGAAAACTTGTCGCGACTTCGCGCGCGCCGAACTCGCACCCGTGGCCGAGAAACTCGACACGCAAGAGAAGTTTAACCTCAAGGCCTTCAAGGGCATGGGCGAACTGGGCGTGCTCGGCATCACGGCGGACCCGGAGTACGGCGGCGCGGGCCTCGGCGCCACCGCTGCCACCATCGTCATGGAGGAGTTCGGCAAGGCCGACCCCGGGTCGACACTCTCCTACCTCGCTCACTCGATTTTGTGCGTCAACAACATCGACAAGAACGCCTCCGCTGCGCAGAAAGAGAAGTACCTCCCGAAGCTCATCAGCGGCGAGCACATCGGCTGCATGGGCATGTCAGAGCCGGGCTACGGGTCCGACGCCGTCGGCATGCAAACCAAAGCCGTCAAGCATGGCGAGCACTACCTCATCAACGGCGCCAAGATGTGGATCACCAACGGCAACCTCGCCGACGTGACCTACCTCTACACGCGCACCGGCCCTGGGAAAAAAGACCTCACCACCTTCATCGTCGATAAGTCCGCACCCGGCTTCTCCGTCTCGAAGGAGATCCACAAGATGGGCATGCGCACCTCGCCGACGGCCGAGCTCGCCTTCGAGAACTGCCAGGTGCCCCTCTCCGCGCGCGTCGGGGAAGAGGGCGACTCCGTGGTGCACATGATGAAGAACCTCGAGATCGAGCGCATCACCATCGCGGGGATCTCGCTGGGCATCGCCCAGGCCTGCGTCGACCAGTGCGTGAAGTACGCCGGCGAGCGCAAGCAGTTCGGCAAGAACCTCGCCCACTTCCAGATGATCCAGAAGATGATCGCCGAGATGGCCACCGAGACGGAGACCATGCGCCGTCTGCTCTACACCGTGTGCTACGAGTACGACCACGGCAACCGCTCGAACCAGCTCGCCTCCATGGTGAAGCTCCAGCTGCCCAAGATGGCGACGAAGATCGCTCTCGACGCCATCCAGCTCCACGGCGGCTACGGCTACTCCCGCGAGTTTCCGGTCGAGCGCCTCATGCGCGACAACAAGCTCATGGAGATCGGCGCCGGCACCAACGAGGTGATGATCATGATCATCGCCAAGAACCTCCTGAAAGACGCTCTCAAGGATTCCTGATGGACGACCTGACTCGCGAACTCCAGACCACCCTCGCCCGCTGGTGCCAGACGCACGTCGAGCCCCACATGGAGCACGACGACGCGGACGGGAAATTCCGCCTGGAAATCTTCCAGGGCCTCGGCGCACAGGGCTTCACCGGCATCACCATGCCCGAGGAGTTCGGCGGCGCGGGCCTCGGCTTCCAAAGCTACGTCGCCTGCCTCGACACGCTGGCCCAGTCCTCCGTCGCCTACGCCGTCACGGTGTCGGTGTCGAGCATGGTCCAGAGCATCCTCAAGGACTACGGCAGCGCGGAGCAGAAGGCGAAGTACCTCCCAGCGCTCACCAGCGGCCAGGAGATCGGCGCCTTCGCGCTCTCCGAGTCCCACGCCGGCTCGGACGCCGCGGGCCTCAAGACCACGGCGAAGAAGACTGAAGGCGGCTACCTGCTCAACGGCACGAAGATGTGGATCACCTCCGCCGGCGTCGCCAAGACCTACATCGTCATGGCCCGCACCGGCGGCGAGGGCGCCAAGGGGGTCTCGGCCTTCATCGTGCGCGACGGGATGGCCGGGTTCAGCTACGGCAAGGCCGAGAAAAAAATGGGCTGGAAGGCCTCGCCCACGCGCGAGCTCGTCTTCGAAAACTGCTTCGTGCCCGCGGAGAACCTTCTGCTCGCAGAGGGCGAAGGCTTCAAGGTCGCCATGGGCGGCCTCGACCGCGGCCGCATCGCCATCGGCGCTATCGGCGTCGGCTGCGCCCAGCGCGCCCTCGACGAGGCCACGCGCTACGCCCTCGGCCGCCAGCAGTTCAAGCAGCCGATCTTCGAGTTCCAGGGCCTGCAGTTCATGCTCGCGGACATGGCCTGCGAGGTCGAAGCCGCGCGCCTTCTCGTGCAAGAGGCTGCGCGCCTCGTCGACGTCGGCCAGAGCTCCGTGAAGCTCTCCTCCATGGCCAAGCTCAAGGCCACCGACACGGCGATGAAAGTCACCACGGATGCTGTGCAGATCCACGGCGGCGTCGGCTACACCAGCGAGTACCCGGTGGAGCGCTTCATGCGTGACGCAAAAGTGCTTCAGATCGTCGAAGGAACCAATCAGATTCAACGCATGGTGATCGCTCGCCAGCTGAAAAAAGAGTACGCCCCATGATCTCCCACGGCACCGCGCACCCCGGCCTGCAGCCGGAGACTTCATTCCACTCGGAACTCCGTCGTGATCTACTGGCCCTGTTGGACCGCGCAGACGTCGGCTTCTTCCGTTTCACCTCGAACCCTCTCGTGGCGACCGCGGCGAAGACCCTGGCGCGCGCTTTCGGCCACAAGAAGCAGCTCGTTCACGTGGGCATCGGCGGCTCGAGCCTCGGCCCCGAGATGCTCATCTCCGCGCTCGGCATCGGCGCCGGCAAGAGCGTGCAGTTCGTCAACAACATCGACCCCGACATGCTCGAGCGCCAGATGAGAAGCTGGGTGGTGGGAGAGAGTTTTTTCTACGTCGTCTCGAAGTCGGGCAACACCGCCGAGACCCTGGCCACCCTAAGCATCATCGTCCAGTGGCTGGAAAAAAATAAAGTCGATCGTGGCCACTTCAAAGACCACATCGTCATCTGCACGGACCCGCAGAAGGGAGAGCTGAAGCTCTTCGCCAAAGAGCACCAGCTCGCGACCCTCGAGGTCCCGCCAAGCATCGGCGGCCGCTACTCGGTGCTGACGGACGTCGGCCTCTTTCCCGCCGCCTGGGCGGGGGCGAACGTCGACAAACTCCTCCACGGCGCCGAAGCCGTGAAGCCGCTGCTCACTCACAGCGACGCGGGCCAGAACCTCATCACCACAACGGCCCACTGGCTGCTCCAGCGCTCACGTGAAGGTCAGAACCTAACGGTGCTCATGCCCTACAGCTCCTTGCTGAAAGACTTCAGCGCTTGGTGGGTCCAGCTGTGGGCGGAGTCACTGGGCAAGGAGAACCGCGGCCTCACTCCGGTGATGGCCTACGGCGCCACCGACCAGCACTCGCAGATGCAGCTCTTCATGGAGGGCCCGCGCGACAAGGCGATGCTCTTCGTCCACCTGAAAAAGTCCAAGCACGACTTTCCGCTCCACGCGAGCCTTAAGGCGCCCCACGCCGAGGCCCTCAAGGGCCACAGGCTCGGCGCCCTCCTCGAGGCCGAGTACCAGGGTACCCTCAAGGCCATGAGCGAAGCGGCCCGGCCGCACCTGAGCCTCGAGATCAACGAACTCACCGGTGAAAGCCTCGGTGCATTGATCCTCTTCTTCGAGACCCTCACGGCGGCGATGGGACTGGCGCTAAAGGTTGACCCTTTTAATCAGCCCGGCGTAGAAGCGGCCAAAAAATTTGCCCACGAATGGCTTGGCCAGGCCCGCAACTAGCCGATAAGCTCATATCCTTTCCGGGAGTTCGCGCGCGTCTTGAATCGCATCGCACTCGGGAATACAATGGCTTGATACTTTGTGCTGCTGGAGAACCTCATGAGTGATGAGAATGCGACCGTCGTCATCCGCGATATAAAAGCTGCGCTTTCGGCGAGCGAAAAGGAAGCCGAGGCGAAGCCGGCCTGCTTGCTCGTCGTGGGCGGCGACCTCAACGGCTCGATCTTCAACTTACCCACCGGCGAAACCGTCGCCGGTAGAAACCCGGACTGCGCCATCCCTCTCGACTTCCAGGGCATCTCGCGCAAGCACTTCACCGTCGTTGTGAGCGAAGACGGCAAGGCCCTGCTGCAGGATCTCGGTTCGGCCAACGGCACCTACCTGAACAACACGAAGGTCGAGGGCTCGGCGGCGCTCAGCCGCGGCGACATGATCAAGGTCGGCGCCGTTGCGCTCAAGTACCTGCCGAAGGGCGACCCCGAGCGCCTCACCTACGACAAACTCCACGAGGAAGCGAACACCGATGGCCTCACCAAGGCTTACAACAAGCGCTACTTCAACGACTCCCTCGAGACCGAGGTGAAAAAGAGCAAAGTGACCGGGAAGCCGCTCACGCTCATCATCTTCGACCTCGACCACTTCAAGAAGCTCAATGACAACTACGGCCACGACGCCGGAGACTACGTCTTAAAAGACATGGCCCGCATCATCCGCGAACAAGGTATCCGACAAGGTGACGTCCTCGCCCGCTACGGCGGCGAAGAGTTTTGCATCCTTCTGCCGAACACGAACTTGAAGCAGGGCTTCGAGATCGCTGAGCGGCTGCGCCGCATGATCGAGCGCCACGAGTTCATCTACGACGGCAAACGCCTCCCGGTCACAGCAAGTATTGGTGTGGCCGACTATCGCCAGGGCATCAACACCGGTACGGACCTCTTCAAACGTGCCGACTCAGCTGTGTACAAGTCCAAGGAAGGCGGACGAAACCAGGTCAATTTCTTTAAAGCGTGAACACGTCTCAGATGGGGCCTCGCGCCCCAATCGAGCTTCTCCCAGAACATCTCATTGATCAGATCAAGGCCGGCGAAGTCATCGAGCGGCCCGCGAACGTTCTCAAAGAGCTGATGGAAAACGCCCTCGACGCCGGTGCCACACGCGTCGACGTCGAGATCAAGGACAATGGCCTCTCGCTCATTCGGGTAAGCGATGACGGCTGCGGTATTCCGGCGAAAGAACTTCCCCTGGCCTTCGGCCGGCACGCCACTTCCAAGTTGCGTCGCTTCGAGGACCTCTATCAATTGCATACCTACGGCTTCCGCGGAGAAGCCCTCGCTGCGGTTGCCAGTATCGCACGCGTTGACTGCGTCAGCTGGACCCGCGAGGAAGCTTCCGGCGCTCGCCTGGGCATTGATGGCGGAGTCACCGAAGCCGTGCAGACCGCGGCCAAAAGCGGCCGCGATCACGGGACGATCATGAGCGTGCAGGACCTGTTTTTTAACACTCCCGTGCGTCTGCGCTTCATGCAGTCCGCGGGCAGTGAAAAGAACTGGCTCAAGAAGTTCTTCTTCGCCTTCGTCCTGGGAGCTCCCCACGTCGCATTCTCGCTGCAGTGGGACCAGGATGAACGGTTGATTTTTCCCGCGACGCGCGACACCTCCGAGCGGCTCCTGCAGCTCTTCTCGAGCAAGGCGCGCGAAAGGATCACTCTCTGCTCACACGCCCGCGAGTGGCACGGAGTCCGTGTGGAGGCCTGGGCGATCTTCGCTGAAGGCGCGCGGCCCGCAGGGCCCATCGAGCATGTGCTGGTCAACCAGAGACCGGTGCTCGACAAGGCCTACGCCCGCATCGCCCAGCAAGTGTGCGACGGGGCCAGCCTTCCATCGGCACCACTTCTTTTCCTGCGCATCGACATCGAGGCCGACCGCTTGGACGTGAACGTTCATCCCAACAAGACGCTCGTGAAACTCCACCAGCAGAGCGAGGTCCATTCCCTCGCGGGCCAGGTCATCCGCGAGGCCATCGCGCAGGTGCGGCCGGCGACCGCCGGCGCGGCTTCCGCGGCGCAGTTGACTTTCTCGGCTGCTGCCTCGAGCACCGCGGGTCTCGCCGGAGGTGTGCACGGAAACTCGCAGCAAGATCTCGAGGGACAGCGCGACTACAGCGCGCACCTCGAACGCCTCCAGGGCCAGGGCCCGCTGAGCACGACAGACGCTCTCCAGCTGCTTCACCTGGGCGACGAACTCCTTTTCCGTGAAGGAGCGGCGGTGTTCTATGTCTCGGCACGGCGACTTTTCCTCTGCTGGCTCCAGCTCCACCTCGGCCAACAAAACTGCGAGCGCATCCCTCTCCTGGTGGGCCATCCCATTCGCGGCCGGCCCCTCGCCCCCGCGGCGCTGGCCTTCCTAAACAGCGCGGGCTTCGAGGTCGACGCCCTGGGCCCCGAGCTCACCCTCGTGCGAGAGATCCCCGCGGCCCTGCGCGGATTTTCCGCGGGCCTTCTGGTGGAGGGCGCGCTCGCGACTTTTTCCGAGCACGGGTCTCCGCTCGCACTGGGCGAGGTCACACGGCAGCAGTGGGAGAAAATGTGGCTCGAGCTGGGGGCTGCGGCGCAGGCCATCGCGCTCAAACTCTCTCCGGCGCTCCTGCCGCGTCCATGAAAAAGGTCATCATCCTCTCTGGCCCCACCTGCACGGGCAAGACCAGCACGGCCGTCGCTCTCGCCAAACGCTTCTCTGCGCAAGTGGTGAACTTCGACTCCCTGCTTTTCTACCGCGAGCTCAACATCGGCACCGCGAAACCCACTTCCGAGGAGCGCGCGGGCGTCCCCCATCACCTGATCGACATCCGGAGCATCAGCGAAGCGATGAACGCCGCAGACTTCGTCGCCCTCGCTCGCCCGCTCATCGAGAGCTTGCAGGGCCCGGTGCTCCTGGCCGGCGGCTCCGGCTTTTACTTGCAGGCACTCGTGGAAGGCATGTGGAACTCTCCCACCACTCCGGCGGATGTGCAGAAGCGCTCGGACGATCTCTACGCGGCCGAGGGTATCGCGCCCTTCCGGGCCTTTCTCAGCGAACACGACCGCGAATCGTTTCTTCGGCTCCACGAGAACGATCACTATCGCATCCGTCGAGCGACCGAGCACTTCTGGGCCCACGGCACGGCCTTCTCGAAGCAACGCGAAGCCTTCGCCCCGACGCCGCCGCCGGAGTGGCAGCTGCTCCACCTACACCTCGACCTTCCCAAGGAAGACCACCTCGCGCTCATCCGACAGCGCACCCGGGCCATGCTTCAGGCCGGCCTCGTCGAGGAAGTCAAAGGCCTCCTCGCGCAAGGCTACACGGGCCTCGAACGCCCCTTGGGGGCCATCGGCTACAAGGAGACCCTCGACTGGCTTCGAGGCGTCTACCTCTCAGAGAGCGAGTTCGAGGAGAGAATTGTGATCAACACCCGGCAGCTCGCAAAGGCGCAGCGGACGTGGTTCAAACGCAAAGAGAAGCGGACCTTCGACCCGCGCGGTCAGTTAGACGAGCTCGTCGAGCTCGTCGACGAATTCCTTAGGGCTCCGGGGTGAGCGTATCGTTCACCAAGAGCGGTAACTGCGGAGCGGTGATCTTCGGGAACTTCCCGGTGAGAGCGTTCAGGAAAGCGACGATGTCACCGACCTGGGCTTCCGTGAGGTCTTGATCCAGCTGGGTCTTCGCCATCACGCGAACCGCCTCGTCCAGCGTGCGCACCTTACCGTTGTGAAAATAGGGCGCGGTGACGGCGACGTTGCGCCAGGTCGGCACCCGCCACTTGTGCATGTCTTCTTTGTCTTTGGTGACCTCGAAGCGTCCCTTGTCGCTCAGCAGGTCATACTGCTTGTCGTACTTCGAGCCCGGAATCTGCGGGAAGGGCTGATAGTTCCCCTCGCCCATCTTGAGCCCCTCACCGGCGAAGTTCGGGCCCGTGTGGCACGCGGTGCAACCGATCTCTTCCACTAGCTTCATGCCCCGGACGGCTGCCTCGGACATGGCCTTCTTGTTGCCGCGCTTGTAAAGGTCGAAGGCACTGTCGGGCGTAATCAATGTGCGCTCGAAACTGGCGATCGCCTTCGCGAGGTTATCGATGGTCACGGGGTCGGCATCCTTAGGAAAAGCGGCCTTGAACATGGCGACGTAACCGGGAATCGTCTTCACGCGCGCCATCACCGCGTCGTGGTTCGGCATGCCCATCTCGATGGGATTCGTGAGCGGGCCTTTCGCCTGTTCTTCGAGACTCGCGGCGCGGCCATCCCAGAACTGGACGGTGTGGAAAGCCGAGTTCCACACCGTCGGCGAGCCGCGGCCTCCGCGCTGGCCTCGCACGCCCACTCCCACGGGCCGACCGTCTTCCCCCGCGGCCATGACATTGTGGCAGCTGTTGCAGGACACCGTTGCGTCGACCGAAAGACGGGGGTCGAAGTAGAGGGTCTTCCCGAGTTCGATCTTCGCCGGCGTCTGCGGATTGTCGGCGGGCACCGGGACGACCTTCGGCAAGGCCTCCATGGCCCGGGCCATCGGCTGAGTGAGCGCCAATAACAGAGCTAAACGCACAAGTGTCATAGATATCCTCCGGCGGTAGAAAATGAACCTAGAAGCATTCATCGTAAAATGTGAAAATAGATGTTCATTATACTATACAGGCAAGGGTATGAACTCAACCGATAAGCTGAAAGTCATCGTCATCTCCGACGGCACCGGAGAGACGGCCACCGCCATCACGCGCGCGGCAATGACCCAGTTCGCCGACAAGGACGTCTTCTTCACGCGCTACAAAAACGTCCGCAGCAAGGAGCAGATCGACGCGATCTTCCAAGAAGCGGCGATCCACCACGACGTCGTCGTCTACACCATCGTCTCCCTCGAGCTACGCCAGCACATCGCCGAGCTCACTCGGCGCGAGCACGTGCGCTCCGTCGATCTGATGGGCCCGCTGCTGACGACCTTCTCGAACTTCTTCGAAGCCGAGCCGAGCCACGTTCCGGGCCTGTTGCACGCGGTGAACGACGACTACTTCCGGCGCGTCGCCGCCATCGAGTTCACGCTCAACCACGACGACGGCCGTAACCTCGAGAGCCTCGAAGCCGCGGACGTCGTGCTCGTCGGCATCTCGCGCACCTCGAAGACCCCGCTGTCGATCTACCTCTCGCTCGAGGGCCTCAAGGTGGTGAACGTGCCCATCGTGAAGGGCCTGCCGCTGCCGGAGAAACTGCTCCAGATCGACCAGCGAAAGATCTTCTGCCTCACCATCGACCCGGAGGCCCTCCACCAGATCCGCAAGAACCGCCTCACGCGGCTGGGCGTCGACAAGGGCGGCGAGTACGCCGAGCTCTCGAAGGTGAGCGACGAGATCGAGTGGGCGAACGCGCTCTTCTCCGAGCACAAGCGCTGGCCCGTGTTCAACGTCACCGGCAAGGCCCTCGAGGAGACGGCCGCGGAGATCATGAAGCTCCTCAACATGCGCAAGGTGAACCGCTTCAAACAGAGCAAGCGCTTCGGCGAAGGCGCCGAGGGCGCGCCGGAGAACTCCGGCGACTAGCCCGGCCTACTCGAGCAGGTGGATCTTGTTCTGCTCGATGACGAAGCTGACTTCCTTCTCCGTTCCCAGCAGCGGGTTCTTCACGATGCCCTGGTACTTCCCTTCCGGCACCTGCATGTCCTTGAAGGGCATCTTGCGCTCGACCTTCTCCCCTTCGACCTCGAACACGAGCACCGAACCGGAGCTGTAGTTGAGCGAAGACGAGAGGAGCCCGGTGTTCGCGCGGGGCATGTCCGGAACCTGGATCTGCAGCAGCGGAGTGTCGATGGTCATGACGAAGGACTTCATGAAGGTCTTGTACCCGGGCCGCTTCACGAGCAGCGTGGTGCTCGCGTCGAACGGAACACGGATGGAGCTCCCGACGGAGTAGGCGATGCGGGCGCCGTTCACGAAGACCTCGGCTTCGAGCGGCACGCCGCTCAGGCTGACGGTGCCCTCCTTGATCGGCTCGGCCCGGCGCTTGCGCGGCTTTGGGGCCTCCGTATCCACGGAAGAGATCGAGCGCTCCGGCTGGCCGTGGATCACGTGCTGAAGGTTGAACCCGAGGAACTCCTCGAAGACGTCGGCCTGGAAGTAGACGACTCCCGTCAGCGCCGCCGCGACGATGAGCGCGGCCATCCCCGCCGGGACACTCTTGGCCTCATCGCCGGAGAGGTCTTTCTTGTTCTTCACGATCGTCGTCTTGCCGGTCCGGGTGCCGGACTTCGGTGGAGCCTTGGTCTTGACCGAGGTGCTTGAGCTCTTCTTCTCTTCGGTCGGAGCTCCCGGACGGGTTGCGACCTGCCGAGCGACTTTCTTCGTTCCGCCGATGGTGCTGCCGCGCGCGGCGAGTTCGATCGTCACGGACTTCGTTCCGGGCCGGTGCTCCCCGCCGGTGAGATCCATCTCGATCTCGCGTCGCTCCTGCCGCTGCGGAGACGCCTCGTCGGCGTCGGCCGTGGCCTGCTCGGGAGCTGGTACGGACTTCTCCTGCTTCTCCATCTCGTCGATGTAGGGCTGGACGTTGATCTTACCGTACTCGACGAACTTCTCTTTATCGCGCTTGATCTCGTCCTTAAAGAGCTCTTTCGCGAAGTAGCTCAGGTCCGATGGGTTGAAGTCCGGGTACTTCGCGTAGAGGAACTTCACGAGAGCGCGGTTGAGCTTGTCCATGTCCTCGAAGCGCTGCGAGCGGTCCTTCGACAGGGCCTTCATGACGATCGCGTCGAGTTCCTTCGGGACGTTCGGGTTGATCGACGAGGGCGGCGCGATCTTGCAGGCCTGGATCTGCTTGAGGACCGCGAGGTCATTGGCGGCGGTGAAGAGCTTGCGCGAGCATAGCATCTCCCAGAGCGTGATGCCGACGGCGAACTCGTCGTAGCGCGCGTCGAGCTCGAGGCCCTCGAGGTACTCGGGAGCGAGGTACGAGAGCTTGCCCTTGATGGTTCCGGCCTGGGTCGCTTCGGAGTTCGCGTTCGACTTCGCGATGCCGAAGTCGATGACCTTCACGGCGCCGTCGTAGGTGAGCATGATGTTGTGCGGAGAGATGTCGCGGTGGACGATGTGCAGCGGCTGGCCCGAGAGCTTGTCGGTGAACGTGTGCGCGTAGTGTAGGCCTTGGCACACCTGGGAGATGATGTAGACCGAGATCTCCACCGGGAAGACGAAGCTCTTCTCCTTCAGGCGGTCGAGGAACTGCTTGAGGTTCGCCCCGTCGACGTACTCCATCGCGGTGTAGAGCTGCTCGGACACTTTGCCGTAGTCGTAGGTCTGAGCGATGTTCGGGTGCTGGAGACCGAAGGTCACCGAGAGCTCGTCCTGGAACATCCGCACGAAGGCCGGGTCCCGGGAGAACTGCGGCTGCACCATCTTGATGGCGACGATCTTGTTCGACTGCTCCCCGAGGAAGCGCGCGCGACAGATCTTCGCCATCCCGCCGTCCACGAGATGGTCAAGGATGAGATATTTCCCGAATCTTTCAAACTTCTTATCGGCCATAAGTCCTCAGAGTCTCTTCGGTACTTCGGCGAAAAACTTTAGCACCCAGGCAGGCCCGGAGACAGGGCGAAGCACTTGAAACCAGAGGCGTCGGAGGGCCTAGGGACGAATCTTGAGTTCGCTGAAAGATGGGAAGCTGACCAAAAGCGTTTGCCCTTCGCCGACCTTGGCGACCTGGCGCTTGCAGTAGCCCATGATGCGGTAGTTCTGCAGGTTCCACGCCTGGAAGGTCGGATGCGTCTTCACGGCCGCTGCGAAGTTGTTCACCACGACGTCGTCGTAGCCGTTGGCCCGCATCTGCTCGCGGAACATGACGTGCGAGATCTTCGTCGCATCGGCGCTGTAGTTCACGGTGACGAGGAGGTTCTCGCAGCGCTGGAAGTACTCCTTCTCCGAAGCCGAGAACCAGCGGCTGAAGGGCGAGCTCGCGTCGGCCCGGTAGATGAGCGCGTCGTAGTAGAGGGTCATGCCGTGGTACCAGCTGGCGCGCTTGAAGTACATCGAATCGTCCCAGGACTCGTTCCCCTTCACGCCGCCCGGGAAGCGCACCTTGCCGCTCGTGGTCTGGTTAAAGCTCCGGTAGGACGCGCAGGCCCCGAGGAGCAACAAGAGTGAGATCACCGGTAGCTTCATAGTTTCTCCATCCAGCTCGCGAGGTCGCTCCAGACCTGCTGCCGGGCCTTCTCGTGCAGCAGTTCGTGGCGAGCATTGCTATATTCTATGACCTGCACCAGACGCCTGTCGATACCGCGACTGAAGAGCAGGCTCGCTTCGCGGTCCACGACGTAGTCCTCGTCGGAGAGCAGGAAGAGCGATGGCCGACGAAGGAAGTAGGACAGCCCGCGGAGCTCCTGGGACCCGTACCAGATCTCCCGGGTCATCTGCGCCGTGATGAAGTGGGACACGAGCGGATCGGTCTCGAAGGCGTTCGCCGCCTCCGGGTCACTCACGAGCTGGAGCCCCTTGTGAAAGCGCGGGTAGCGCAGACTCGGCATCTTGTCGGCGACCGTGTTGAGCACTGTTTCAGCGTGTGGGAAGTCGACCACCTGGATCGGTTTCACGCAGGGGTTCGAAAGCGCCAGTCCTCGCACCGCCGTCGGCAGCTGCGCCTCGTGGTCGATCGCAAGCTTGAGCGCGATCAGGCCCCCGAGGGAGTGGCCAAGCACGGTGACCGCTGCGCTGGTCTCAGCGACCTCTCGGACGAGGCCCAGGGCGTCCTCCGTCCAGTGCGAAAACTTGGCAACGTGGCTACGTGTGCCCGAGGAGAGGCCGTGCCCCAGGAGGTCGAGCGCGCGCACCTCGAGGTTTCCCTGTGAGCGCTGGATCAGCCACTCGAACATCTCACCGTGGCGCGCACCGTGCGACAGGGCCCCGTGGAAAAACACCAGCACGCGCTCCGGCCGCTGGTCCTGCGCTCGCCAGCGGTGCACGCAGAGAGTCTCCCCTGCGGCGACGGATGTCCGCTGTGCGACTTCTTTGATGATCCGGAAGCGGCCCGAACGGCGGCCCTCCGGCCTAGAGGCTTGGGTCCACATCGCGGATGTACTTTTCGATCGCCTGCTTCGCCTCCTGCTGGAGAGGGTCGAAGCGGAACGAGAACCCTTGGTTCCCGTCGAGCAGGCGCACCACCGTCCCGGAGGCGGTGAAGTGGTACTCCGAGTTCTCCGGATGGACGTTGATGGCGATCTTGTCGCCCGCGCTCCCGGGGAAGGCGTCCGTCAAGACCTGCATGCCGCCGACGGAGATGTCGCGGCAGACGCCCTCGTAGACCTGCTTGTTGTTCTGCACGAAGAGCCGCGCCAAGAGTGGCTTTCTCACCCAGCGCCGTCTCTCCGTGTCCTGAATGACCGGCGGCACCTCGTTGAACGTGGCTTCGAAGTCCTCGGCGTCGGCGAGGAACACCCACTCCTGCGTGTGTCCCTTGACGAAGATCTGCGTCCGGCCGTTGATGCGGTTCTCGTTGAACAGGCGCCGGACGAGTTCCATCGAATAGGGACCGTACTCCGTGGGGACTCCCCCGCGGTCGACGCCGATGCGCAGGTACACGAGCTTGTCGCTGCCGCGTAGGTCGCCGAGGCGGAAGCTCGCCGTGGTCGGCGCCGCGAGCACGGGCGCCGGAATGTCCGGCAGCGCTGGAGCGTCGACGCTGAGCTCTTCGACGTCTTTGATCTTGAGCCAGTTCTCGAAGCCCTTGCGCCAGACGTAGTCTTCGCCGGTGAGTTCTCCGCCGCCGATCAGCTTCGCCACGACGGCGAGATCGACTGGCCCTGTTCGCTGTCCTTTATGTACATAAAACCAGCCCTGGGACATAACACCTCCAAACGCTCGAAACTTAAGTACTCTTATTCTAACCCATGAAAACGATTGGTCGGTCAGGGCAATCTTTGCCTCCGCCTCAAGTTTACGCCGGCAATATCCGATCAGATGAATCGACATGAACCACACAGGTGCCCTATGAAACACTCCAGCGCTCTCTTCATGCTCCTCCTGCTATTTGCGATTGGCTGTAGCAAAGAGGAGTTCGCCTCCGCTCCGCGCAGCAGTGGCTTCAACGCCGACGCCGTCGAGTTCAACCAGGACCTGTCGTGCTCCAACCACACCCTCGTGAAGCCGCCGGTCGACGTGCTCTACCTCGTGGATAACTCTTCGTCGGCGAACTACATCGGTAACACGATCCGTCAGCAGATCGCGCTCACGGTGCAGGCGGTCTCAAACGAGTTCGACTACCGGATCATGGTGGCCCCCCTGCTCCCCGACGGCGGCAACGACGCGTTCAGGCCCGTCATCACGAACAACGCCGCAGCGATGAGCTCAAGCGTTAACGTGGTACCTCCGGACACCTCTACTTTTTTCGGACCTCCTCAGGGGAACAACGAGCGCGGCTTCGAGCGCGCCTACAACCTCATCAACCAAAACCGCATCGGCAACGGGGGCCTCGTCTTCCGGTCCCAGGCCCACACCATCGTGGTGCTGGTCTCTAACGGCAACGACAACGAGACGACGCACTCGCTCCTCGGCGGCGGAACTCAGACCAACGAGAGTGCCTTCCAGGCGGCGAAGCAGCGCTTCACCACACTCCGGTCGAACCTCCAGTCACAGCAGCTGCGCTTCTTCAGCCTCGTCGCCCACACGACCGGCTGCCGGGAGTACCACCTGCGCGGTGGCAACTACATCCGCATGTCTCAGGAGCTCTACCTCGCGGCGGGCGGAACCGACCAAGGCGCACGCTCAACAAAAGACAGCTACGACCTCTGCCAGAACGAGTTCGCGCTCTACAGCGGAGTGAACTCGTCGATCCGCCAGGAAATCCTCGCGCACACTTACAACCGCTGGCAGGTGAGCACGAGCACGGCCGTGAACGCCATCGACCCGGTGGACATCGTCGTGCAGAAGATCTCACCAAACGGGGCGACGACGGCCGTCCCCGCCGGGGGTGCAAACGGCTTCACCTGCTGTGACCGAGGAACCTTCGACACCCGCGTCCTCCCCTCGGTGGGCGAACAGAAAACCGGGACCTTCATCAATCTGAGCGGCTCCGCGCGCGTCACCTACCCGGACTGCCTGCTAGTGCGCACGCGCACGCCGACCGAGTACTACGCCTACGTCGTCGTGCCGACGGCGCCGCGGCCGAACACGATCGTCGTTCAGCGCAACGGTTCGACGGTGCCACAGTCGACGACCAACGGCTGGAGCTACGTAGGGTACCTTGAGAATCAGAACATCAAAGTCACAGATCAAACCGGTAACACGCCCGGCACGCCGGCGCTGAACCGCACGGGCTACTTCATCCGCCTGCACGGGAGCGCGATCTACTCCTCCGGCGACCGCATCAACGTGTACTACACGCCGGCGCCGATCTAGTAGCCGGCCTTCTCGCGGTTCTGCTTCGTCACCGAGTTCACGAACTTGATGACCGGGAACATCTTCTGGAGCTTCGGGAAGTCGACCTCCACCTGCACCTCGTCGCCGTTCATGGCGCGTTCGCCGACGATGAACACCGAGCGCGCGTCGTCGAGGTGCTCCGCGGTGATGGGGACGTTGCGCGCCTTGAACTCCTCGAGGATCGGCCGGATGTTCATGTACTGCGTGAACTGGTGGGAGCGGTCGTGCTCGTCGCGGGGCTTGAGGTTCGGGATGTCCTGCGGCGGGTACTTCTGCGCGTACTGGAGGATCTTCTCGAGGAAGGTCGTGCAGTTCTGCGACACCTTGAGCTTCTTCTCCTCCGGCAGGTGCTTCTCCGTATTGTAGAAGATGAAGAGCGAACGCAGGAGCTCGAGGTTGCGCACGACGTAGACGTTCGGCAGCTTGTCGGCGTCCTCGAGGATCTCGAGCCAGCCGAGCTCCTTGAGCGTCAGGCAGACGGCGTCGAGCTTGGCTTCGGCGATGTTGTAGATCTCGTTCGAGTAGAGGTCGATGGTCTTCTTGTTCACCGTCACGCCGAGTTCGTGGCGCTCGCCGTGGGTTTTGAAGACGAGGAAGAGCGTCCCGAGGACCTTGAGCACCTCGGAGGGCTTCATGAACTCGTACTCCCCGACCTTGTTGCCGTACTGGGTGGTCGAGTTGCTCTCGAGTTCCTTGATGCGCGAGTTGGCCTTGCGCAGGCGCGTGGCGAGGGTGTTGATGATGGTCTTGAACCAGGGGTTGAGCGTCGACATGGTTTTGGCGAAGGCCACGAAGGAGATCTCGATGATCTCCGTCGGCACCATCGCCGCGCCGGAGGCCGAGCGCTTCTTCCCGGAGCCGTCTTCGTCGAAGAAGGCCATCTCGCCGATCACCTCGCCGGTGCGCAGGACGGCGATCTCGATGAAGCCCTTCCCCTTCGGCTTATAGAGGCGGATCTGCCCCTTCTGGATGATGTACAGGGACTCGGCGTTGTCGCCGTCGTTGAAGAGCACCTCGCCGGGGCGAAGGTGCCGCAGCCCCGACTTGGCCTGGGTCTGCGGCGCGGCCTGGGGTTTCGCCGGCGGCGTGGTGGTCATTACTTCACCTTCTCCACGACCAGCGCGAGGGCCTCGCCGCCGCCGATGCAGATAGCCGCGCAGCCGTACTTACCGCCCTTCTTCTCGAGGGCGGTGGTGAGGGTGAGCAGGATGCGCGCGCCGGAGGCGCCGATGGGATGGCCGATGGCGACGGCGCCGCCGAGCTTGTTCACTTTCTCGTGCGGGATCGAAAGTTCCTTCATCGCCGCCATGGTGACCGCGGCGAAGGCTTCGTTGATCTCCCACGCGTCGACTTGCTCAATCTTGAGTTTTGCTTTTTCCAAAACTTTTTGAATGGCGCCGACCGGTGCGGTGCTGAACCAGGTGGGGTGCTGGGCGTGGGAGGCCCAGGCGACGATCTTGTACTTCGCCTGCGCGGCGTAGGCGTCGCCGCCGAGGACCAGCGCCGCCGCGCCGTCGTTGATCGTCGAGGCGTTGGCCGCGGTGATGGTGCCGTCTTTCTCGAAGGCCGGCTTGAGGCCCGGGATCTTCTCGAAGTTCGCCTTGAAAGGGCCCTCGTCTTCGGTGACGTCGACGCTGCCGCCCTTGGCGGGAACCGAGACCGCGGCGATCTCGTCTTTGAACAGGCCTTCTTTCACGGCGGCCTGGGCGCGCTTAAAGGATTCGATGGCGAAGGCGTCCTGCTCGGCGCGCGACATGTTGTACTTCTTGGTGCACTCCTCCGCGCAGTTGCCCATGGCGCGGTTCGAGTAGACGTCCCACAGGCCGTCCCACTGCATGCTATCTTTCAGCTCGGTGGCCCCGAACTTCACGCCCTGCCGCGAGCCGAGCATCAGGTGCGGCGCCGCGGACATGTTCTCCATGCCCCCAGCGACCACCAGCTGCGCGTCACCGGCGAGGATGGCGCGCGCGCCGAGGATGACGGCCTCGAGGCCCGAGCCACAGACTTTGTTGACGGTCGTCGCCGGGACGGACTCGGGCAGGCCAGCGAAGATGGTCGCCTGGCGCGCGGGGGCCTGGCCCAGGCCCGCGCCGATGACGTTGCCCATGTAGACCTGGCCCACTTGGTCTCCGCTGACCTTCGCCTTCTCGAGGGCGGCCTTGATGGCCGTGGCCCCCAAGCGCGGAGCCGAGACGGCGGAGAACTGCCCGAGGAAACTTCCGAATGCGGTGCGAGCGCCAGCGAGAATATAAACTGCCATGAGATTTATCCTTGAAAAAAACAGAGGAGAAGACTAACTATTGCTCTTATTCTATTAAGCCCCCACTGTGAGTGAAAGCAAAAACTCGCTCACCACCTCGAGGTTCCTCATGTTGGCCCGCAAACCCGAATCCACCCAGGGCGTCGCCCTCCCCGTAGAGTGGTCAGACTCTGTTTCCCGTCTGCTGAATCAAACCTATCAAGATAATTGCGACGCACAAAAACGCTCCTTTGATGTCTTTGGTCAGATTTACCCGGAGGAGCTCCTCGTCATCGTCGCCTTCCTGCCCAAAGGCGAAAGTACCGAATCCGCCACCACGCTCTTCCTTTCCTGCGACAAAACGGACATGGCGAGCGCCGAAAAGGCACGGGCAACCCAGGAGACCTTCGTGGACCTCGCGGGTCTCTTCTTCGACGAGATCTTCGCCACCGAAGACTGGTCTGAGTGGGAGCCTAACTGGCAACCGGTGGAGTGGAAAGGCAAGAGCTACTACTACAAGCTGACGCGCGAGAACGTCTCGCTGAGCCTCGAAGCCGATCGGTTGCTCAAAGAGGCCGGCTTCGATCCGAACGAGTAAGGCACAAAAAGAAAAGGCTCCCGGAGGAGCCTTTTTTATTCGGTGTCTTCGTAGCGCATCGAGCCGCTGAAGCGCTCGATGGCGATGTCGCCGTCGTCGGCCTCGTCGCTGTCCGCCTCGAAGTCTTCTTCTTCGAAGTCGAACTCGTTGGTGATGTTGAGTTCGTTGAGCACCTTGTAGAACTCCTTGTCGTCGGAGAGGTCGCCCATGATGGCTTCGATGTACTTCGGCGGGTACTTCGAAATGAGTTCTTCGATGTACTCCTGGAGCTTGCCCTCGGAGAGGATCTCTTTCTTGCGCTGGATGCCTTTCCAGTTCTTAAGGTAGTGCAGGCGGCACCAGCTCAGCGTCGTGCGGATGTTGTCGCAGCCCTTCTCGACACACGAGTCGTCTTTCGGGTCGACGAAGAACTCGAGGGTCGCGATAGCGCCGAGGATGTCCTTCCAGCCGAAGTGCTCACGCAGCTCGGCGATCTCGTCGGCGATCTTGCCCTCGAGGTCGTTGACGGAAAATTTTTTGAAACCACGCTCGAGGTCCATGCCCTCGACGTCGTCGAACTTGCGGCCGCCTTTACCCTTGGCCGCGACGCGCTTAAAGTCCTCTTCGTCGTCGTCCTCGTCGCCACCGCGCGCGCGCGGAGCTTCATCTTCAAGATCTTCTC
>DAIPJL010000079.1:408-12180 GCA_036770305.1 Bacteriovoracaceae bacterium | reverse complement strand
AAGAAAAAAGTGGTCGAGACCCTGGCTAGGCTGCCCCACGTAAGGGGGGCAGTTCCAAGGTTACTTGTCAGCGAGGACGACGAATTTGAACTCTTTGAAGCCCGCGTCGGCGCAGGTGTACATGACTTTTTTGACGTAGCTGTACTTGAGCGACTTGTCGATGACCAGGTTCGCGATACCCGAGAACTTCTTCGCGCCCTCGGAGGTTTTCTCTGATCGCTTGATGGTCTCTTTCACGCGCACGAGTTCGTCGTAGAGGGAAATGATGCGGCGGCCGCCGGCGTCGTAGACACGATCGGGGAGGGTCGCGGTGTTGAGGACTTCCTTGTCGTCGACCCAGATCTTGTCCGCGGAAACCTGGATGTTCACGCCGAAGTTGTTCTGCTGCTCCGAGGCCGAACGCGGGAGCGTGATGCCCTCGGGGACGTTGATGATGACGCCAGAGGCGTTGTAGCTCTGGATGAGGAACACGAGGAGGATCGTGAGGATGTCCAGGAGCGAAGTGATGTCCACTTCGAATGGTTCGCGGGCCTTCCTACTGCGTCCTTGCAAGCGGCGTGATGGCATATGTTAACCCATGAGGTTGCCGAAGATGATCTTCGCGAAGAGGGTTTTGACTTTCTCGTCGAGGCCGTCTTTCCCTTTCTTGAAGATCGCGTCGTCGGTGTTGTTCAGGAGGCGGACCGCGTCCATGACGCGGATGATCTCGTCGTAGCTGATGTCCCACTCGGGCTGGAGGATGATCGTCTCTTCGTTCGCTCGGGTCTTCTTGAGCTCAACGAGTTTTTGGTGGAGGCCGTCGAGGTCGTAGGCGCCGTCACCTTTTCGCTGGTAGCGGCCCACCACCTGCGGCGTGAGGCCGCGAGTCAGAGTAAGGACGTTCTCTTCGATCTTGAGCTGGAGCGCGAGAGGGTCTTTCTCGGGCTTCGGAGGTTCCGCTTCCGAGATGATCGGCACATCGGAGCCGATCTCCATGATGCGCAGGAACTGCGCCGACATCAGGAGAAAGAAAATAAAGATGAAGACCGCGTCCATGATCGGCACGAGGTTGAGCTTCGCCTGGGGCTTTTTCTTTCGTCGCGAACTAGGAAGTTTCACAGTCGTTTCCTCTTACGCAGCTTAGTCTTCGACCTTTTTTGTTCCGATCAGGTCGAGCATCTTGACCGCGTACTCGTCGATCTCGCCGACGATCTTGTCCGCTTTCGCCGAGAGAATCGCATGGAAGATCATGATGAGGATCGCCGAGCCGAGACCCATGGCCGTCGTGTACATGGCAATCGCGATGCCAGAGGAGAGGACCTCCGCCTTCTGCGTCGGATCCGCCGCCGAGATCGCTGCGAAGGACTGGATCAGACCCTGGATGGTTCCGAGAAGGCCGAAGAGCGTCGAGAGGTTCGCAACCAGCTGGAGATAGGGCAGACGCTGTTCGAGCTTCGGAATTACCTCCAGCGCCGTCGCATCGAGAGCGTTCTGGATCTGCGCTGGGCTCTGGTTCGCGCGCTTCAGGCCGCTCTTCAGCACCTTCGGCAGGGCTCCCTGCGACCCGGAGCACACGCGGATCGCGCCCTGAATGTCATTCGAGAGCACGTAGCGCTGGAGTTCGTTCATGAACGACGGGCCATCCACGTCCATCGACGAGAGTTTCTTCAGGCGCTCGAGCGCGATGGCCATGCCGACCGCGAGGCAGAAGAGGATGACATACATAAAGAAGCCACCGTCGATGATGAACTGAATGGCAGACTGGAGAAACGGCATACAAATCCCCTTAGCGTGGAATGAAAGAGTAAGGTCTTAATTTGATTATAGCCGTTCCCGGACAGGAACCAAGTGATAAAGTGTGCCGCCTGGTTGAGCGGCACACTCGGAGACTTCTAGAAGTTGCAGGTCACGGAGCGTGCTCCGACGGGGAAGGTCACGGAGCGGATGCGGCCGCGTTCGTCGACGCGCATGCGCGCAGCGGTCACGTCTTCGCCGCGGTAGTCTTCGTCGCTAACCATCGTGCCGCTGCCGACGCGCGCGATGTTCGTGAAGCGCACGTTCAGACTGTGGTTCACCGGTTCCGCCGAGCTCAGCCCCGAGCGGAGATCGATCTTCGTCCAGACGTAGTAGGCCGGGTTGCCGAAGTCGTCTTCCACGAGGTTGTTTTTGACCTCTTCGACCTTCACGTGGCAGTTGAGTTCCTGACCTTGCAAGGAGACTTTAGTGCGGGCGGTGCCTTTCAGCACGCGCTGACCGGTGATCATGTGCGCCTGCGCCTGGCCGGCAATCATAACGAGAGTGAGGATGAGGGTTTTCATAACTTTTCCTTTTGAAGTTCTTCTTAGTGAGTGACCGTGCGGCGACCGGTGTCGAGCGCTTCGTAGGCGTCGGCGCCGTCCTTGAAGGCGCGGCGAGCGTCCTGCAGCTCCATCAGTACCCAGTTGTTTTTTTCGATGCCGCGTTCGTCACGCGCGCGGATGTCCGCCGGGCGGAAGTACCACATCGGCGTTTTCATGAGGAAGCAGATGCGCGTCCACTGGTTGTTGTCGTAGGTGCGGATGTCGCTCATCTCCGAGCAGGTGATCGAGCCCTTGATGAACTTCTCTTTCCACTCTTTCACGGTGGCGGGTTTCTTGAAGTAGGTGCGGTCGAAAACATAATCGACGCCCCCGGCGGTGACCATCGGCGCGACGTGGAACCACCAGTCGAACTCCTCGAGCTGGATGTAGCGCTGAGTGTAGAACACGAAGATCTTCTGGCTCTGCACTCCGAAGTTCGTCCACATGTCCCAGGACCAGATGTGCGCGCGCTTGAAGCACTGCGAGCGCGACTTGTCCCCGTCGTTGAGCGTCTGGAACATGCGATTGGCGGTCTCGTAGTTGCCGACGTCCGACGGAGCGATGTTGCGAGTTGCCGATGGGGCGAAGGGGTTGAGGTCGAGGCCCGAGCTGCGCACGAAGCTTTCGCTCAGGGGAGAGATCTGGGTGATCTGACGTTCAGTCCCGACCTGGTTGTAGTCGATTTTCACGGCGCGGTTGATGAAGCCTTCGAGGTACTTCTTCATGTCGGCCCCGGCGGGTGCTTTGTAGACTTGGCCATCGACGGCCGAGAGCACAAGGATTCGGCCAGTTTTCATAGAATCCACGACAGCGACTACTGTCGTCAGAGTTTCAGCTGCGAAGGCCTGTAATGCCGACAGGAGCAGCGTGAGAGCGATAAGCAAACGCATAAACACCTCATAGAAGAGAATTGATGCGTGGCATATATCACGCCGCGGTGCGCGACAGGGTAATTGTGAAGATTTTTTAGGGGCGACTAGTAGTTTTCTGGAAAGAGTTCCCGCTCAATACCCTCAATAAAGATATGGATGAGCTTGATGTGAACTTCCTGAATTCGATCAGTTACGTTGCTTGGAATGATCAGGGGTACGTCGACCATACTCTTAAGAGAGCCTCCGTCCTTGCCTAACAGACCGATAACTTTCATGCCATGGGCCTTGGCCGCTTCAACAGCCTTAATCACATTAGCGGAATTTCCACTAGTTGAGATGGCTAAAAGAGCGTCGTTCGGGCCGCCCCACGCCTCTACGTAGCGCGAGAAGATGTGCTCGAAACCGAAGTCGTTGGCGATGCAAGTAATGTGTCCGGCCTCGGAGATGCCAGTCGCTGGCAATGGCCGTCGATCTTTCCGGTAGCGACCAGTGAGCTCTTCTGCGAAGTGCAGGGAGTCGCACATCGAGCCGCCGTTGCCGCAGCTGAAGACGTGTCCCTTGTTCTTGAAGCTCACGACGAAAGCCTGGATCGCTTTTTCCACGAGAGCGATGTTGGCATCACTCTCGAAAAACCGGTCCAGCGTCGAACGAGCGTCTTCGTAGGCGGCGCGGATGAAACTCATTAGGCGAGAGAGCTGATCTGCTTAACGATTTCCGCTTTCGGCTGGTTGCCCATGAGAGTGCTTTTTACTTCGCCACCCTTGAAGAGAATCATAGTGGGGATGCCGCGGATGCCGAAGCGGTTCGCGAGCTCAGGAGCTTCGTCCACATTGACCTTCACGATTTGAACTTTGTCAGAGTGTTCGGCCGCGACCTCTTCAAGAACCGGGCCCAGGGCACGGCAAGGGCCACACCACTCCGCCCAGAAGTCCACCAGGACGGGCGTGTTGGACTTCATGACTTCTTGGTCGAAGGTTTCAGTAGTGACGCTTTTCAGGTTGGCCATAGGGTCTCCGTTGGGGGGCGCGGCTCAGGTGCTGCGCCACAATGATAAATCTGGTTAACTTTAGCCCAAAGTCAAGGTTTCCGGCAAGGCAAGCCCTTGGAAAAGGTGGTAACCCTCCGGTAAGATGGGCCAATGGATCGTAAGTATCTTTTATCGGCGGGGCCTCGGCGGGCACGCATCGCTCGCCTGATCGCTAAGAGCATCGATCTCGCGATCGTCTTACTGTGCGCGCTGATCGCCTATCCCTGGGGACTTGCGCTAGCGCTGGGCTACCTTGCGATCTCTGACTCGCTCTTCGATGGACAATCCTTCGGCAAGCGTCTCATCGGCTTCCGGGTCATCTCACTGGAAGACGGCAGACCCTGTGGCATGCGCCAGTCGCTGGTGCGCAACCTCCCGCTGCTCTTGCCCTTCGCTTTCGCACTGGTTCCTTTCTGGGGCTGGATCCTCTGCGTGCTCCTCTCGGTGCCCCTGGTGTTCCTGGAGATCTACTTTTTATTCAAGCTCGACTCGGCCCATCGCCTCGGCGACGTCATGGCCGACACCACGGTCGTGGGGAACGATCCCCAGGGCCTCGGCGTGCGCCGTCGGCAGTGGGCAGAAGCCCACGGCCCCGCTGCACCCTAACTCACTTTCGCTCTGGAGTGCCCCATGCGCCGCCTCGTCATCATCGACGTCTCGAACTTCATCTTCCGCGCCTTCTTCGCCATCCGGCCGCTGACGGCCCCAGACGGTACGCCGGTGAACGCCGTCTACGGCGTGCTCACCATGTTCCATCGTCTGATCACCGACCTCGCGCCCACGCACGTGGTGTGCGCACGGGACACCAAGGGACCGTCCTTTCGCGCGGAGATTTACACCGACTACAAGGCCAATCGCACCGATCCACCGGACGACCTCGTGCCACAGTTCGCGCTCATCGACGAACTCCTCGCGCGGCTGCACCTTCCGACCATCGCACTGCCGGGCTTCGAGGCCGACGACATCATCGGCACCATCGTCACGAAGCACGCCGGCGAGTTCGACGAGGTGCTCATCGCGTCCGGAGACAAAGACCTCATGCAGTTCGTCACCGAGAAAGTGAAGATGCTCGACACCATGAAGGAGAAGGTCTACGGGCCCGCGGAGGTGGAAGAAAAAATGGGTGTACCGCCCGCGCAGATCGTGGACTACCTCTCGCTCATCGGCGACTCCTCGGACAACATCCCCGGTGTGCCGGGGATCGGGCCGAAGGGCGCCAGTGCGCTCCTGAAGGAGTTCGGAGACCTCGAGACCATCCTCGCGCGCGCCGGAGAAGTGAAGGCGAAGAAAACCCAGAGTGCACTCCTCGAGCACGCTGAGCTGGCGCGGATCTCTAAAAAACTCGCCACCATCAAGTGCGACCTGGGCCTGGGCCTTGCGGCCGACGACTTCGCCTTCGGCTTCCGCGCCGACGCGGAACTCGCCGCCTACCTCGAGCGCCTGGGCTTCAAGAGTTTCCTCGCGAAGATTGGCCCGGTGGAGGGCGCGAGCGCACCCGTCGCGCCGAAGGCGACCGCACCGGCACCGGAGAATCAGCTCGCGGACCTCAAGTCCGCGAAGGAGCTGCACGCCTGGCTCGCGGCGGCCGGTGACACGATCTGCGTCTACCCGCACTACTCCGACGAGCAGGATCCCTTCGCGCCACTCTTGGCGATCGCCATGAGTGTGCGCGGAAAAACCGCCACGTGGGTAGCGCCCGACGAGCCGGAGCTGTGGGGCGCGCTGGCGAAGAAGCGCCTCGTCGCCTGGGAGCTGAAGCTCCTCTGGTTACGCTTCTTGCGTTTCGAAGTTCCTCTTCCGGACGGGGACGATCTCTCGCAGATCTCTTTCGTGCTTGCGCCGGATGCGCGCCACGATCTTGATACCCTCTCCCGCGAGTATCTGGGGCCCGGCCTGCCATCCATCGCCGGCGAGGGACAGGGTGACATGTTCGCTCCGCAGTTCGACCACAGGGCGCTGGCGAAGCACGCGGAAGTCATCGCCCACGCCGCCCCGGCCCTGCTCGAGCGGCTCAATGAACTCGGCGTCGATCGGCCCTACCGCGAACTCGATCTTCCGCTCATCAAGGTCCTCGCGAAGATGGAGCTCGCCGGCATCACCCTCGACAGCGGCTTCTTCGGCGAGCTCGAAGCCGAGTTCGCACAGCAGACCGAAGCCATCGAGCGCGAAGTCGAGGCGCTGGCGGGCCATCCGGTGAATCTGAAGTCCCCCAAGCAGCTCGCGGTGGTGCTCTTCGAGGAGCAGGGCCTGCCGGTCATCAAGAAAACCAAAACCGGCTACTCCACCGACGCCGACGTCCTCGAGGAGCTGGCGCGCCTGGGGACGAATCCGATTCCGGAGCTGCTCTTGAAGTACCGCGAGCTCGAAAAGCTCAACTCGACCTACGTGAAAGTCCTGCCGAAGCTGGTGGCCGCCGACGGCCGCCTTCACACGCACTTTAGACCCAGCAACGCCGCCACTGGCCGCCTGTCTTCCGATAATCCGAACCTGCAGAACATTCCCGTGCGCAGTGAAAACGGTCGGCGCCTGCGGCGGGGCTTCGTCGCGGCCCCGGGCATGATGCTGCTGGCAGCGGACTACTCGCAGGTCGAGCTGCGCATCCTCGCGCACTTCACGGAAGACCCCGTGATGCTCGACTCGTTTCTCCACGACAAGGACATCCACGTGCAGACCGCTGCGGAAGTCTTCGGGGTGCCCCTGAGCGCCGTCACGAAAGAGCAGCGCAACGGCGCCAAGGCGATCAACTTCGGCCTGATGTACGGCCAGGGCGCCTTCGGCCTTTCGCAGACGCTGAAGATTTCCCAGAACGAAGCGCGCGACTACATCAAGCTCTACTTCCAGCGCTTCGGCCGGGTGAAGGGCTACCTCGACGGCCTCAAGGAGAGTGCGGAGCACACCGGCTACGCCGAGACGCTCTTCGGCCGCAAGCGCTTCGTGCCGGAGATCAAGTCGCAGAACCGCCAGGTGAAGAGCGCGGCGGAGCGCATCGCCATCAACAGTCCGATCCAGGGCACGGCCGCGGACATCATCAAGCTCGCGATGATCAACCTCGACGCCGAGCTGGTCAGGCGCAAGCTGCGCGCGCGCATCCTCCTGCAGGTGCACGACGAACTCATCCTCGAGCTGCCCCCGGAAGAAGAAAAAGAGGTCGCTCAGCTGGTGCGCGAGAAGATGGAAGGTGCGGTCACTCTCAGTGTGCCGCTTAAAGTCGACATGGGTACCGGAGCGAATTGGTACGAGTTAAAGTAGCCCCGGGGCCCTGCCGATACCGCTTCCATGCGATTCCTCTGGATGCTGGCCTTCGCCCTCTGCTTATCGGATGCACGCGCTGACTACTGTCAGTGTGAAGTGTTCGCGAGTTCACCGCTGAGCGCGTCTCATAGGCTCGGCCCTTTTTCCTTGGTGCAATTCAAGACCAGCTACTTCGGGAAATGGGACGCAAGTTCCGTGAAGAGCTGCCGTGACGAGTGTGTGACCGAGGCCCAGCGGGGCTACGACGCGAACGAACTGCGCCAACGGCTCACGCCGATCGCCCAAGAGCTCATCGCCACCGGGGATGTGGGCATCAACTGCACGGGCCCGACGGATCTAAAGTTCCCCGTAAAAGTACGCGCGCGCATGGGCGAAAAAGTCCTCGGAATCGCCCACGAAACCATGGTTTTCCTGCACCTTGAGCAGCGCTGCCTCTAAACCGCACTGAAGCGCTCGGGTGCTTCGGCCAAGAGTGCAAAGTGCCGAAAAAGTCATCGGAGGATCTCCGGTGACCGGACTCATCATCAGCCTCATCGCCAGCTTCGTCTTCTACGCCGCCTTCGCGCTGTGGTGGCGCTTCGCGATCCGCAAAGCCTTCGAGCGCGGCGAGATCTTCCTGTGCGACCTCGCGGGCCTGCACAAGCGCACGCACTGGCCGCTGCGGATCCTCTACGTCTCCCACCTCGCTGTGCACGCCTGGATCGCGCTCGGCTCGGGCCCCGCGCCCTCGGGGTGGCTGCACCTTTTCCTCATCCTTCTCGCGTCGATCCTCTTGACCTACCTCGTGCAGCTTTACTTTTTTTATCCCTGGCACCAGCGCTTCACCGGTGTCACCCTCGAGCGCTACCTGCAGGACAAGCTCGCGTACCTGCGCCTTACCGCGGCACTCTTGGCGCCCTTCTTCATCTTCCAGTTCCTCAACTCGACGCTCATCGATCCGCCGGAGAGCGCCGTCGACGCCGTCGAAGTTCTCGTGTTCACCATCGGCCGCCTCGTCGTGCTCTCGCTGCTCACCATCGTCTTCTCCGTCATGTTCATGCTCAAGATGATCCCCAACAGCCGGATCGTCGAAGCCGAGCACTTGGAACTCATCCGGCGTCGCCTCGAGCAGGTCGGCTGGGAGCACGTGCGCCTGCGCTGGATCGACATCCCGGACTTCAACAACGCCTTCGTCGTCGGCATCCGCTGGTTCGGCTTCTCGAACCAGACGATGTTCATCGGCCGCAGCCTCGGCGACCTCCTCACGCGCGACGAGTTCGACGCCGTGATCTGCCACGAGCTGGGCCACATGGCCAACGGCCACCTCCTCAAGCGCGTGAGCTACGCGATCCTCCTCATCGTGGGCCTGGTGCTCTCGGTGGTGAGCTCCCTCTTCCTCAGCATGGTCCTGACGCTCGTCTTCAGCCACGACCCGTCGACCAGCGCCGTCGTCTTCGGCGTCTCGCTGCTGGTCACCCTCGCGGCGAGCTACATCCTCATCCTGAGCTGGCTCTTCCGCAACTACCGCCAGCAGGAGCACGAAGCCGACGCCTTCGCCGTCATCAAGCTCGGCATCCGGCTCGAGGACATGGAGCGCGCCCTGCGCAAGGTCGCGCGCAAATTCGACGACAAGAAAAAAGGCAAGAGCTGGAACCCCTTCAGCACGCACCCCGAGCTCGAGACGCGGATTGCAAACGTGAAGAACAAGATCGCCCTCGGCGTGGCCTACGACTGGAACCAGTCCGTGCTCAGTCGCTTGCTCGAGGTCACCTTCCGCGCCGCCTCGCCACGCACGCTGGCCTTCGGCTTCAGCGTCTTCATCCTCACGGGCCTGCTCACCTATACGAACGTCGAGCAGAACCGTCACTACCTCGCGCTCGTGGAGACGGCGGACTACGCGCGCCTCGAGCGCTTCCGCTGGCACGCGACGCACGTGAACGCGCGCCAGTACCTGCTCTTCGGCACCACGCCGCTGGAGGTCGCGGCGAGCAAGGGCGACCTCCAGATGGCGAAGTACCTCGTGAAGAAGGGCGGGGATCCGTCGGTGAGCTCGGGCTTCACCTCGGCCATCGACAAGGCCTTCGCCCGCAGCGACTGGGAGCTCGCCGACTACCTGCTCACGCACGTCTCCGAGACCTGGCTGCGCGCCAACTCGGGCCGCCTCTTCTTCCGCGCGGCGAAGGAGGAGAGTGGCCGCGCGCTCGAGACGCTCCTCACGCACCGCCTGCAGCGCTTCCTCGACCCGCAGGCCACCGACGAGCTCCTCGCGCGCATCAGCGCCCAGCGCTCGGCGATCAAAGACGAGGCGCTGGTGCGCGCGGGATTGCTACCTTCTGCGCCGGACCGAAGACCTGCTTCGGCCATACATCAAAAGTAGTTAGTGCCTCCAACTACAATCGAGTTCCCATTTGAACTGCGGAAACGAAGCGTAACTGCGCCGCCGGCGCACGCGCTCGTCTTCGCACTTCTTCCGGCACTGCGCCTCGTCCGTCGCGACGAAGAAGCCGCGGGAGGATTCGCGCAGCTCGCCGCCATCGATGCCACTGGAGCGGAGGACGAAAGGGCAATTGGGGCTCGCAGGCTGGCGTATCGCCAGGCAAGTGTTGGCGCGACACTCGAGATCTATGAGCGGCGATGGCTGGCGCTGCTCGCAGTTCATGGCGCGCGAGTCGCCGCCGAGCCGGTAGGCCTGGGCCTGCGCCTTCTCGCGGTGTCGGTGGTGCACGGCCGAGACGCCGTCGCAGCCGTAGTGGATGCGCTCGCAGTCGCTGTCCTGCTGGCAGCGCTTCCACTCCGTCGGCAGCCGGATCTTTTTGTCGTCGACGGGGTCCTGGGCGAGGGCCAGGCCCGTGGCAAGAAAGAGCGCGCTCGCGAGGCCCGGCACGCGCTACTTCCAGCGCAGATCGAGGACAGCGCTGACGCTCACGGTGGTGGCGAGTGGGGCGGCCAGGAGACGAAGCCGCAGCTCCTTGCCTTGGTCGAGGGGGAAGCTGAAGGCGCGCAAGTTCGCTGGTGTAAGACCCAGGTCGCGGCCATCGGGGTCCTGGCAGTGCTGGAAGCGGTACTCGTTGCCCTGGCCCAGCCAGTAGCAGCTGAACTCGGGTTCGCCTTCGAAAAAATTGACGTCCAAGCGGACTTGGTGGTTGGCCGTCGCGGCGCTGGCGGAGATGCTAAGCGGGAGCCACACATCACCGTCGCGCGGGATGCGGTAGCGCGCGTCTTGGTGAGAGGTCGTGCCGGTGGTGGAGGCCTCGAGGGTGACACGAGCGGGGAGATCGAGGCCATCGCGTCGCTGCTCGACTGCGGAACCGTCTTCTACTTTTTTTCCGCAGGCCACCAGCATCGGCAGGGCCGTCAGCGCGAAGAGAAGGTTCATTTTAAGTCCACGAAGCATGAGTCCCCTTATCCGTGGGAAGCCCTGTCTTAAGGCTATTGTACAGTGCATTACCTATCGACGACGCACTAGGCAGACTTGAGTCGCTTAAGTTGAGAGAATTGCATTTTGCGAGGGAAAACTTTGCCGCTCAGGAATGGGAGCCGGTGTCGCCGTGGCCCTGCTGGAGATGGGCGAGGATGTGATCGAGTTTGAGGATGCCAAGCTTTTCGAGGGGATTGAGGCGATTCACCACCACGAGTTCTCCCTCGAATTTCCCTTGGCGCAATTTCACCATGGCGAGCGAAACGGACTGGTCGGGGTAGATCATGGCGACGAAGGGAAGTGCTTTGCTCAGCTGCCCTGGATCGCGCTGGTAAAAGGCGCCGATTTCGATGTGATGAAGTTCGTCCTCGTCATGGGCCGGTAGGTCGAGGCCATCGAGCTTGGACATGTACTCGTAGATGGAGCCTTTGAACTGCGCCTCCGCGAGGAGCCACGCCACGAGGTTGGCGATCATGAGTGGGAGCACGATGCGGTAGTCGCGGGTCATCTCGAAGGCCAGCACGATGGATGTGAAAGGGGTCTTGATGACGGCCGCGAGGAAGGCGCCGACCCCCACCAGGGCGTAGGCGCCGATTTGAATGTCGTTGTAGCCCAGTAGCTCTGCCGAGAGAGTTCCGAAGAGTGTCCCCACGACCGCGCCGATGACCATGGTGGGCATGAGGATGCCGCCGCTCATGCCCGCGCCATAGCACAAGGCCGCCGCTAGAAACTTCAGGCCTGCGAGGATGAAGAGTGCCGAGGGGGTGAAGCTTTCGCCGGCCAGCAGTTTGTTGATGAGCCGGATGCCGGAGCCAGGGATGAGCGGGTCGAGCTGGGAGAAGGCCGCGGTCACTAGCACGGCGATGAGCATGGGTGTGATGAAGTGGTGCCGGAAGACGCGCTGCG
>DAIPJL010000079.1:0-398 GCA_036770305.1 Bacteriovoracaceae bacterium | reverse complement strand
CTTCGCGATCTTCTTGACGAGGATGATGTTGCGAACGAAGAGCGGGCCCGCGACGCCGGCGGAGATCCCAAGGCCGAGGTAGAAGAGCAGTTCGCTGGGGTGGCCGAGCTTGTAAGTGGTGACGATGAAGATCGAGTTCTCGCCGTGGAACATGGAGGCGGTGACCGAGGCGACCAGCGAGCCGATGAGGATCGGCCCCAGCGCGCGGGCGTTGAGCGTGCCGATCATTTCTTCGAGCGTGAAGATCACGGCGGCGATGGGTGCGTTGAAGGCGGCGGCGATGCCGGCCGAGCAGCCGATGTGCACGAGGTCGCGCAGTTTTTTGGCGTCGTGGAAAAAGCGCTGTCCTAGGGTAGAACTAATTCCCGCAGAGATGGCGATGGTCGGCGCCTCAAGCC
>DAIPJL010000002.1:0-55616 GCA_036770305.1 Bacteriovoracaceae bacterium | reverse complement strand
ATGCTCGGCACGCGTGACTATTAAGTGAAGATATCTTTGTCTGATGTACATAACCAGGTGGGCGCTTCGATGATTGAGATGATTGATGAGATTAAGAAAACAATATTAAAGGCTAGGCTGCGTTTCTTGCTCTTCTTGCTTATCACTTGCCCTGCAATTGCATTTTCAGGTGTGCTCGAAATGCGTGTCTTTGATGGTAAAGTGCTTTGTCAAAATTGTTCAGATTCGCCTTTGGTGAGTTCTGTCTTTACTCTAATCAAAGATTCGAAGCTTGTTGTGAAAGTGGCAGGTGAGAAATCTTCAAAAAGCTACGAGCTCTGTCGTGGCGCGGATGGCGTAATCCAGCCATGGCGCTTTTTCCCACCAGCAACAGGTGAGGGGCGGTGGTCCGTTGTTTCGGCGCTGATCGAAGTGGGGCCAAACGTGACCTTTGAGGATACTTTGCTTTGTGGAAGTGGCAACATATCTTCCCGCGCTCATTTTGAAAGGGTCAAGAAGAGATCTGTTTCTCCCTTGGGAAATGACCTTAGCATTTATACTCCTGATTTCAGCGACGTGCTCAAAGCGCAGACGAATGTTGTATTTAGTGACGTAACTTTTAAGGCAGGGGTACTTGTTGATTTTCGTAATTCGGCGAGTATGAATGATCTTTACGTTTCTGGCTCGACCTTTGAGGACGAATTCAATCTTTCGTATGCTAACGCGACGGGTGTCTTTGTTAATGTAGCTGCTAAGAAAGCATTTCGTATCGGATCTGCACAGGCAAGTAGGGGACAGACCAAGCGGGCATCCGGCGAGGTGTTGGAATCATTCGCACGTGTGGTATCGCGGCTTAAGAGCCTGAAGCAGCAAATTCCTGCTGGAGCGAGGGATGTCTTGCGGCGGATTCAGGAACATGGTCGAGTGAGTGATTCGATTGTCTTCGTGGATGCTGTCATAAACGGGGAACTTACAGTGGAACCTCGCGGGGACTATTTCGTCAGCATCGTCCAGTCAAGTTTTTGGGATGACTTGCAAGTCGTCGGAGGTTTTTTGGCGGACGGGGTCGACGTCAGTGGGGATACTCGTTTTGTCTGTCGTGCGACCGTTCTCCTCGGAAGTCCCGACCCAGGGCCAAGGCGGTCGTTCAACGTCGTGAGTGTGGCAGGGCCTTACGAGTTTGGTGCCGCTAGCTGGCCAGCGAACGTTCCGGCGAGTTCGTTCTCGTGCCAGGGATTTTATCTTTCACCGCCGCTTTTGTTTGAGAAGTCAACGCTCTCGGGGGGCAAGCTTTTCGGGAGCACGGTACAGCTTGAGGAGGCGAAGGTCTTCGGGAACGCGCGGGTCGCCGGCCGTGTGCAGTTGACCAATGTCGAACTCGGTGTAAGTCAGATCGGAGGTGGGCCTGGACTCTCTCAGGGAGAGGCGATCGTCGTGGATGGGACTACCGCACAGCCCTTGCAGATGAGTCGTACCAACGTCCTGGGGACGAGCCAACTGTCTGGGAGCTCTGTGATTTCTTGTGGGGACCCGGAGCTGAAGTTGATTCTTAATGACGTGACGGTGACGAATACATTTCTTACGCACTGTGCGCCGCTCGGATTCGTGACCTTCGAGGACTCCGAGTTTCGCACCTCGCAAATTTTTAACACGTCTCCCGCGCTCCAGACGACTGTTCGTAACGCGATCATCGAGCTTTCGAGCTTTCACGGTGGAACGAGTCTTCTCGGGAGTGGGCCGGCGGGTGAGCCACCGATCATTCTTCTGAGGTCCCTGCTTCATCCCAACGTCCAGATCACCGGTCGAGCGTGGTTGGCCGACGTCACGGTTCAGAACTCAGCGGTGATAAATGGAACGCGGATCCTCATGGCGGGCTCGTTTCTGTGTGCCGGGTGTACCCTCGCTGGAAACGCAGAGCTCTGGGGGTCCAGTATGCTCAATGGCGCAAATTTTAACTCCCTACAGCACTCGTACTGGTTTGCCTCCTCGCTTTCTGGTGCCAGTGTTACGGGGCGCCTGAACCTGGATCGCGTGAACTATACGCAGTCGGGGACATTCTATCGATCGTGCTTCCTGAACGATGATGATGAGGTCGTGTGCGTTAACCTCTGAGGGGTACCTTCATGGGAAAGGCTAAGTCATGGGGAGTGACCAAGTTTTAGTCGGCCGCCGGGCCTTGGCCAGTGCCGCTGACCTATTTCTGAGGTTTTAGGGATTTCTTTTAGGCACCCCTCTTGCTTGATGAGCAGCAAAGGGGTTCTTATGCGTAATTTCTGGGTGCAGGCCAGTCTTCTCATCCTCGTGAGCTGTGGTGTTCCGAGTAATAAGGAAGAGCCGAACTACACGGACTTTATTCGCATCCCGGCGCCGGAGGTGGCGCAGGAATTCGTCGAAGCCGGTAAGAAGGTGGCCCTCGACGACAAGATGCCGGATGGCCTGGCGCTCTTGCTCACCAAGCGCGCGGAGGGGCTTTCGACCTGCACCGGTTTCATGGCCAGCGAATCCATCCTGGTGACGAACGCGCACTGCCTGCCAGCGATCAGCGACGCCTGCGACAAGCACCTCGCGGCGGTGGTCAAGACGAGCGCGGGCCAGGAGCCGCGGCTATGTAAGCGCATCATCATTTCTTCGAAGATCCAGAACGGCTCGTTCATCGATCCGGACTACGCCATCGTCGAACTGAACGCGCCCGTTCGCGGTGTTGGCCTCGCGAGGCTATCGCGCGACGGCGTCGAGAACAAGGAGAGCCTCGAGATCCGCAGCGTGAACACGGTGGCGCTGAGCAACGGGATCATCTTCGGTGAGTACAAGCGCAGCGAGTGCGTCGCCTACTCGGACACGCTCATCGGGAATTTTTCAGAGCGCCGCTCGACGATCATCCCGCTCTTCGCCAGTGACGAGAAGCCGCAGGACTGTCGGATCATTCCGGGGAACTCGGGGTCGCCGGTGATCAACGCCAAGGGTAAGGTGGTGGGCGTGGTGTTCGCGTCGAAGAAGGATGAGGTCATCGCGCACGTCGGTGGCGAGAACCTGGTGCAGCGAGAGCGCCTGAGAGATTTTGCGATCATCACCAACCTGAGTTGCCAGAAGCTCATGGTTCCGGGAGTGGATGATTCCCTCGACGCCGAGTGCGTGCGGCTCAAGAGCGAAGAGCTGCTCTACAAGCAGCGCATGGTGAACCGCATGAGTGAAGGCGTGCGCGAAGAGCTCCTGCGCCGCCTCGAGGAACTGCAGAAGAATCTCCCGAGTGGGTTCGAGTACGATCTCAAGGAGCAGGAGGAACTCTTGCGCTTCTACCCGCGCTGCCTCCGGGCCGAGGAGCTCTGGAGCGCGGAGGACCGCGCGCGCATCCAGCGCCGGGGATTCCTCCGCCGAACGAAGCACTACGAAGCCGAGCTCCCCTTCTACAAGTTTAGCTTCCGCATGGAGCTCGACGGGTACTTCCGGATGCACGCGGTTCCCAGCGTCGAAGCCGTCGGGAAAACGAAGGTTATCCTCAACCACCTCGACGCGCTCCTGAGCGGCAAAGGCGGCGAGGCCCTGAGCCGCCACTCGCTGCTCGGCAATGACATCGATGTTCCACTGAGTCTCGCGCTCTGCCAGGCCGGCAGCGGAGAATAAAAAAAGGGGCGAGGAGTCCAACGACGTCCTCGCCCCTTGCGCCTAGGCGCTTAGAGGCATTCTTTCGGCGTGAGGTAGCTGAACTCCGGATCGCTCCAGCGGGCGCGCGGGTTCGAGGTCAGTGAGCCCGGAGCCGGAATGCGCATCACCTGGCGGAAGTCGCGGCAGCGCCAGTTGTTGAGCTTGCCCCAGCGGGTCAGGTCGGTGGGGATGTAGTTGTACATCGGAGCGACGATGTACATGCAGATCGGACGGTGGTTGTTGGCGTAGAAGTCTTCCAGCGAGTTGATCTTCTCGCACTTGCCGCCGGTGTACTGGTCGAAGGCGCCGAGCCAGTCTTCGATGCTCACGGGGCGGTCGATGAACGTCGAGTCGAAGACCCAGGGCTTCTGCTGGTTCTGGAAGTAGACGACCGGCGCGACGTGGTACCACCACTTGTGCTTGAAGCGCTTGATGTAGGCGTCGGAGAAGAAGATGAAGACCTTGTCGGTGCCACGGTCTTCGCCGCGCTGTTCCTGAAGGTGCTGCTGGGTACGGGCCCAGTAGTGCGCGCGGTTGAAGCAGTTGTCGTTCACGTCGTAGTACTCGGAGTCGTAGGGGTAGGCGGCACTGAAGAGCTCGTTGAGCTCGCGGCGGTTCTTAGCGACAATCGGCGAGTGGGCCTTCGACGGTGTGCTGAGGATTCCCGAGTTGAGTCTGTTCTCGCGCGAGACGATCTCCACGCTGGTGATCTCGTAGAGCGTCGGAGTCTCGGGGTTGTTGCTGAGCTGGAGGATGAGGCGCACTTCCCAGCCGTTTCTCTTGGCGTTGATCAGGTCGGTGATCTCGCGCATGCGCTTACCGTCGAGCTTGAAGTTCCGGTTGTCGCTGTTGGCGTAGATCGTCGCACTGACGAGTTCGTCACCGCTTTCATTCAGCGTGACCTCTGCGATGGTGGTCGTGACGTCGAGCGAGGGCTCCACCGACATGCGCGCTTGCGCGACGCTCACACTGAGTAGGAGGCAAAGAATAAAAATTCGTTTCAGCATGTTTCAACCCCTGGTGTGGTTAATGAAAGTTAATGGGCGTTTTTTATACCGCGCGGTAGCTCCCCGCTAGCGAAAGCGCGAGCGCCTGAAAAAAATTCTCGGAAGTAAATTTCAGTCGTGGAGGATCTGCAGGACGCCGGCTCGGAGGCGCTGGTCCGCGCTCGAGCTGTCGACTGGTCCGTTGCCGCGGACGTCGAGGGTGCGCAGGCGCGGGAGCTGGGGGAGGAAGCCCAGGTCCGTGACGCCGGTTCCTCGCAGCGAGAGGGTACTGAGGTGGCGGTGGTGCAGCACCGGGGTGAGGTCGGGGTGGAGGAGCTGGTCCAGCTTGAGCTCTCGGAGGTCCTGCATGCGGGTGAGGAAGCTCAGGTCCTGCGCTTTGGTACCGGAGATGTCCAGCGCCTCGAGGGTACTGAGCCCTTCGAGAGGGGAGAAGTCGGTGAGCTGGGAATGGCCATGGAAGCTGAGGGCGCGCGAGCGGATGAGTTCGTAGTTGGCGTTCACGCAGTCGCTCTTCTGCATCCCGAACACTTCCAGGAGGGCGTCGACGGTGCGCCGGGCCTCCGGAGAGGTCGCGGGAGACTGGCACTGGCGAATAAAGTTCGTGCGCGTGATCTCCGAGTACTGGCGAGCGAGGCCGACCACCCAGGCCTGTGCCACGATCTCGGCGCGATTGTTGCGAATGAGATTGTAGGAGAGGTCGAGGAAGCGCAGCTTCCGTAGCCGCTCGAGGGGCCTGATGTCCGTGAGGTAGTTATCCCGCAGCGAGAGTCGTTCTAGCTGGGACAGGGACGCGAGCGCGGAAAGGTCGAAGAGGTAGGTCGCGTCGAGGTTGATGCTTGGGCGCTGCTCGAGCTGGAGGGCGAGTTCGCGGCAGCTCGCAGCGGGGAAGAGCTTCTGGAGCACTTCGACGGTGTAGGCGAGCGCGGCCGGGAGGGTCGCGCGCTGCTCACACTGCTCGATGAGGCCCAGCTGGCGAGCGGGGTGCCGCGGGGGGACCTGCTTGAGGTCGCAGAAGTCGATGTCCGCGCTGGCCTCGCGAATCCGCAGGCGCGTGACCTCTTCCGCCCAGCAGACCCAGGGCCGCACGAGGGAGTAGGAGACGCCCGATGTGTCGAAGCGCGTGACGCTGGCACGGGAGACGACGCCGACGAGACCGAAGCTACCATCGGCGGCTTCCAAGAAGAGCGGCCCGCCGCTGTCCCCGTCACGCGCGATAGGACGGTAGAGGCCGAAGCGGTCCACCGGTTCGCCCGGACCGACACGAAGTTCCGAGGCGGTTTTTCCCATGACGCGCACCTGCGCCTCGCGCTTGCTGCCGAAGCTCTCGACGGTGAGGCCGAGGCGGCCCGAGAGCTGCTGGGACTTGCCGAATCCGACGATGGTGAGCCGGGTGTTCGGGCGCAGCTTTTGCTTGAGGGCGACCACGTCGAGCACGAGTGGACTCGGAGAAATGCGAAGCGGTTGCTTGAGGGTCAGCACGGCGATGTCGGCCTGGCCGCGGATGTCACGCAGGTAGCGCGGGTGGATGAAAGCATTGTCAATTTCCGTCAGCTCATCGCTGACGAAGCCACCCTCCGTTCCGCTGCCGGTGTGGAGTCGAAGGCTTCGCGCGAAGCCGCGCAGCTCGGTCTGCGCGGGGCGTGTGCCGGTGAACTGCAGACAGTGGGCCGCGGTGAGCACGACCCGCGGGTGCACCACGACGCCCGTGCAGTAGATCTGGAACTGGTTGCCGACGGGCCGAGCGAGGGCCACGACGCTTTCAAAATTTCCCGGCGTCGTCAGCTGGCCAAAGTCCACCGCTCGAGCATGAGGGATGCTCAGGAAGGCAAATAGAAGTGGGACGAGTGAGGAAATTTTCATCTCCCGACACTTATAAGTCATGGGGCCGTGTTGCGCGGCCCGGAGTGAAAAAAATTCAGCCCTTGGCCCGGAAAAACCGCTCGACCAAAATCCTGAAGGGCCTGAGCAGGACGAGAAAAAGGATGGCCGAACTGAGGTTAAACCACAGGTGGACCTGGGCGACGGAGTGCGCCTCCGAGAGTTCCATCGCGCGGATCTTCGTCAGCACGACGCCGAGGAAGGGGAGGAAGGCCACGACGCCTAGGACGTTGAAGAGCAGGTTCGCCACGGCGGCTTTTTTCGCGTTGGTGCCGAGTTTGGCGGCGGCGATGAGGCCGGTGCTCGTGGTGCCGATGTTCGCGCCGAGGATCATCGGCGCGGCGCTCTCGAAGCTCAGGAGTCCCTGCTGGACGAGAAGAATCAGCAGTCCCGTGGTCACGGAGCTCGACTGGACGAGGAGCGTGAGGAGAGCGCCGTAGAAGAGGCCGCTCCAGGTGCCCTGGCCCAGCAGAAGAATCTCGCGCATGTCGAAGCTCTGGCCGAGGCCCGCGAGAGAGGAGCTGATGAGGTCGAGGGCGAAGAGGATGAAGCCGAAGTAGAAGAGGCTGCGGCCGCTGATCGCCCAGCTTTTGCGGAGTCCCACCACGAACCCGAGCACGATGAAGATCGGCCCGATGCCGGTGAGTTTGAAGGCCACCAGCTGTGCGGTCACCACGGTGCCGACGTTGGTGCCGATCAAGACCGCCAGCGATTGCGAGAAGCGGATGATCTGCGAGTCCACCAGTGCCACGGTGAGCGAGGACACGGCCGAGCTACTCTGCAGCAGTCCGGTGGCGACGGCTCCAAGCAAGAAGCCCCCTAGGCGGTAGCGCGTCCAGCGCGAAAGGATCTGCTCGAGCTTGTGGGCCCCCCAGGCTTCGATTTCCTTGCTGAAGTGCTCGAGCCCGTAGATGAAGAGGATCGTGCTGCTGATCACCAGGAAGACCGACTGGATGGTGGAAAGTTGAGGCATGGGAAATTATGGCAAAAAAAAAGCCACCTTGTCGGTGGCTTTAAAAGAAAAGATGGCGGGAGAGACGGGACTCGAACCCGCGGCCTTCTGCGTGACAGGCAGACGTTATAACCAACTTAACTACTCCCCCGAGCGTTCAAAGAAAATAAGGGTTCCATTAAAAATCGTCAAGGAAAAATCCGTACTTAAGGCCGCGTCATAAGGCCCCGCTCTAGCAGTGGGGCAGGCAAAGTGCTAGCCTGCTAGCCTATGAATATGACATCCCTTCCCGTCATTTTCTGGCAGTTTTTGACCCTCTCGGCGCCGGCCTTGGTGCTGGGTTTCATCATCGCCGGCTGGGTGCGGAGTTTTTTATCCCCAGAAAAAATCGGTGGGTGGCTCGGCAAGGGACGCTGGAGTGACGTCGCCCTCGCGGCGGCGGTGGGCGTGCCGCTACCTCTGTGCTCTTGTTCCGTGATCCCCACAGCCGTGGCGCTCAAGCAGAAAGGAGCCTCGCGCGCGGCGACTTCGGCTTTCTTGATTTCGACGCCGGAGTCGGGCATTGATTCGATTCTGGTGACGCGCGCGATGATGGATTGGCCCATGACCCTCATCCGTCCCGTCGCTGCCTTTCTCTCGGCTTTCCTCGCCGGAGGTCTGCAGCTGCTCTTCAACCGTGAGGAGAAATCGCTGACCTTCAGCGCGGCCTCTCACTCCGGCGGCTGCTGCGGACCGAAGCAAGCGCCGCCGTCGATGCCGGGGCCGGTGCAACGGCTGCGCGACGGGCTACGGTGGTCTTTCAACGACCTGGTGGATGACCTCGCACTCTGGATGACGATCGGCTTGGTGTCCGGTGCGCTCTTGAGCGCCCTTGTGCCGGAGGATTTTTTCCTTGGCCTGGGCGTCTGGGGCTCGCGGCTTCTCATGCTCGCGGTGGGGATCCCGCTTTACATCTGCGCGAGTGCGACCACGCCGATCGCTGCGTCTTTGGTGCTCAAGGGCCTTTCGCCCGGAGCGGCGCTGATCCTGCTGCTCGTCGGGCCTGCGACGAACATCACCAACCTCGCGGTCCTTCGGCCTCACCTGGGGAACCGAGGGATTTTCATCAATGTTCTCTCGATCGCTGTGGTCGCTTTGCTCGGCGCCACGCTGGTGGATCACTGGTACGGTGGAGCGACGCCGAGCTGGAACTTAGGGCAGGCGCACCAGCACACGGCGATCACTCACTGGTGGGAGCACCTCCTCGCGGTCACGCTCGTCGTCGTACTGGCGCGGGGCCTGTGGCGCACGGAGATCGTGCCGCGCTTTACTCACAAGAAGGACTGCTGTCACCCATGAAAAGTGTCTTCATCACCGGCGGCTCGTCGGGCATCGGGCTCGAGCTGGCCAAAAAATACCTCAAGGCAGGCTGGAAGGTTGGGATCTGTGGCCGCGAGCTCTCGAAGTTCCGCGCCCACTTCGACGCGGGCCGAGACAACGTGACCTTCTACGCCGTCGACGTCGCCGACCGCGGTGCGCTCCGCCAGGCGATCCTGGAGTTCTCCAGGCCCACGGGGCTGAACCTTCTCATCGCCAGCGCAGGAATCTCCTATCCGATCAAGTCGAAGGTTCCGGACTTCGAGCGCACCTACCGCATGGTGCACGTCAACCTCTTAGGCGTGATGTACGCCTTCGAGGCCGCCATGGAGATCATGATCCCCCAGGGCCAGGGCCAGCTGGTGGCGATCTCGTCGCTCGCCGGCTTCAACGGCTTCCCGGGGATCTCGGGCTACAGCGCGACGAAGAGTGCGGTGATGAAGTTCTGCGAGTCCCTCTCCCTCGATCTGCGCGAGCTCGGCATCCGCGTGACCTGCGTCTGTCCCGGCTTCGTGGACACGCCGCTGACGCGCGTGAACCAGCACCCCATGCCCTTTCTCATGCGGGCGCCGCGCGCCGCGGAGATCATCTACCGCGGCATCGAGAAGAAGAAAGTTCTGGTGGTGTTCCCGCGGCTCTTCGGCTTCGTGGTCCGCCTCCTCACGCTGCTGCCGCGCCCGCTCTACCAGATCGTCATGCGCACCCGTGCGGCCAACTACAGCAACGACGCGACCAAGGAGCTGACCTGATGAAATTTCTTATGATGCTACTGTTGCTCACGAGCTTCGCCTGCAACCCGAAGCAGGACGCGACCCCGGCGGCGGCGACCGCGGCGGCGCTGGACTCGGGCAAAGAGGAAGACTGCGACACGAAAGCGCAGCAGAAGGTCGAGATCACGGAAGAGTCGATCTCGCTGACGAACCCGGACGCGGGCTGCTCACTGGAAGACGCGCCGGCTCAGAAGTAGCTCGGCCACCAGCTGCTCTCGGTGAGCTCCGCCCACAGGAGATGGAAGGTGAAGAAGAGCACCTGGCCAAACGCCGTAGCGTAGAGGGCTCCGATGGCGAGGATCAGGATGTCTTCTTCGAGGAGTCCGAGGCAGATGAGGAAGATGCCGAGGGCCGGGATGAAGTTGCTCGCCGGGAGCGGCAGCGGCAGCGAGAGGAAGGCCGCCAGGAGCACCAGGTAGAGTCCCGCCAGAACTCGCACGGGCCGCCCTTTTAACAGGCGTCTGCCTCGGGGGCGGATCATCCAGCCGAACCAGGGGTAGACCTTGCGAGCGCCCTTTACGAATTGCAGCACTCGCTCCGGGGGAAGGCGGAGTTCGCGCATGCGCTTCGTGAGCAGGGGCCGGCGTGCGACCATCAGCCCCACTCCCTGAAGGAGAATGACAAGCCCAAGAAGGGTAGAAACTCCTGGCAGCGGAATGGGCTGCATGAACGGAAGCACGCACACCAGCGCGAGGAAGACCATGCCCTTGCCCTCGAGTTTGTCCGCGACCTCCCCGAGGCTCACGTCGTGGTCGTCGGCGAGGCCCGCCACTTCCCGCAGGAATAAACTTTCTTTCATGGGTCGATCTTCACAATTTTCGTGAGCTTTGTCCGTTTTTTTGAATCGAGCTAGTGCGCCGAAGTGTGCTTAAATGAGTGGCATCGCCGAGGAGCTGCCGCATGGAAACGTCCCCCACCGTCTGGGTCTCATTCATCCTTTTTATTCTAGTGCTCCTCGGGCTCGACCTCGGCGTGTTCCACAAGAAGAGCCACGCCGTCTCCTTTAAGGAGGCCATCGTCTGGTCCTTCGTCTGGGTGGCCCTGGCGATGGCCTTCAACGTCGTGATCCTCTTCTGGCGCGGCCAGGAGGACTTCCTGCTCTTCCTGAGCGGCTACGTCGTCGAGAAGTCTCTCTCGGTGGATAATCTCTTCGTGTTCCTGCTCATCTTTAACTACTTCCAGGTCCCGGCCGCCTACCAGCACAAGATCCTCTTCTACGGGATCGTGGGCGCGCTGCTCATGCGCGCGCTCTTCATCGGCGCCGGCATCGCGATCCTGCACCACTTCGCCTGGGTGATCTACGTCTTCGGGACCTTCCTGATCCTGACGGGCCTCAAGATGCTCGTGCCCGGCAGCGAGGAGCCGGACCTCGCCGACAACAAGGTCATCCAGTGGGCGCGCAAGATTTTCCCGACCTCCCACCAGCTGGACGGGGACAAGTTTTTCACCGTCGAGAAGGGCAAGCGCATGGCGACGCCACTCTTCCTCACGCTGATCTTCGTGGAGATCTCCGACGTGATCTTCGCGGTGGACTCGATCCCGGCGATCATCGGCATCACCGCCGACCCCTTCCTGGTTTTCACGTCGAACGTCTTCGCGATCCTGGGCCTGCGCTCGCTCTACTTCGCGCTGAAAGGCTTCTCCGACCTCTTCGAGTACCTGAAGTACGGCCTGGCGGTGATCCTCATGTTCATCGGGATCAAGATGTGCGTCGCGAAGGTCTACCACGTGCCCGTGTGGGTCACGCTGGCGGTGATCTTCGTCGTGCTCTTAGGGTCGATGCTCGCGAGCCTCGCGAAGCGCCGAGCTCAGTAGGAGTACTCGATCTCGACGATCTGGTTGTCGCCCTTGTCATCGGGGAGATTCGAGAGACCTTTGTAGCGCTGCAGCCTTCCGTCCGGCGAGTACCAGATGTCGAGGGAGGGAGCGAAGAGGCGCAGGAAAGCGCTCTGGGCCTTCATCTTAAAGTGCAGCCGCTGAGGCGTCACCTCGTGGGGGATCACGAGGAAGCTGTACCAGTCGAGCTTGCCCGGGATCAGCAGCGCGACGGCGACTTCGTTCTTAGAGAACTCCGCCAGTCGCGAGCGCATATGGTAGTGCAGCCCTTGACCGCCAATGAGGAGCTTCCCCTTCGCATAACCTTTCCCCATCCTTTCCACGCGCTCTTTTCCGTCCTTGGGCCGGTCCCACATCACCGGGGTGTCGCCCTCCCAGCGCACGCCGTAGCGCCGGTCGGTGCGCCGGTCGTGCATCTCGTGCTCGGCGTTGGTGACGCTTTTGGTGAAGTCGGAGCGAAGCGTGGCGATGACCTCGCCGTCGGGTCTCTGGTAGGTCGTCAGTGCGGTGAGCACCTGATCGCCCTCTTCCGTCACCTCGTGCTTTTCAGTGTAAACGACTTCGTTGTTGCGAGTCGCTTTGCCGAGGTAGAGGGAGGTCACCGGAGCCGCGAGGACTTGCGATAAAATTAAGCTCAGTAGGAATGCCATGAGTCACCTCTCTGTCAGAGATTTTCCCTGAAAACACCGAGCAAGCCCTAGGGATAGTCTACTTGTCTAGGCCTTGATGACCTTTTCAAGAAAAGACATCTGTTCTGAACATGCTAAAGATCAGCTGAATTAAGAATTCTTGTCACAGTTGAAATGCCAAACGGGTCTATGATGAGCTTAGACTTTGTTTCACTTAGGAAAAGCCTTTCAGCAGAAGTGTAAATAGTTGGACTTATTAAACTAATCTTAACTTTGTTAAAGTTGTGAATATGGCGAGCTTCTCCAAAAATGACTACCGCTCCATCATCGCAAAGTGGTTGGAGGAAAAGCAGAAGGTGAATCCGCGCTTTAGCCTCGGGAGCCTCGCGCGCCGGCTCGGGTACAGCTCGACGTCGTCTCTCTCGAACGTGCTGAGCGGTAAGCGCTCCCTCTCTTCGAAGCACGCGAAGGTCATGGTGGAGCTCATGGAGCTTCCGCCGGGGCCCGCGCGACAGTTTCTTGAAATGGTGGCCAACGAGAAGATCAGCCGCAAGGGCTTTGACACTGAGCCTCGGTACGCGGAGGCGGCGGTTTTCGATCAGAAGCCCATGCTCGCGAACATCAACCTCGGCCACTTCGTGGCGTGCTCGAAGATCGGCGCAGGGCTGCCGCTGGCCCAGGCCGAGGACGTCGCTCGCTTCATCACCGAGGAGCTCAAGGTCGATGGCCGGAAGGTCTTCGACGAACTCCTCAGTTCGGGTGTTCTTGTTAAAGAGGAGGGCGTGATCAGGCCCTCGGGTGCCAAGGGCGGCGTCTACTTTAGCATGGCCGGGGACTCGGATCGCAGCCGCATCCTTCGGTCGGCGCAGGAGCTGCAAGAACTCACTGCGCGTCGCTACATGGACGAGCCACCGAGAGCGAACCTGCATCTCGCAGTCCTGCGCGTTCGGCCCGAGGAAGTCGAGGAATTTCGCAAGGAACTCATCGCCGCCATTCGCACAGTTTACGAGCGGTTTTCCTATGGTGAGGATCTCACTGCGCTCGTCGGCTTCCAGACCAACTTCGTGCGCCTCGACTAAATAAAAAAGGCCAGCTAGCGCTGGCCTTCTTGGGGAGTGCTAGGACTTTCTCTTAGCGGCCTGCCGGCTTGAACCAGCAGAGTGGGCGCAGGCCCTTCGTGTCGCCGAGGGAGCCGTGGCAGGTGCCGGCGACTTCGTTCGACTGGGACACGTCTTCGTTGAACGACTTGTCGCAGAGGGCGCCCTGGTAGTAGGTGTCGAGGCGACACTGGTGGGCGGGGTGCGAGTCGTCCGTGCGGCCAACGACGTTGCGGTCCGGAGTGTCGAACTGCGCCGGCGCCTGATTGCGCATGGAAGCGAAGAGGTTCGAGACGGAAACGCCCGCCATGCCGTTGCGGATACAGATGTTCTTGTCGTTCTCGTCGGCGTAGGTCGCCGCGCAGGTGCGCGCAAGCACCTCAGGAACGTCCATGCCGGCGATGATGGCAGCGTTGTCGTCGTTGAGGAAGAGTTTGCGGAGACACTTCAACGTAGCGAAGTAATCCGACTGGCCCTCGTTCGAAGCCCAGCGGTTAAAGAAACCGCCGATCTTGGGCGCGCCGCCGATGTGGTGGCCGATCTCGTGGCACATGACGAGGGCGAAGCCGTCTTCCGTGATGGTCTGGTGGCGGGCGAGGCCCCCGAACATGTTCACGACCCAGGTGCTACCGAGGCGCTGAGCGCTGGCGTTGACGGTGCCGTTATCCCAGCCGCGAGAAACGCTCAGGCGACCACCCATCTGAGAAATGATCGGTTCGTAGATGGCGACGAGGCGGTCGATGACACTGTTGAACTGCTCCTGCGTGATGCCGCCGGCGTTCTTGTCGTCGACGCTGATGTACATGTCATTTTCTGGAAGGAAGCCTTCGCGGCCGTCTTCGGTGCAGGTGAAAGCGGTGGTGGCGAATGCCAGAGAGAGAACTAGTGCGAGATACTTCATGTAGACTCCTTAAGATTATCCGTAATCTTTGATCTCTCTATTGAACGAAATTTCTGGTGCGATCGTCAGCTCCAAGCGGAGACTGCGAGGAGATGTTAGGATGCCGGATGGAGCTGCTCGGGTACTTTGTCCTTTTAAGCAAGTGCCGCGAGCTATGATAAAGTGGAAGCACCTACAGGAAGGGAGAACATGGCACAGGGCCTGAGTGAGCTAGAGCAATTCTACGAGGGCGACGCCTACTGCGGCTTCGCCGGCGACTTCAACGTCGGCCGCTACCGCGCCTACGCCGACTTCGTGCTCGCCCACGCCCGCGGCGCGGTCCACGAGATCGGCTCGGGCCTGGGCCAGGCGGCCTACGCGCTCCACGAGCGCGGCGTGGCCGTGGTGGCCACCGACATCTTCCCGGACAACGCGCGCAAGACCTTCGGCGCCCGCGGCATCCGCATCCCGGTGGAGAAGCTCAACGTCTACCGCGTCGAGCTGCCGCCGGGGTCGGTGGAGAACTTCTGCTGCTACCAGGTCATGGAGCACATCGAGAGGCCGCAGCTCGCGCTCGCCGAACTCTACCGCGCGCTCAGGCCCGGCGGCCGGCTCATCGTCGTGGGCCCGAACCTCATCTCGCCGCTGGCCACCGGCAAGAACCTCGTCATGGGGCTGCTGGGGAAGTGGGAGTTTCCCCTCCTCGGCAAGCGCGGCGCCTACTCGTTCCCGCACGGAGACAACCTCGTGCAGATCTTCCTGCGCGTGTTCCGCAACGCCGCCCTCACGGCGCTCAAGCTCGCGCTGCCCTCCGCGCGCCGGGCGATGTTCCGCACGCCCTGCCTCGTGAAGCCGGCCATCAGCGACTCCGACGCCGTGTTCCTGCTCAACCCCATGGACCTCGCGGCCCTCATGCGCGCCGCGGGCTTCGAGATCACGAGCTACCAGGCCCCGCAGCGCTGGGGCAGCTGGGCGGGGAGTACGTGGCTGGTGGGGGAGAAGCCTAAGAACGGATAACGTTGGCAAGAATTGGTGCCCGGCAAGGGACTCGAACCCCACGATGATTAGTCGGCGGATTTTGAATCCGCTGCGTCTACCATTCCGCCAGCCGGGCACAGAATAGCGGTATGGGTCATCCTAGGATTCGCGGCGAGTCAAGTCAATGGTTCGGGGCTATTTTAGGCGAATAAGTTCCAGCGTCTCTTTGATCCCGAAGCGCAAGAAATCGGGGCCTAGTGCCTTCGTCAGCTGGGCGTTACTGATGAGGCAAGAGAACTTCAGGTAGTCCAAGAGATACTCCGGCACGTCGATCTTGAAGAGCTTGAGGCCTTCGTTCAGTCCCTTGGCGAGAGTGATGGGAAAGGGCAGTCCTTTCGAACCGACGAGGTCGAGGGCCTCGCGCAGGGAGATGAAGTCGCTGCCGGCGACGTTGTAGGTGCCCGTGGGGAGCTCGGTGAGCGCGCGGCAGAGCACCTGGGCCATGTCGAACTCGTGGATGAACTGGAAGAAGGGGTTGTAGTCCATGGGCCGCAGCGCGAGGGGATTCGTGAGAAAGCGGCTCATGGCGTTCTGGATCTGGGTGCCGATGATGTTGCAGGGCCTGAGCACGACGGTGGAGAGTTCGCTCTGGTGCTTCCACATGAACTGGCCGCAGAGCTGGTCCATCTCGACGACGTCGCGCAGCTCGGGGTGCTTGATGCTCGCGCGCAGGGGCGCTTCTTCGCCCAGGAAGATGGAGTTATCCGGGAGCGCGCCGTAGACGTGGAAGGTCGAGAGGACGACAACCTTCTTGATCCCCGAGCGCAGGCAGAGTTCGAGGATGCGGTTCGTGCCCATGACGGAGAGCTCGAGGCGCTTGGCGAGCACGTCGGCGTCGTTCGAGCTGTGGGAGATGCGCCCGAGGTGCAGGACGAGGTCGAAGTGGTGCGCGCGGAAGAGGTTCTCGAAGTTGCCGCGCGAGTACTTCATCGTCAGCGTCTCGAGGCCCTTGAGCGCGGGGAGGTCGGCGAGCGAGCGCGTGTCGACGCCGAGGACTTCCCAGTCCGGGTGCTCGGTGAGAAGCAGGCGCGCGGTGATGCGCGCGAGGCCGCCGGCCATGCCGATGATGAGGACTTTCTTTTTCTTGCTGCTCTCACTCACGGTTGTTGACCTCGTGCTGGCGCAGGAGCTTCGCGAGCGGCTTGCGGACCTCGTCGAAGAAGGGCCTTCGGTTTTTTAGGCCGACGGCGAGGAGGCGCTTGACCTGCGTTTCGACCCCGTGGACGCACTCGCGAATCTCCTTGTCCGGAGCTTCGGGGGAGAGCTGCGCATCGACGAGGATGGGTTTTCCGATGTGGATGTCGATCGGCGACGGGAGCGGAAAGGCATTGAGGCTCAGCGGAAGCGCGGGAACGCTCAGGAGCTTCGCGAGGCTCTTGACGTGCCAGACGAAGGGGAACATCTCCTCGGCGCCGACGACGGCGACCGGCAGGATGGGGGTCTTGTTCTGCAGCGCGATCCGGTAGAAGCCGTGGCTGAAGCTCTGCGTGCGGTAGAACTGCGGCGTGCTCTTGCTGATGCCGCGCACGCCTTCGGGGAACACGAGGATGGACTCACCGTTTTCCAGGAGGTACTGACAGTTCGCGCGGTCGCCGAGGATGCTGCCGGTCTGTGCCGCGAAGTCGCCGAGGAAGGGCAGCTGTGCCATGAAGCGCTCCACCATGGCGCGCAGGATGCGCGGAGGCGCGACGTCGATGACGAAGGCCATGGTGATGAGCATGGCGTCGATGGGGACCTGGCCCGTGTGGTTCGAGGCGACGATGTAGGGGATGTTCTCCACGTTCTCGGCGCCGAAGACGCGGACTTTGAAGTAGTGCCGATAGAAGGGGAGGAGGGTGCGGAGCGTCTGTTCACAGAGCGCGAGGTTGAAGCCCCAGGGGTCGCGGTAGTTCGCGTAGCGCTCCTTGAGCTCGGCGAAGACCGCTTGGATTTTTGCTTCGTCCTGCGCGTTCATCGCCGCGATCGGTGCTAATGCCTGAGTGAGTTGCATGGGAAAAGCTCGCCTCTTTGTGTCACGCTGCCCTTTAGGGCATAATAACGGCCATGCGTGATGCAAACAATGAGTCTTGGCGGAAAAAGGCGCTCGGTGTGCTCCAGGCCTGCGAGCACGAGCTCAAGCGCACGACGGCCATCGGCATGAAGATGATCCACGCGTCCAAGGCCAGCACGGAACTCCACGACACCTACGAGGAACTCGGCCGGCTCGCGGCGAAGGGCCTGCGCGAAGGAACTCTCGACTGGGGGAACCCGCGCGCGCACGTGCTCCGGGCCCAGGCCGACGAGCTCGAGCAGCTGCTGCACGAGATGGAAGGCGAGGTCCAGGACCTCAAGAAACCTGACGACCGCTAGGCGCTCGCGTAGCGCAGCAGGAAGGTCATCATGCCCTCGGTGAGCGCCGGCAGGCCCGTGTGCTTCTCGGCCGAGACGAAGTGGATCTGCTTCACCCACTTGTTTGCCTTGTAGATCTCCGGCATGCGCTTCTGGAGCTGCGCGCGCTCGCTCTGAGTCTTGAGCTTGTCCACTTTGTTGAAGACCAAGAAGGCCTCGAGCTCGAAAGATTTGATGTAGGCCTGGAACTGCAGATCGGCTTCCTGCAGCGGGTGCCGCGCGTCCTGAAGGTTAAGGAGGAGGACCTTTCCGCTGAGGTAATTGAAGAAGGTGTCGAGGAGCACTTGCCAGTTGCGCGCCATCTGCTTCGAGACCTCCGCGTGGCCATAGCCGGGGACGTCGAAGAGGAAGAACTCGCGCGGGGTCGCGTCGAGCTCGGCCTGCCAGAAAAATCGAAAGACGTTCACCTGGCGCGTGCGGCCGGGAGTCTTAGAAACGCGGGCCGTATCTTTTCCGAAGATCGAATTGATGAGCGAGGACTTTCCGACGTTTGAGCGGCCAATGAAGGCGACGCCCTGGGCGGTGGGATGCTCGGCGAGCCACTTCGCGAGCTGGTCGACGTCGTCGATGCCCATGAGGAATTCGGTTTTTCCTTTTTGAATCGTCATGGCGCCATTGTGCCTTCGCCTCGGCGGTGTTGCAAGAATGAGTTTTCTGTCTCGGCGGAGCTGAAATTTCACCTCCTTGGCAGAGACTTCGGGCAAGGTCACTGCTTCCACCCACGCAAAGGAGAAGTTGTGCAGGAACTCAAGGAACTCGGTCTTCGCTACGGCGACCGGTGCACGGTCATCAGCCCCGCGCGGCCCAAGAAGACGCACGCGCTCAACCGCACGGCCTGGGACGTGGTCCCCGAGGTCGACCGCGGGCGCCTGAGCAGCGCGGCCGTCATCAGCGTGCCCGGCGCGGCGGCCCGCAGCTTCCACTGGCGTCTCGAGCTCGCGACCGTCCTCGGCGAGGCTCGCTACCTGCTGCGGACGCTCGACGGTGCGCCCTTCGCGCTCAATGGGCAGTGGAGCCGGGAGGCCTTCGTCTCCGACCGCGACACCCTCGGCATCGACCACTGCCTGCGCCTCGAGTTCCACCGCCACCGGTTGCAGGATGAGCTTCGGGCCACGCCCTGGCCTGCGGGCCTCGATGACCAGGCCGTGCGCGCCTCGCAGCTCCCCGTGCTGCTCCAGGGAGAGACGGGAACCGGCAAGGGGTTCCACGCCGAGGAAATCCACCGCGCGAGCGGGCGCGCGGGACAGTTCGTCGCGCTGAACTTGTCCGCACTCTCGAGCAGCCTCGTCGAATCCGAACTCTTCGGCCACAAGCGCGGCGCCTTCACGGGAGCCACGCGCGACCACGACGGTGCCCTGGCGGCTGCTCACAACGGTACCCTCTTCCTCGACGAGGTCGACTCGCTCTCGAAGGACCTGCAGCTCAAGCTCCTGCACTTCCTCGACAGCGGTAGCTACCGACGAGTGGGCGACACGCGCCTGCGGTCGACGAGCGCGCGGCTGATCTTCGCCGCCGGCAGGTCGCTCGAGGCGGTGGTGAAGGACAACGGCATGCGCGCGGATTTTTACTTCCGCTTGCACCAGGGCGTGGTGGCGGAGCTGGGCCCGCTGCGAGATTCGGTGGAGAGCATCCGGCGCCATTGCCTGGCCTTCGCGCTCGAGAAGAATGTCACCGTCGCCGAGCGCCTCATCAGTTTCTACCAGACTCTGCCCTGGCCCGGAAACGTGCGGCAGCTGCGCGGCCACCTCGCCGCAAAGGTCGCGCGCTCGAGCACGCGCAAGCTCGACTTCGACCTCTGGGACGAGAAGCTCCTCGTGCTGAGCAGCGACCTCTGCGGGCTGTCCGAGGCCGAGCGACCGCTCCGGCGCATGGAGGAGGTCAAGCGCGAGTACGCGCGCTACGCGTACGCGCGTTGCGGCCGAGAGCTCGCCGGCACGGCCCGCGAACTCGGCGTCAACAAGAAGACCCTCAAGGCCTGGCTCGGCGACTAGTGGGCCAGGACGTGGATGAGGCGCACCTCGAGGGCCTCGCCCTCGACCCCCTGCGCGCGCAGGAAGACGTTGATCTCGTCGCGCATCTTCGTCGCGATGACCTGCCGACCCTCTTCCGTCATCGGAAAGGTCGGGAGCACGGGTTCCACCGTGAGCACGAGGTGATCCCGGAGCGAGAACTCGTTCTTGTTCAGCCAGACTTTCGTGGCGCGGTTACTCGTCAGGATCGAGATGTCCACCATGAGAGCACGCAGCTCGTTGATCCCCTGGATGTAGACGGGGATTTTGATGCTACTGAAGGAGACTTCTCGGTGGTTCTGTTTGTAGTAGCTCGGCCGCGCGTAGCCTTCGATCGGCTCGGACGCGGGGGCCCGTGTGCCCTGTGAATGAGTGGCGATCTTGTAGCCGTTGGTGGCGATGTTGAAGAGCGCAACGAGGACGGCGAGGCCCCCGACGGTGAGCACCGTAAAGTGCGCAGCTCCGAGCCTCTGGCCGACCCGGGCCACCAGGCTGAAGGGGTAGCACACGAGCTTCGCGATCGCCTTCAGCGGCGAGGCGCCCTTGAGCTCTCGAGTCAGCTTCTGCCCTTGATCGAGCGTCTCCGCGAGCAGCAGCTTGAAGTCGAACTTCGCGTTGGCCAGGAGCCAAGCCTTAGCGCTAGGGATGAAGGCCTTCGCCTGCGCCGGGAGGGTCTTCGCGCGCGTGAGGAACTGGGCCGGAAGCCGGCCGACGCGAGCGAGGACCGCCCGCGCGCGCGGCGGAAGGAGCCTGCTCAGCAGACCCGCGAGCTTGCGCCACAGCCACAGTAGGCCCTGGTTGATGAGTTCTTCGATTTTTGCGAGTGCTTCCATCTCTGTGACCTTATCGGCAGGCGAGCTCACTCCTAAAGTTCGGCCCCCAAAGCCCGACTGGAACGCGCGGGAAAGTTCTGCCGCCTAGGCCTTCGGTCACGAAATCTCTGCCCAGGGTTACCGAGAAGTCCGCATGACTACCCACGGAGGGACCCGTCATGAAGAGCCTGCTTTGTGTTGTTTTTCTAACTCAGCTCACCGCCTGTGCGCTCGCGCCGCACCGGACCTACCTCGCGGAGATGGAGGAAGACGACGGGCCGATGTTCCGGCCTCGCGAAGATTTTCCGGTGGTCCCCGGTGACTCGGGCCGGCAGTGGCGAAGCAAGGACGAGTGGCGGCGTCGCACTCCTGCGTCCGAGACGATGCGCCTGCGTGAGCGAGAGCAGCTCGCGCTTGAGCGCGAACTCGTGAAGCTCGAGAACTCTCAGAGCGAAGGGGCCTTCGCCCACTACCAGCAGTACCGCTCGCGCCTCGGCTCGACCTCCGAGAAGATCTACTTCCTCCAGCTCACCAGCCGCGCGGAGCGGGATGAGTACCTCGAGGGGCGCGGGCTCCTGGAAGTCCCCCATGTGCTCACTCCGTACGAGCGCGGTTTTGCTCGCTCGCAGAGTGAGGTCGTCGTCGGGATGACGAAGGAGGATGTGATGGCGGCCTGGGGCCGGCCAATGCGCATCGACGTGGCCGGAAACCCCCGAAATGAAAACGAAAGATGGCTCTACCAGCGAGATGGTGCGCCGAAGTATATTTTCTTTGAGGGTGGCGTCGTGGAGGGCTGGAAACAAGCTCAGTAGGGCGACAAATGACACTTCCTCTTGCTAGGATGGGGGTCCCAACCTAGCAAGGGACTACGATGGACTACACGCTCGAGTTTGAACGGCCGGTATTTGAATTAGAAAATCAAATCCGCGAACTGAAAGAATCATCATCGAAGATTGACCTCACCGCTGAAATCCAAGCGCTGCAGGCCAAGGTCGATAAGCTCATCAAGGATATTTATCAGAACCTTTCGCCGTGGGAGCGCACCCTGCTGTCTCGCCATCCGGCCAGGCCTCATGCCATCGACTACATCAACGGCTGCGTCAGTGACTTCCACGAAATCCACGGCGACCGTCGGTTCTCCGACGACCCGTGCATGGTGTGTGGCTTCGGCTACCTCGCGGGTCAACGCGTGGCCGTGATCGGCATCGAGAAAGGCCGCAAGACCCAAGAGAAGATCCGCCACAACTTCGGCATGGCCCAGCCCGAGGGCTACCGCAAAGCTCTCCGCCTGATGGAGATGGCGTCGCAGTTCGGCGTGCCGGTGCTGACCTTCGTTGATACTCCGGGAGCCTATCCTGGGATCGGCGCGGAAGAGCGCGGTCAGGCGCAGGCGATCGCCGAGAACCTCGAGAAGATGTTCGGCGTGCGCGTGCCCATCGTCACCGTCGTCATCGGCGAAGGCGGCTCGGGCGGCGCCCTTGGCATCGCCATCGCCGATCGCGTGCTCATGATGGAGTACAGCGTGTACTCTGTGATCTCGCCCGAATCCTGTGCGTCGATTCTTTGGAGTGACCCGAAGATGGCCGAGACGGCGGCGAACTCTCTGCAGCTCTCGCCGAACAAGGCCCGCGAGCTCGAGGTCATCGACGGCATCGTCGCCGAGCCCGTCGGTGGCGCCCATCGCTATCCGGAAATCGCCATCGAGAAAGTGCGCGACGCGGTGGTCGCGGAGTTCGAAGCCCTCAAGAAGAAGCCGCTGGACACCTTGCTGGAAGAACGTTTTCAGAAGTTCCGCCGCATGGGCAACTCGACGCTCGTGAACAAACGAGAAGAAGAATGACCGTCGCCTCGATGACCGGCTTCGGCCGCGCGGAAGTTAGCAGCGATCGCTGGGCGGTTACCGTCGAAATCAAAACGGTGAACAACCGCTTCAAAGACTACCGCTTCAAGATCGGTTCAAGCCTCTCCTCGCTGGAGTTCGATCTCCGGAGTCAGCTCGAGAAGAGTTTCAAGCGCGGCACCTTCGACGTGTCTGTTTCCTACCAAAGGCGCAGCGAAGCCGCCGCCGAGTCGAACCTCGATCCGGCGAAGGTCAAGCTCTGGCTCGACAGCATCCTCCCGCTCATCGACGGGAAGGTTCCGCTCTCCGCTTCGCCGACGGACTTCTTCCGGCAGGATTTCATGAAGGATGAGGAGAGCGACAAGGGCAAGGAACTCGCCCCGCTGGTGCTCGGCGCCTTCGGCAAAGCCGTCGAGGGCCTGCGCGCGTCGCGCGCGGCCGAGGGCCAGTCGCTGGTCGAGAAGCTCCTGGAGCACCTCGCGGCCTACGAGAAACTCCTTCGGAGAAATGAAGAACTCAAGGCGCTCTATCCGGAGCTGGTGAAAGACAAGATCAGTGCGAAGCTCGCCGAGCGGATGAAGGACTTCAAGGTCGACGAGGGCCGGCTCATGCAGGAGGTGATCTTCTACCTCGAGAAGCTCGAGATAGACGAGGAGATCAATCGGGCAAAGATCCACGTGGCCAAGCTGCGGGAGGTGCTCCGGGGGAGCGGCGAGGTCGGTCGGCAGATTGATTTCCTACTCCAGGAGCTGGGCCGCGAGACCAACACGATGGGGTCGAAATCTGCCCAGATGGAAATCTCGCAGAACGTGGTAGAAATGAAGGTACAACTTGAAAAGATCAGAGAACAAGCGTTGAACCTGGAATGACCCTTCCCTCGCCAGAACGAGTCCGGCTCATTGTGATCTGTGCCCCCTCGGGCACGGGCAAGAGCACGCTCCTCGAGCGCCTCAAGGCGGCTCACCCGGAGCTGCGCTGGTCGGTCTCCTGCACCACTCGCCCGATCCGGCCCGGGGAGCGCGATGGGGTCGACTACCACTACATCTCGAAGGACGACTTCGAGGCCCGCATCGCCCGCGCCGACTTCATCGAGTGGGCCCGCGTGCACTCGAACTACTACGGCACCTCGAAGAGCTTCGTCGACCAGGGCCTGGCGCGCGGTGAGGCGATGCTCTTCGACCTCGACGTCCAGGGCGCCGACGCCATCAAGAAGATCTACGGCGCTTGCGCGGCGGTGATCTTCATCCAGCCGCCCTCCCTCGAGGAGCTCGAACGGCGCCTGCGCGGCCGCGGAACGGATGCGCCACAGGTGATCGAGGAGCGACTCAAGAACGCCCGCCTCGAGATCCAGCGGGCCCGCGACTACGACTTCCTCGTCACTAACGACGACGTCGACCGCGCCTACGGCGAGCTCGCCGCCATCGTCGGGCGTAGCCTGGAGGGCGCCTGATGTTCTCCGAGCGCATCGACTTCTCCCACGAGCCGAACCTCACCATCGACGAGCTGCTCCGGCGCGTGGAATCGATGAACCCGGAGGCGGACCTCGCGGCGCTGAAGCGCTGCTACCAGTTCGCCGAAGACAAGCACAGCAAGCACAAGCGCAGCTCCGGCGAGCCCTACATCATCCACCCGCTGAACGTCGCCGGAACGCTCGTGAAGCTCAAGATGGACGCCGACAGCATCATGGCCGGCTTCCTCCACGACACGGTCGAGGACTGCGACGTCTCCCCGGAGGAGATCGAGAAGCTCTTCGGCAAGAGCGTCGCGCAGATCGTCGTCGGCTGCACGAAGATCTCGAAGATCAAGTTCAAGTCGAAGGAAGAGTCCCAGGCGGAGAACTTCCGCAAGATGGTCGTCGCTATGGCCCAGGACCTGCGCGTGATCATCGTGAAGCTCGCCGATCGGATGCACAACATGCGCACGCTCCAGTACGTCTCGAAAGAGAAGCAGATGGCGAAGGCGCAGGAGACCCTCGACATCTACGTTCCGCTGGCCAGCCGCCTCGGTATCAACTCCGTGAAGGGCGACCTCGAGGACCTCTGCCTGCGCTACCTCCACCCGGACATCTACTACCGCCTGGCGGAGAAGATCAGCATGAAGAAGACCGAGCGCCAGGAGTACATCCGGGACACGCTCGCGATCATCCAGGACCGGCTCATGGAGTACAGCGTGATCGCCGACGTCACGGGCCGGCCCAAGCACTTCTACTCGATCTACAAGAAAATGGTCCAGCGGGGGGTCGACGTCGACCAGATCCAGGACCTGCTCGCGTTCCGCATCCTCACCAGCAACATCACCGAGTGCTACAAGGTCCTCGGCGTGATCCACTCGGCGTTCACGCCGGTGCCCGGGCGCTTCAAGGACTACATCGCGATCCCGAAGGTCAACAACTACCAGTCGCTCCACACGACGGTGATCGGGCCGAAGGCCGAGCGCATCGAGATCCAGATCCGTACCTACGAGATGCACGAGGTCGCCGAGCGCGGCGTCGCCGCGCACTGGAAGTACAAGGAGCGCGACAAAACCGCGCCCGGGAACAAGCTCAAGTGGGTCGAAGAGCTCATGGAGTTCAACCAGAACGTCACGAGTTCCTCGGAGTTCATGGACGTCGTGAAGAACGACCTCGACGTCGGCGGCATCTTCATCTTCACGCCGGCCGGTGACGTCAAGGAGCTACGCTACGGTGCCACGGCCCTCGACTTCGCCTACGCGGTCCACACGCAGGTCGGCAACCAGTGCGTCGGCGCGAAGGTCAACGGCAAGATGGTGCCGCTGAAGCACCGGCTGAAGTCCGGCGACACCGTCGAGGTGCTCACGTCCAAGACCCAGGTCCCGTCGAAAGACTGGCTCAAGATCTGCAAGACCTCCCGCGCGATCACGAAGATCAAGCAGTACCTACAGAAGGTCGAGCGCGATAAGCACAAGCAGGACGGCGAGGAGCTCCTCGACCGGGGACTCAAGCGCTACGGTACGACGGCGAAGGCCATCGAGAAGAACGGTGGGTTCCACGAGGTCTTCGATCGACTCAACATGAAGTCCCTGGAAGAGGTGCAGGTCCAGCTCGGCGCGAAGATGTACCACCTGAAAGACATCCTTCCCTACGTCGTCGGCATCGACTACGTCGAGGAGGCCCAGGCGGAGGAGGCACCTCGCGAACTCCTCTCGGAGCAGATCGCGAAGACCGCACGCCGCTCGGTCGGCCGCGACAACGCGGTCATCGTCGATGGCCTCGACGACGTGCAGGTGCGCATGGGCCGCTGCTGTAACCCGATCCCTGGCGATCCGATCGTCGGCTTCATCACCCGGGGCCGGGGCATCACCATCCACACCGTCGGCTGTCACCGCGCCCACGAGGTGGAGAACTCCCGGCGCATCGAGGTCCAGTGGAACCGCGCCTACGCCTTCTCGCACCCGGTGAACATCCGCGTGATGACCCACGACAAGCCAGGAATTCTTTCGAAGATTTCTAAGACCATCAACAACACGGGCATCAACATCCGCTCCGCCCTGGCGCGCTCGCTTCCGGACCAGAAGGGGAGCTTCGTCTTCGAGGTCGAGGTCAAGGACTACTCCGAACTCCTCAAGACCATCTCCGCCATCGAACAGATGGAAGAAGTCATCACTGTTAACCGAGCGTAGCCGGCGGGTATTCTTCCGCCGAAAGTTTCTAAGAGTTTTTCCGATAGGGTTTACCTATGAAGCTCGCTTTCGCCTCCGTGCTCATTCTTTGCTCCGCACTCCTCCACGCGGCTCCCTACGAGACGTGGCGCTGCTCGGCGCAGCTGTCTCAGATCGCGGCCGAATGGAAGTCCCGGCCCCAGTGGGAGAAGCACGCGATCGGCACCCAGGGCGATTTCTTCTGGGCCTCGGAGACCGACGAGTTCGGCACCTGGGTGGTGACGCGCCAGACGAAAGAGGGCGAGGCCATCGCCCGCCTCAGTCAGGCCGGTCGCATCGAGATTGCGTTCGAGGGAAAAACCTGCGAGCGCAAGGTCCTCGGGCCCTTCGTCGAGAAGCTTGACGGGCGCTTCTACAATGACCTGGATCTCGCGAAGCTCCTGCGAGCGAACCCGAAGGGCGCGCTCTACGTCTGGTCCCCGCGCATGGGCCTCGCGCAGGCGGGGATCGCCGAGATCCGCAAAGCCGCGAAGAGCCTCAAGATCCCGGTGCAGGTCCTCCTGGCGAAGGATGTCCCGCCGGCGGAGGTCGAGGCCCTGCGCCGGCAGCTCGGCGCAGACGCCGTTCGTCAGGTGGACTCACTGGAGTTCAAGCTCCGCAACGTCGATCAGCATTTCCCGGCCCTCTTGGTGTACCGAGGCGGCCGAATCCTTCCTGGGGTTAAGTATGGCCATGAAACTGCCGCTCGTTATCAGCTCGATCTTGAGCGCATGCTTCGTCAGTAGTGCCCTCGCCGGCGACGTCTGCAAGCTGTCGGAGGCCTCGGCGCTCAAGCGCGTGAAGATCAGGCACCTGCCGGGCTACTTCTTCAAGGTCCATCCCGAAGGCAAGCTGCTATCCTACATCGGCCCAGAGGGAAATATTCTGCTGGACCTCGAGAGCGCGGAGGAAAACCCACTCCCGGGGAGCATCGACCCGGTGTGGTCCCCCGACGGCAAGCTTCTGACGGTCCCGATGTTCACGGTGGGTGGCGGGTACCAGATTAGTTTCTTCGAGGGCCACGGGGCGAAGACTCTCGGCAAGAGCGGCCAAGGAGGCCAGCTCCAGGGAGCCGTTTCGCCGCTCCCGGGGGTCTACCAGTCCCTCGGCACCAAGGGCGACGGCGTCTACAAGATCATCAGTGACCACGACGGCGTGACGATGATGGATGTGCACCTCGATTCCAGCGGCCTTTCTCTCAAGAAGGCCCCGTATGCGCCCTGTGGGAAGACGGATATCCCGACCGACCTTCCGATGCTCTCGAAGGACGGGCGCTTCCTGTCGGTGCACGACCCGGCGGCGAAGAGCACGAAGATCTACCGCCTCGGCGACGGGAAGTGTGACCTCGCGCTCGACCTCGGCTACGGAACGGGGAAGGTATCCTTTAACCACGACTCTTCGCAGATTTCCTTCCACGTCGACAACTTCGCCGAGTTCCAGCAGGGCTACTTCTCGGGGATCTCGAAAGACAAGGTGAAGAACGTCGTCGTCATGAACCTCGAGGAAAGCGGCGACGGCAAGAAGCTCACCCCGACCTCCTACGCCCTCGCGTCCCAGCACGTCGCCCCGGGCGACGGTGGCTACTACCCGGACTTCGACGCAGACGGGAACATCTACTTCATGGAGGACGTGGAGAATCATTTTTCCTTCGTGAAGACGCACCCCTCGAAGCTCGAGTTCCGCAACTATTCGCCGGGAGTATTCAGCGCCGATGGGGCCTGCGCGCAACCGGGCCAGGACACCGTGCGTGCGCTGAACGCTCTCGCGCAGATGTGGGACGCCGTCTGCGCCGAGCGAACCGGGGTTGAGCTAAGTAGGGCGTCGGCGCTGGTCTCGGGCATCGAGGCGACCTCCTGCGAGCGACTGGTGCGAGAAGCGTGGACGCCGGCGATCGGCGTTCCGTTCGCGGAGCTCCTGCGGGCCTGCCCCCAGGTCACCTCGCACAAACCGGAGGAGATCGGTGAGTGGAATAAGAAAGTCATGCTGAAAGGAAAAGAGGTCCTGCGGGCCCGCTGCGTGGCTTGCCATAGCGCGCCGATGGAGATCGAGGGCCAAGAGACCTTCGAGGTGAACACCGGCACGAGCTTCGTCTCGACCACGCGTCGGACCCGCTACACTTTGCCGGCCTTCGACGTGGACAACATCGACGCGCACCTCCTCGGAGAAATGGCCCGGGCCATGTCACCCCACGCTCCCAATCCGATGCCCAAAGGTAACCCGCTCGACGCCGCGGAAGCGCAGGCCGTCGGAGAGTTTTTCCAGCGGAGGATGCTGGAGTTCACCGAAGCGCACCAGAGCGCCGGCTTCGAAGAGTTCGTCGTCAGCCGATACCAGGGGGAGCTGCTGGAGGCGATGGTCGAGGCACTGAAGGTGACGACGCTCTCGAACGACCCCGTGGTGCTCCGGAGAGCGGAGGTGGAGGGCCGCTGCCGCTACGGGCAGTCTCACTGTGAGGAGTACTTCGCTAACGAGAAGAACCGAGCACGGGAGCTGGCGCAGGCGCTCGGAGAGAAAGAACGAGAGCAGGCGGTCCACCACCACATGATGAAGGTCAAGTGCGAGGTCCTCGCCGGCGGCGTGACTGTGTTCGAGTGCCGTCGCTGGAAGGCGCTGCAGACTCCCTAGCGGCCAGCGCAGATAGAATTTGACGAGCTCCGTGACGCTTGGCGATCATGGAAGAATGAAAAACTTCATCTTCCTCGCGATCTTCTTGAGCACTTCACTCCAGATTCGGGCCCAGGAGGAGATCCTGGACGCGCCTCTCCTGGAGTCCGTGGCTGCGCCGAGCATGGATGATGTCCTAGTGCCGGATGAGAATTCTCCGGGTGAGGTCACGCCGGCGGAGGCGCTCACCGCTGAGCCGGCGCCCGTGCCCGTCATCGAACTCGAACCCCTCAAGGAGACCCCTAAGGTCGCACCAGCGAAACGCGACACGAGCTTCGCGGTGCGCGGGATCGCACCTCAGTCGCAGGAGGACCTCTCGCAGGAGGAGCGCTTCAACCACCGCGCCTCACACTGGGTGTCGACCCTCGGCTTCGAGTACACGAAGTACACCCTCCCGTACGAGTTCCAGGGAGCGAAGGCCAAGTTCGGCGAGGAGGAGCGCGAGCTCTTCGGTGGTCGCATCGGGGTCGGCCGTGAGTACTACCTCGGAAAAGGTTTTCTCTTCCAGGGGCGCCTCGACGGCTACTACCTCGGGACGCTCTTCACCCAGGCGCAGACGGGCAACCCCGAGGTGGACATCGAGGTTTCGGCCACAAAGAAGACGGGCTCTGCCTTCGGTGGGGAGGCGGTGGCGCACCTCGGTTGGATGTTCGATTTTCGGACTAAAAACCCTTTCCTGGGTGAGATGAACTACATGGCCCTAGAGTTCTTCGCGGAAGCCGGCGTAGGGGCTGGAAAGGACTACAACCGCAAGCAGTACTACTTCGAGGCGAGCCCGGCGACCAGCGAGGAGTATAATCTCATCATAGAGAATAAGTTCATGACCCGCTCTCTTTCCGCGGGGGTCAACATACTATCGGTGAACTCGGGGGCTTTCTTTTTCATGAAAGCGACGCAGATGACCCAAGACATTTCCGAGAGAAAGTTCCGTGGGGTCTCGCGCCCCAACGGCCAGCCGGCCACGCGCCTCAACGGCGTCGATAAGAGCGTGGCGGCGGAACAGCTCACCCTTCTTTCCTTCGGCGGAGGATACAAGTTTTGAAGCGCCTTCTTTTCCTCGCTCTGCTCGGCCTAGCGTGTGGTGCGTGCCGCAAGGAAGAGGGCATCTGGGACGAACTGTCTCCGGCGGAGCGCGCGGCTTTGCGCGAGCGCGCCCTGCGCGACTGCATCTCGAACTCGAACGCGCGCTTCTCCGAGTTCAAAGACGGCGTCGACGCCCTCTACACCTCGGCGTCCTGGCAACGGAACAAGGCCTACAAGCACGAGCTGAAAAACGGTGAAACCGTCGACACCACTCACAACGTTCAGGTCTGGAAACAGTCGGCGTCGGAGCTCTACCTCGTGGTGACTCGCACCATCGGAAGCAACACGCCGGTGACCTACTTCCTGCGCATCCCGAACGCGACCAACGACGACATCCTCGACGATCTCCAGCTCGAAGTCTGCGCCCAGCGGGCGACCCTCGTCAGCTCGAGCGGAAGCTCGATGACGGTGCGCAAGGAGTACAAGCAAACCGTCGTCGGCGGGACCCGCGAGACCACGGATACCTACACCATGCCCTACGCGCTTTCGCCCTACATGGGCACCGCCTGGCGCTTCACTCGCAAGATCGTGGCGAAGGACACGGCCGGGAAGGTTACTTCGACGACGAATCTGGTGAGCAGCTGGAACAGCGTCGCGAGCCCGACGCCGCTGAACGCGGATCCGAACACCTACGGGAACTTCTACTGCGACATCATCGAACCTGCGGCAGATGCCGAGTTTCCCGATCTACGCTACAAGGCGCCCTATCTCATTCCGGAGCCCTCGACCTGCCCCACCGTGCTCCCGGCCGGCTGGAGTCTGGCGCTCTAGATACGCTAGAAATTCACCAGCCACCAGGCACGCAGGAGCTTCAGGCTCTCGATGGCAAGCTTCTTAAAGCTCGATGGCGTGCTCCAGTCTGACGGGACTCCGTCGAAGTAGATCTGGTAGCTTTGCTTTGTCACGTGGGCGCGGAAGAGCATGCGCACGCGGAAAACGTGGTAGTCCGAGGTCACGACGAGCACGCGGCCGCTCGGCGAGAGACTGAGCTCGAGATTCTCCAGGCTCTCCCGGACGTTCCCGAGCGTGTCCATCGCTTCATAGTCGATGTTCACCTGTACTGGGGACTCGAGGAGCGCCTCGATGTCTACCAGGCCCGCGGTGATCGTCTTCAGAGTGTTCGAGCCGTGGACGCCGGAGATGAGCAGCTTCGCCTCAGGCCAGTGGCGCACGTGCTCCACGGCCTGCCGGATGCGGCCCTTGTCACCCGTGAAGACGACGATCGCATCGGGGGCCTTCTGGTAAAGCCCCTGCTGCGTGCGTTCTTGCTCGCTGCGAGCCGTGTAGAGGATCGAGGCGAGGAATGCCGCGTAGAGCAGCACCAGGCCCGCGCCCATGACGACGGCGTTGAGCGCCAGTCGCAGGGCCCTCGTGCGACGTGATTCGAAGACGTACTTCCGCGAGAAGATCATGCCTAGCCTTTCGCAGCGATGACCTCGATCTCTACGAGAGCTCCCTTCGGCAGCGCTGGAACCTGCACCGTGCTGCGCGAGGGGTAGGGGGCCGTGAAGTACTTGGTGTAGGCTTCGTTCACTTTGCCGAAGAGCGCGAGGTCGGTCATGAAGATGGTGGTCTTCAGGATGTGATCGCGGGTGAGGCCCGCACCCTCGAGCAGGCCATCGATGTTCTTCAGGACCTGGTCGAGCTGAGCATCGAAGCCCTCGCGCATGTTCCCCTGGAGGTCGAGGCCAATCTGACCCGAGAAGTACCAGACTCCCTGGTGAACCACACCCTGGGAGTAGGTGCCGACGGCAGCGGGGGCTTTCGGAGTATTAAGAATTTCGCGTTTCATACGGTCTCCTTATTGAAGCTGCTTAGCGCTCTTGGTCTGCTTGATCTCCTCGGAGATCAGCGCCGTGAGGTGGGCCATGTTGACGATCTCTTCGGTGGTCGCGGTTCGCTGGACGATGTTAATGGCGTGGTCCAGCGGAAGCAGGATCGGGCCGACCGGGACCGCGCCGCCGAGTTGCACGAGGAGCTTGTAGCTGATGTTCGCGGAGTTGAGGTCCGGGAACACGAGCACGTCCGCGCTGCGGTCCAGGGAGCAGAAGTCGAAGAGGTTCTTCATGATGTCGATGTTCGTCGCGACGTCGGCTTGCATCTCGCCGTCGGCGATGAGCTTCGGGTCGCGGCGCTTGGCGATCTTCACCGCCTCGGCGACCATCGACGGAGAGTCCGAACGGTTCGAGCCGAAGTTCGAGTACGACAGGAAGGCCACGCGCGGTTCCTTCTTCATCACCCGGCGGTAGAGTTCGGCCGTGTTGATGGCGTTGTCCGCCAGCTCTTCACTCGACGGAGTGACCTGCGCCGTGCAGTCGGTGAGGAAGATCACCTTCTGCTTGAAGATCAGGATCATGACGCCGGAGACCTTCGAGCGGGGGGCGCCGGTTTCGCTGGCGCCGACGACCTTCATGATCGGCCGCATGCACTCCGGGTAGTTCTGGGTCGCGCCGGTGACCATGCCATCGGCGATGCCCTGGGTGACCATCATCGAACCGAAGTAGTTCCCGCGCTTCATGACGTCTTTGGCAAAGGACAGCGACACGCCCTTGCGCTGGCGCGCGGCGAAGTACTTGTCGACGAAGCTCTCGTAGTGCTCGGTGTCCTCCGGGTGGAGGATCGTGACGTCTTTGAGGTGCGCGAGGTTAAGCGCGTCCATCTTCTTGTGGATGGATTTTTTCGATCCCAGCAGAATCGGGTCGATGCGTCCTTCGTCCACCAAGGTCGCCACCGCTTTGAGGACCCGTGGCTCTGAGCCTTCTGCGAACACGATGGACGGCTTCTTCGAACCAGGAAGCGATGAGCGGATGTGGCGCATGAAGGTGCCCCCCTGGCCCAGGCGCTCGCGCAGGCCTTGCGTGTAGGCGGCGAAGTCTTGGATGTGGATGCGCGCCACGCCCGAGTCCATGGCGGCTTTCGCGACTGCGGGAGCGACCCGCGTGAGCACGCGCTTGTCGAAGGGCTTCGGAATCAAATACTGACGGCCAAAGGAGAAGTTCTGGTCGCCGTAGGCGCGCTTGACGTCGTCGGGGACCTCTTCCTTCGCCAGGTCCGCGAGCGCCTTGGAGGCAGCGATCTTCATCTGCTCGTTGATCTTGCGGGCGCGGACGTCGAGGGCGCCGCGGAAGATGAAGGGGAAGCCGAGCACGTTGTTCACCTGGTTCGGGTAGTCCGAGCGGCCGGTGGCCATGATCGCGTCGTCGCGAACGGCGGCGACTTCTTCGGGAGTGATCTCCGGGTCCGGGTTCGCCATCGCGAAGATGATGGGGTCCTTCGCCATGCTCTTGACCATGTCCTTGGTAACGAGGCCCTTCGCCGAGCAACCGATGAAGACGTCGGCGCCGTTCATCGCATCGGCGAGGGTGCGCGCCTTCGTGTCGTTGGCGAAGAGGTCCTTGTACTTGTTCATCCCTTCGGTGCGCCCCTTGTAGATGACGCCCTTGGAGTCGACCATCATGAGGTTCTCGCGCTTCACGCCGAGGTCGACGAAGAAGTTCGCGCAGGCGATGGCCGCCGCGCCGGCGCCGCTCACCACCATCTTCACCTGTTTGATGTCGCGCTTGGTGATCTCCAGAGCGTTCAGGAGAGCCGCGCCACCAATGATGGCGGTGCCGTGCTGGTCGTCGTGGAACACCGGGATGTCCATGATCTCGATGAGCTGTTTTTCGATCTCGAAGCACTCGGGAGCCTTGATGTCTTCGAGGTTCACACCGCCGAAGGTGGGCTCGAGGGCCTTCACCGTGCGGACCACTTCGTCGACGGTTTCTGCATTTACCTCGATGTCGAAGACGTCGATGTCGGCGAAGCGCTTGAAGAGGACGCCCTTGCCTTCCATCACGGGTTTCCCGGCGAGGGCGCCGATGTTACCGAGGCCCAGGACAGCGGAGCCGTTCGACAGCACGGCGACGAGGTTGCCCTTGGCGGTGTACTTGTAAACGTCTTCGGGGTTCTTGGCGATTTCGAGGCAGGGGCCGGCGACGCCGGGAGAGTAGGCAAGGGTAAGGTCGCGTGCCGTGAGGCAGGGCTTTGTCGCGATGACTTCAATTTTTCCGGGCCTGCCCTGGGCGTGGTAATCGAGGGCCTGGCGGTACTTTTCTTCCTGAGAGATTTCTTTGTTCGTACTCACGCGAAGTGATCCTTTGCTAAAGAAAATAGGTGCAAGGACGATAGCAGGTTTAGCGGCGCGAGACCACAGATGCGCTGCGCGCAATTGAGAGTGTTAGGCCTAAAATTGATCCAACAAGTCCGCCAAAAAATTCCTCAACACCGAGACCGGCGAAATGATTAGCGACAAATAACGCGACAGTGCCAAAGATTCCTGCCCCTACGGAGAGGAGGAAGCCCCCCTCGCTGAGCTTGCCAGGCCGCCACAGTCCGTAGAGCAGCGCCGGAAGGAGCGACGCGGAGATGAGACCGCCGATGAGTTTCCACACCCCGATGATGCTCCCCTTGAAGAGGGGAGCGACAAGCCAGGCGAGCAGGCCGGTGAAGAGCATCGAAAGCTTGAGGCGCCAGAAGGTCGTCCGCTTCAGGAGATCGTGGCTGAGAGTGGCGCCGGCAGTGAAAAGATACGAGTCGAGAGTCGAGAGGATCGTCGCGAGGACCCCCGCGAGAAAAAAGCCTTTTAGCCCCGGCGGAAGCTCGAGCAAGCCGAGGCGAAGATAGGCCTCTTCCGGAGCGGCGTCGGCGTAGAGGGCCCGGGCGTAGAGGCCGCCGAGCGTGGTGGCGACGTCGAAGCAGAACCAGATCAAAGTAGCGATGAGGATCCCGCGTCGAGCGGTGGCCTCGTCCTTGGCGGCTTGCACTCGAGAATGAAAATTCGGATCGACGAGAGTTCCGAGAGCGATCATTCCCCAGACGACCAGCGCCGACCAGTCGTTCCCGCCCGTGACGTCCCAGTGGGACGCCGGGAGCTTCGCCGCTAAAAACTCCCAGCCGCCGTGGTTCGTCCAGCAGACGACGACGATGAGCCAGACCGCGAGCACCATGACGAAGCACTGCACGAGATCGGAGAAGACCACGGCGCGCAGGCCGCCGGTGAGCGCGTATCCGTACATCAGCATGAGGCCGATGAGCGAGGCCTCCCACCAGCCGAGGCCCAGGAAGGGTGCAAGGAAGTGCCCCAGCGCCATGACGTAGGCGATCGGCACGAGATTGAGGTAGGCGAGCCAACCGCTGAGCGCGCGCGCGCGCGGGCCGAAGAGTTGGCCCGCGAGGTCCGGTAGCCCGGTCGCCTCGATGCGCCGGACGCGTTTCACGAGCGCGAAGGCCATGAAGAGGTAGGTGGCGTACCAGAAGACGCCCTGGGTGACGAAGTTAAAGATCCCGCGCTCAAAGCTCAGCGCGGTGACTCCGAAGATCCCGCCGTACCACGTCGCCACCAGCGATGCGACGAAGAGGGGTAGGGTGAGCCGGCGTCCCATCAGCAGGAGCTCGAGCGGCGAGTCCGGGTCACGGTTCTGGTGCGCTTCGCGCCGGCGCGCCCAGAGGATGGCGGCGAAAGTGGCGAAGAGGACGAGGAAAAAACTGAGGTAGTCCCAGACCGAAAGTAGAGAGAGCCAATCCATGGGGAGGATTATAGGTCGCGGGAAGAAGGTTTGTCTCTTGGTTCGCGATGAGATAAAATGACCGAGTGAAACACGTCTTTTTTTTCATCAGCGCGAGTCTCCTGCTGAGCAGTTGCCAGGTCGTCGAGCAAGTCTCCGGCAAGCTCCGCACGCTCGTCGGTCGACCGGCGACGCCGGTGGAGTCGGCGCCGGACTTCGTGCCGCCGCCGTCTCCGGAGCCCGAGCGCGACCGCGTGCTCCAAGTCTCTCCTCGAGAAAAGGTTCTCTCCCTCTTCGAGCAGTTCGTGCGGACCCCGGACACCTTCACCTCTGATCTCCTCATCGAGCTGCTCGAGAAAAACAAAAGTCTCTTCGGGGCTTCGCGGGACGAAGCTCTGAGGAATAACTTGAACCGCCTGATCCCCCATGTTCAAAACGGTGACCAGGTGACGATCCTCCTGCTGGCCAAGCTCCACCCGCGCTTCCTCGGGGAGAACAAAGATCAGCTGCGCAGTGTCCTCGCGCGCGCCTTCGACTTCCATCCGCGCGTTCTGGCGGATACCCTCATGCGCCTGAACGAAGACAAGCTCTGCTACCTCGCGCAGGTGGTTCCCGCGGAGATCGAAGAGAGTTCGAAGCGCACCTTCCTCGAGGTCCGTCGGCAGGGCATCGAAGAGGTGAAACGGGCCACCGGCGTCACCGCCGGCCTGCTCGCCTACCTCGAGGTCTGCGCGAAGACCATCGACCTCCAGCTCGGTACCCTCCCGTCTCCGCCGGCGATCGACGGCGAAGCGCTCGAGAGCGAGGATGCGGCCGCGACCGAAGACTCCGCGCCGCAGCCATGATCCAGGCCAACAACCTCACCAAATCCTACGGACTGCAAGTGCTCTTCGAAGATGCGACGATCACGCTCGGGAAGGGCGAACGGGTGGGACTCGTCGGACGAAACGGCGCCGGAAAATCGACGCTCATGAAGATCCTACTGGGAACCGAGGGGTACGACGGCGGCACGATCACCATGCCGCAACGCTACCGCATCGCCACGCTCGAGCAGCACCTCAGGTTCACGCACCCGACGATCCTTTCGGAAGCCGCGTCGGCGCTTCCGAAGGAGCAGGAGTTCGACCACTTCCGTGCCGAAAAAATTCTCATGGGCCTGGGCTTTAAGATTTCTGATTTTGACCGTGCGCCGAGTGAATTCTCTGGTGGCATGCAGATCCGCCTGAACCTCGCCAAAGTCCTCCTGCAGGACCCCGACTGCCTCTTCCTCGACGAGCCCACCAACTACCTCGACATCGTGGGCCTGCGGTGGCTCGCGGGCTTCCTGCGCCAGTTCCGGGGCGAACTCGTGCTGGTGACTCATGACCGCGGTTTCATGGACCAGGTCACCACGCACACCATGGGCATCTGGCGCAAGCGAGTCGTGAAGGTCCCTGGCCCCACGACGAAGTTCTACGCCAAGCTGGCAGAGGAAGAAGAAATCCACGAGCGCACGCGCCAGAACCAAGAGAAAAAGCGCCGCGAGCTCGAGGAATTCGTCGACCGCTTCGGGGCCAAAGCCTCCAAGGCCGCGCAGGCGCAGTCACGGGTCAAGCAACTCGAGAAGCTTCCCGAGCTCGAGGAGCTCGCCGCCGTGGAGACCCTCGACTTCAGTTTCACGCACCAGGAGTGTCCCGGGAAGGTGCTGATGGAGCTCAGCGACCTCAGCTTCGCCTGGCCAGGCGGCGGACCACTTTTCAGAAACCTCAGCCTCTACATCGAGCGGCAGGATAAGATCGCCGTGGTCGGAAAGAACGGCCGCGGGAAATCGACGCTGCTCAACGTCCTCGCCGGAGAGCTGGAGTCCCCCACCGGCTCGCGCCGGCACCACCCCTCTCTTTTGATCGGTCACTTTGGCCAGACGAACATCCAGCGCCTCAGCATGAACGCGACCGTCGAAGAAGAGATCCAGTCCGCGAACCCGGCGCTGCCGATCCAGCGCGTACGTAGCATCTGCGGCGTCATGATGTTCGGCGGCGACCTCGCGAAGAAGAAGATCTCCGTGCTCTCCGGTGGCGAGCGCTCGCGGGTACTCCTCGGCAAGCTCCTGGCCCGGCCGACGAACCTGCTGCTCCTCGACGAGCCTTCCAACCACCTCGATCAGGAGTCGGTGCAAGCACTCCTTGAGGAACTCAAGTCCTACGCCGGTGCGGTGGTGGTCGTCACGCACTCCGAAGAGTTCGTGCGCCAGCTCGCGCAGAAGCTCGTGGTCTTCCGCGACGAGGGCGAGGCGGAAGTTTTCATCGGTGGCTACGAAGAGTTCCTCGCGAAGGGTGGCTGGGGCGACGACGTGCCGGCCCCAAGCAAAGCGGAAACCGCTCCGCTGAAGCGCGATCGCAACGAACTCAAGCGTCTCAGGGCCGAACTGGTGCAGGAGCGCTCGCGCAAACTCAATCCGCTCAAAAAGCAACTCACTATCTACGAGACCTCGATCGATCACGCCGAAAAACGTGCCGCCGAAATCGAAAACCATCTCATCGAAGGCGGTGGGGATGTGGCCGCGCTTTCGAAAGAGCTTGGCGTGCTCCGTAAAGAGATCGACAAGCTCTTCGACGAGTTCGCCGCTCTCGGTGAAGAGCACGACCGCCTCGTGCAAGACTACGAGCGGCGCCTCAGCGAGCTAGCTGAAGCCTGATCCGGTCAAGCATGTCCTGGTGCCAGTTGACGACGAGGCCGTTCACCGGATCGAGGAAGCGGGGTTCGCTGCGGGCGACTTCGCCGCCGCGCTCGAAGAGCACCGCGGTCGGTCGCAGGCGAAGGTCAAAGCGCTCCATCATGTTCAGGTAGATGAAGCTCACGTCGAAGCCCACCACTGTCACGTCCCCCCGGCGCGCCAGGTGCGCCTTCGCGTCGAAGAAACGCTCGAAGGCGAAGCAGCCGCGCGCGGGGATGGAGTTCCACAGACAGCTGCCGTCGGAGAAGATCACCAGTGTGCGCGCGCCGCTGTCGATGATCTTTTGCAAGGTCGCGAGTGTTACGTAAGGGAAGTTGCTCACAGGATAGGCCGGGGACTTCGTTTCTTGCGCGAAGCTCGCGCAGCAAAAAATGAAACCGAGAAGGGCGAGGCTGAATCTCATGGCGCCACTCTGCCCGAGGCTCTTGGCTTGGTCATGGGCCCTGTAAATTATGCAGGCTTAAGTTTTGAAAGGATTAAGGCGGCGGCGTAAAAACCACGTCCAAGCGGTACCCGCCACGCTCGGAGAGTAGCTAAAGTCTTCGATCCCGGGTCGATCTGCGTAGCGCACGCCGCCGGCTTCGGTCATGGTCTCGAGCTGCGAAAGATAATCTTTGGTCGAAGCGTGGTCGCAGTCTTGGGCCAGTGCTTCGAGGGCGAGGGCCGCACCCGCAGTGCCCTCCGACCAAACGAAATCGGCCTTGCTCGCCGGTGACCGGCGCTCTTTGAAACCGATTCCCTTTTCGCCTCTAACCTGCAGGGCGCAGGCCGCCCGCATGGCCGCTTTGAATTTCTGTTCGTCGCTCTTCTCGAGGGCCAGCAGAGTCCACGACTGATTATCTAGGTAGAACTCACTGCGATTGATCTTTCCGGTCACGAGGTTAAGCCCCGACCAGAAGTGTTTGCGATCCTCGTCCCAGAGGTGCAGTACGAAATGCTTGAGCGCTTCGGCATGAGTCTTCCAGCGCGGATTGCCGTCGAGCTTGTGGGCCGCATTGAACGCTGCCATGGCATCCACGGCATGCTCGAGGGCGGCGGTTTGCGTTTCATCCCAGTTGGTGTTGGGTGCGTCGCTGGGCGCGAAGCGGATGCCTCTGGCCATGGGATTGTCGGGGAGCGGGACAAGCATCGCCTCTAAAAACTCCAGGCCCTTGTGCCAGGTCGCTTGGAAGCGAGCATCTTTCGTTTGTTGTTGATAGCGCACGAAGGCGAGGGTGGCCCAGGCCATGGCACCGAGCGGTTTTCTTCCTTCCCGCAGACTACCATCGAGCGAGTAAGCGAAGGCCCAGGAGCCCTCGGAGTCCTGGAGCCGCGCGAGGCCCGCCAGGAGTTTTTTTGCTGTTTCTATTTCGCCGGCACTGGTGAAAGTAATCGCCGCGAGGGCCTGGTCGTAGGTGTAGCTGGCACTCGCATCGGCGTAGCTCTGCACCAGTGTCGGTGCGTCTTTGCTGTGCTGTCGGATCTGGCCCTTGAGCCAGCTTAATTCGTCAGTCGCAAAGGCCAGTGAGCTCATCGCCCACACAAGCCCTATGAGGCCTTGCTTGCGCAAAGGAAATCCCCTTCTGTGTCCAATATGTGAGTCTTTTCGTCGGGATCGAGGGAATACTTGAGTAAAAAGGCCGGTCAGTTAGGGTTTGAGAGTGGTGAGCTAGGTTTCATGAAGTTGCTGTTTAAAAAACGGGGACTTAAGGGCGAGCAGCTGCATATATTCCAGGGTGTCTCGCTGCTTCTCAAGGGGGAACTGGGCCCAGGGGAGGATGTGTTCCTCAGGGACGTAGCGGAAAGTGAAGTTGATCCGGCGGGTGCGAAAGTGGGGAATCACAGGCCCGAGGCTCTCCCCGCGTTTGTCTTCCACGCGCTGGACGCGGTGGAAAGTGTGCTTCTTCCAGCGGTCACCTCCGAAGATCTGCAGCGAGCTGTCCTCCAGCCACTGCGAGAGTACTTCGTTGCTCTTGCCAAGTGTCGCCTTGCCTTCGACGAACTGGAAAAAGGCCCTGTCTCCCAGGGAAAGCGAGCCCACCGGGCCGGGTTCAAAGTCTTTGTGCTCTCCCACGCGGGCGTTGTCCACCCAGCGGCCTTCGACTTCCTCGCTACCGTAGAAGTTGATGAGGCAGGTGTTGAGCTGCCAGCGGTCGGGGAAGTAGCTAGCGGGCAGCTCCTTTCGCGCGATGAACTCGATGCGCCTCACGATGTCAGCGAGCAGGGGCGGATAGCTCTCCGCTCGTACGCAGCGAAACTCAATTCCCTCGGGTGGGTGGTAGTAGTCGAGACATGCGAACTGCCAGTTGCCGAGCCAGTATACGGGCCGCAGCAGCCGGCGCTGCTTATCACTGGGCGGTGGCGGATTGTGTTCAGAGAAGCGCATCTCCCAGAGGGGGGTGAGGGTGGCGAGCCACGCGAGCAGGTCACTGCGCTGCGGGCGAGTGAGAAAGAGCGGCCGGTAGACCAAGCCGAGGGGAAGCTTCGCCGGGGCTTTGCGTTTGGGAGGAAGGGCCATGGGGCGCTTTAAGGCCCGGGCGCCCTGGCGTCTAGCAGCCATGGAAAAAATACCTGTTTGAGTCTCGAGAAGTGGGCTTGGAGGTATAGTGGGGGCGAAAGTAAACGGAGTCCCAGCATGTCTTTGGTCATTGAAAAAGCACGGCTCGATGACGTCGACGATCTCCTGAAGTTGTACTTCGAAATCTACGGGCCCAGTTACCCCATCAAGTACGGTACCGATCGGACTTTGATGGAGCACGTGATTGCCTCGGACGCGTACCTGTGGCTCGTCGCCCGCGACACCGAGAAGAAGAAACTGGCCGGCTCCGTCGTCTTCGAACTCGACCGGGCGGACCGCGTAGGGAAAGTTTCCGCTGCCGTGGTGCGCGCCGCCTATCAAGGCAAGGGCCTCGCGACCAAAATGATTCATCCCACCGTCGAGGCGCTGCTCAACGAGGGCGTAGTGGATTCGATGTACACCACCGTGCGCACCGTCGCCATGGGCCCGCAGCTGATCTTCATCAAGTCGGGCTTCTTGCCCTTGGGGATTTTTCCCAACGCGCACAAGCTCGCCGACTTCGAGACCTTCACGCTCTTCGCGAAGTTCCGCCCGGGAGTCCTCGAGCAGCGTGTTCCGCTGCGCACCCACGGCAAGCTCGCGCCGATCTACGCCGTGTTAAACAATGAGCTCCAGGAGCGTGGCCTGCCGGTCTCCTCGGTGAGCTTCGACGCTCCGATGCCCATGACGACGAACGAGAAGCTCGACGTGCGCTTCGAGTGCATCATCGCCCCTCACCACGTGAAGCGCGAGTTTTTGCGCCTGCATCCTGACCCCTACGACCGCTTCTACCCCTTTCACCAGCCCAACGCGCTCATTGAGTCCGAAGACGGAGACACGCGCATCTGGGCGCACCTCTCCAAGGCCGACGGCTACTGCGCCATCGTGAACTTCAGCCACCCCGTGTACGAGCTGCGCGGAATCTTCCGCTCGCTGATGCGGCTGCTCCGTGAGCAGGGCGTGAGCTACGTCGAGGTGCTCATCGGCGCCGAGTACATCGATTCGATCGAAGTCCTCATGCAGTCGCAGTTTCTGCCCTCGGCGATCTACCCCGCGATGATGAGCCGCGACGGCCAGCCGATGGACTTCGTCGTCATGAGTCGCACCGTCGAGCCGCTGAACTTCCGCGGTATGACGATCAGTGAGCACTTCAAGCCCTACATGGATCAGTACGTCGAGATGTGGAAGAAGATGCACCTGGACACGCTCGAGGTCTTCAATGACTACGTCTAGTCCGAGGGTACCAGACGCTGCTCTGTTGAGCGAAGTGCAGAAGTTCTGCACCAGCACCGCGCCCTACGCCGAGCGCGACGATAATTCATGGCTGAGGTCACTGCGGCAGGTGGTTTCATGGCACGTGGAAAAGTGCGAATTTTATCGCCGCCTGTGCGAACAGGAGAAGTTTTCTCCCAGCTCGCTTTCATCGGCAAAGGATGTCGCTCGTATCCCGAGCGTGCTGGCGCATTTTTTTAAGGAGCACGAGGTGCTCACTGTCCCGCGCGAGGACATCGCCCTGCACCTGACCTCCTCGGGCACCACGGGCCAGAAGTCCCAGGTGTTCTTCGACGACTGGAGCATCCGCGCGCCCCAGGGGATGCTCGATCGCATCTTCGAGCACTACGGCTGGGTCACTCCTGAGCAACCGGTGAACTACCTCCTGTACACCTATCAGACGGAGGCCGACTCGAAGCTCGGCACCGCGTACACGGACCACTACCTCTGCAAGTACGCGCCGGCGCGCTCGGTGGAAATTGCCCTGAAGCTGCAGGGGGACGGAGGCCATAGTTTTGATTTCGCCGGAGTGCTCGCAGCGCTCCAGCGCTTCGAGGAAGAGGGACTGCCGGTGCGCCTCTTCGGCTTCCCCGCCTTCTTGAACGAAACTCTCGTGCGCATGGAGAAGCTGGGGATCCGTCTCCGGCTTCACCCCGCTTCCTTGGTGTTCTTAGGCGGCGGTTGGAAAGGGAGGGCGAACGAAGCGATTCCGAAGAAAGAACTTTACGCCAAGGCGGTGAAGCTCCTCGGGATCCCCGACGAGCGCCTGCGGGATGGGTTCGGGTCCGTCGAGCACTGCATCCCCTACGTCGAGTGCGCGCAGCACGAGTTCCACGTGCCCGTGTGGTCCGAGGTCATCATCCGTGATCTCGCGACGCTCGCGCCGGTTGGCCTTGATCAAGTGGGCTTTCTTTCCTTCGTCTCTCCCTACATGACCTCCATGCCGGCCCACGCCGTCACCATGGGAGACATGGCCTCGCTGCACGAGAACTGCGCGTGCGGCAACCGGCGGCCCTTCTTCCGGCTCCACGGCCGCGCGGGGACCACGCAGAACAAATCCTGCGCCATCGCTGCGGCAGAAATTCTGGGGAGGTCCTAGATGGCTCTCAACCTCTGGCCGCAGATCGACCGGGCCCTCGGGCACACCCTTTCGACCAGCGAGCTGCTGCGGGCCTTCGACGTTCTCGCCGGAGAGTTCCGGCGCGGGGAGAGCTTTCGCTCCAGGATGCAGGCGCTCCTGGCTTCCCACGGTGTACCGGCCCAGGAGATCGACGAGGGCCTCGACGGCGTCGCCGCTTTCCTGAACCCTTCCTCGCTGCGCCTGAAGCTCCGCCGCGAGCTCGGCAGCGCCGATCCCTTTGCGCTCACGCGCAGCGATTTCACCCGGCCCGTCTTCGAAGCCTGGGCGCCGCTGGGCGTTCTCGTGCACGTCACGCCGGCCAACGCGTGGAGCGTGGGCTTCCTGAGCGTCGTCGAGGGACTTCTGGCCGGCAACATCAATGTCCTCAAGCTCTCCGCCCAGGACAGTGACTTCGCCGTCGAAGCGCTCCAGCGCCTCGGAGAGCTCGATCGCACGGGAGTCCTCGCCCAGCGCACTGTTTGCGTGCGGGTCTCCTCACGGGATAGAGCGGCGATGCGCGAACTCCTGAGCTACGCCGACGGCGTGGCGGCCTGGGGCGGAGAGGAGGCGATCCGCGGCCTGCGGGAACTTTCTCCGGAAGGTGCGCGCTTCATCGACTGGGGCCCGAAGATCTCTTTCGCCTACTTCACGCCGTCTTCCGTAAGCGAAGAGCGCCTCGACGCCTTGGTGCGCGAAGTGTGTGAGGGCGACCAGCAGGCCTGCTCGGCCCCGCAGGCGGTGTACCTCGAAACCGACTCCGCGCAAGAGCTACAGCAGTTTGCCCAGGCCCTCGCGCGAGCGTTCGCGCGGATCGCTCCGCAGATCGCGGGCAGAAAACCCGACCCCGCCGAACTGAGCGAGGTCACGGTGGTCACCCGCCTGCAGGAGCTCAAGCACGCCCTCGGCGAGGGCGACGTCATCAAGGGCGAGGGCTGGCGCCTCCTGCTGGACGGGAAAGAGGGGCTTCGGCCCTCGCCCCTCTACCGCAGCCTGTGGGTCAAGAAGATCCGCCGCTCGCAGCTGGCGGCCACGCTGCGGCCTTTGCGCAGGTACCTGCAGACCGTAGGCCTTGCCTGCGAGACCCACGAACTCAACCCGCTGACGCAAGCGCTGACCACCGCCGGTGTGCTACGGATCACGCCGGTGGGGAGCATGATGAGTTCCTACGAGGGCGAGCCCCACGACGGCGTCTACGCGCTGGCGCGCTACGCGCGGCGGATCTCACTGCAGGGGGAGGCGGCGCTGGCCTCCGTGGGCCGGCTGGCCGAACTGGCGCAGACCACGACGGCCCCGCGAGCGGGAGAGATCATGCAGAAGGCCGATTTCCAGGCCCTCGAGGTGGAGGATCGCCTCGCGCCCTTAACCTTCCGAAGCGGCGGCAGCTCGGGGGATCCGAAGTTCTCCCACTTCACCTACCCGGACTACCACGCGCAGATGCGTCTTGCCGGATACGGTCTCCTGGCCGCGGGGCTGGACCCGGTGAACGACCGCGCCATGAACCTCTTCTTCGGCGGTGGCCTCTACGGCGGCTTCATCAGCTTCTTCACCATCCTCGAAAGTCTCGGCGCCACGCAGTTCCCCATGGCCGCTCTCCCAGATCACCTTGCGGTGGGGGAGTCGATCCTGCGCCACCGCGTCGATACGCTGCTGGGCATGCCCTCGTACCTGATGCAGCTCTTCGCTGCGAACGATGAGGTCTTCAGGGCCCACCGTCCGATCAAAAAGATTTTCTACGGCGGTGAGCACTTTCAGACCGCCCAGAAGGAATACCTGCGCGAGGCCTACGGCGTCGAGCTGATCAAGTCCGCAGCCTACGGCAGCGTGGACGCCGGCCCGATCGGCTACCAGTGTTCGCACTCACAGGGGTCTGTGCACCACATGCACACGGATGCTCATTCCTTCGAAGTGGTTGGTGTCGAGGATGACCGGCCCGTGGAAGTGGGAGAGGTCGGAAGACTCCTCGTCACGACACACCTGCGCGAGGGCCAGCGCATCGAGCGCTACGACCTCGGTGATCTCGTGAAACTCCTTCCGGCCGGCTGCGGCTGTGGCCGTGCGGGCCTGCGCCTTGAGTTGATGGGCCGGCACGGGGATGTGGTGCGAGTGGGAGCATCGTTCTTTAACTACGCACGCATCGCGCGCATCTTGTCCGACGAACTGAACTACTCCGGAGAGATGCAGCTCGTCGTTCGAGGTGGCACTACTGCTTCGACGCCGGAGAGTTTGATGCTGGTGGTGGAAGAGGATCATGCCCCCAGTGATCCGCAGATCGAAGAGGTGCTGCTGCGCTGCGAGCCAGACTTCCGCGAAGCCGTGGAACTCGATCGCGTGCTCAGTTGGTCTGTGCACCGGGTGCCGAGAGCTGACCTCAGGCGCCACCCCGCGAGCGGGAAGCTCATCCACATCATAGATGAGAGGCAGCGATGAACCTGCGTGACCTCGTAAACTTCGTGCGGCGTCACTCGGTCTATTATCGTGAGCTCTATGCGCATTTGCCCACGGAGCTCCCGTCGTCGCAGGTGGATCTGCTGCGTCTCCTGCCGGTGATCGATTCGACTTCGTACTGGGCCGCGAACGGACTGGAGGACAACCGCGTCCTGACGAGCGAGTTGAGTGACGGAATCGTGTTTAAAAGCGGCGGCACCACCGGCGCGCCGAAGTTCTCCGTCTTCAGTCGCAAGGAGTGGTCGCACTTTTGCGAGAGCTTCGCGCGCGGCTTAGTGGCCGGAGGACTCAAAGAGGGTGAGCGGATCGCGAACCTCTTCTACGCCGGCGAACTCTATGCATCCTTTCTTTTCATTCTCAAATCCTTTGAGTCTGCGCCGCTGAAGAGTTTGCATCTTCCGCTCACGGGCAGCGCGAGCACCGAAAGCGTGCTCAAAACTCTCAGCGATCTCAAGGCCACCACTCTCGTGGGGACGCCGACGATGATCCTGCAGCTCGCGGAAGCGGCACACGCGCAGAACCTCCAGTTCCCGGCCCTGCGCCGAATCCTCTACGGCGGCGAGAGCCTTTACGATGACCAGCGCCAGCGTCTCCTCGAACTTTTCCCGAACGTTGTAGTGCGCTCCATTGGCTATGCTAGTGTGGATGCGGGGCTCCTGGGGTACGCCGACGAGAGCTGCAGGGGTGACGAGCACCGCGCCTTCGGCCTCGAGACCATCTACGAAATCCTCGACGAGCACACGCTCGAACCGATCGACGAGGTTGGGATTACTGGTAAGGCCTTCGTGACCTATCTCGATCGCCGATTGATGCCCATCATCCGATACCCCGTTGGAGATCGGGCTCAGTGGGTAGACGATGCGGGCGTGCTCGACCGGCGCTTCCGTTTGCTCGGGCGGAGTGAAGAGGCGGCCCGCGTGGGCCCTTGCTCGGTGTACTACGACGACATCCACGATGCCTTCGCAGCGGCGCAGGCCAATGACGAACGCTACCTGATGGCGGGCTTCCAACTCGTGATTCATCACTTTGAGAAAAGAGATCAGCTGACGCTGCGCCTTTCTCCTTCCCACCCTGGCCTTTTCGAAGAAGACTGGGTGCGGACGCTCCTCGCCGCGCGGCCGATGCTGCGCGACGAGTGGGAGAAAGGCAACATCCATCCTCCGCGCGTGGAGCTCGTGAGCTACCAGCACCTCGAGAAGAATCCACGCACGGGAAAAATCAAACGCGTGATAGATCTGCGGAAGTCACCTTAGGAAATTTATGAAATTGATTTTGCTTGCCACACTTTCTCTCGTGACTCTTCCTGCTCAGGCGCAGCTGCGCGGTGGATGCACAGGAAACCGCGGCCAGGTGAGCCTGAGCGTGGCCGTCGCGAACGATCGGCTTTACGTGGAGTATGGCAATGTGAACGGCGCGGCAGATTTCCCCATCTACGAAGGCGTCGTCACCCGCGCGACATTCCCTTTCCTCGAAGCAGCTTCCCAAGAGCTCGCGTCGATTAGCTCCCAGCTGGCGGTGTCCTGGCCTGTGAGTGCGTGCCAGCTGAATCCGCAGCGGCCGGAGCTTTTCCACTGCGATGGGGTTGGGGAGATTCATGCCCCGAAGAGGACTTCTCTGCGCGTGCTAGGGTTTTCTACGGGCATCGTTTCGGAACTCCGTCGTGGCCTGAGCTTCGAGACTTTTAAGCTCCGCTGGCAAATCGAAGGCGAGGGGCTTTTCCACCTTGTCACCATGCCCTTTAATCCGCGCGACTGCGGATTCCGGTCAGCAAATTAAAGTCCTACCAGACTGATGTCGAAGTAACGCGTTTCGCCTCTGTGGTCATAGGCGAAGCAGCCGTGTTCGTGGGCCGAGAGGTAGAAGCCTGCTCCCCAGTATCGATGTTTATCATCATAGTCGTTGGCGGTATTGTGACGGTGATTTTCGGCGTGGAGCAGTTCCAACTGGCCTTGCGCTCGGTTGTCGCCGACGAGGTTACGCGTGTAGAAGCGCCACTGGAGGTGGCGGTCGGGGAGCAGCTGGCCTGCCTCGTCGTGTACCTTAAACTGCTCCGCGGTGTGGTAAAGCACTTTCAGGCCCTCGTGCGCCAGTGCCTTGGTGTAGAACTCGTCGTATCTTTCACTGGGGATGTCTGCCAGCACACGATCGTAGAAAGTCTGCGGAATGAAAAAGTGCGAGTGCCCCATGTCGGTGAAGTTCACCACGTCGACGTAGCGCCGCCTGAGGGCTTCCTCGATGTGCTTGCGAACGCTCGCGATAAACTTCGGCGTGAGGGTTGCGAACTTGATGCCCGCGGACCCGGCCTTGACCGGTGCCTTGATCTGACCCCGGCCGTCCACGAAGGCCCGCGCCTGCAGGCGCTTCGGGGAGAGGTAGTAGCTCTGTTCGCGCTCGAGCATCTCCTCAAAGCTGACGTTCCAGGGGAAGTCGGCGTAGCTGAGGACTTCTCCGCTTTGTTCGGGCCGGCAGCGCTCGCTAGCGAAGGAGGGGTGGGAGAGAGCAAGGAGAAGGCCAAAAGCGATGATTTTCATGGGGGAATTTATCCCACGGTGTAGAATTTATTCGCAGGATCTTAGTCTAACATCTTGTGACATTAGGGAAAACTTTCACGCTCCCAAAGGGGCCCTGGTGCGCTAAGAGTAAGCTATGAACATTTTCCTATCCCTCGTGGCCGTGTTTGGCATTTGCTCAAACTCTTTTGCCTCGGCAGCGGTGAGCAGCGCGCATCGCATTCACGCGCTCCGGCTCAAACCCGGCGCGGACCCGCGCGTGGCCCTCGTGGCCTACGCCAAAGAACACAAGCTGAAGGCCCTCAGCGTCTTGAGCGCTGTGGGCTCTCTCAACAAATCGGTGCTGCGCTTTGCGGACCAGAAGGCAGCGACCACACTCCTTGGCCCACGCGAGGTCGTTTCCCTGAGCGGTACGATTTCTCTCGACGGGCCGCACCTACACCTTTCGCTGGCGGATGCCACGGGCGCCGTCGTCGGGGGCCACCTCGCGGAAGGTTCGCAGGTCTTCACGACGCTCGAGCTCGTGCTACTGGAGCTCTCGGACCTCGAGTTCCGTCGCCCGCTCGATCTGGCCACGGGCCACGGAGAGCTCGAGATTAGGAAGCGCGGCCCCTGAGTTGCGCGACGTGCGCGAGCACTTCTTGGGCGCCACCCTGGAAGCGAATGAGGTGCGACTGGCGCGCGAGCGTCTGCTCGTACATCGGGTCGTAGTACTCTTCGAGGAGCACGCGGATCCAGCTCTCGTGGGCCGCGAGCTCGAGAGGCGCCTCGAAGGCTTCGCGGATGAGCGTCGCTAGGCGAGCGTGTCGCTCGCCACCAAGTCGGCGAGCGATCTTGTCGATGCCGGAGATAAAAAACTCGGCGCGGTCGGCTCTGACGTAGTCCTGGAAGATGTTGCGGATGCGCTCCTCGAGAGGGATGCGCACGACGACGAGCGGAGCTGCCTGCATGGCTTGGTAGAAGCGGCGCGGGAGCCGCAGTCGGCCGATGTGCACGGACTCGTCTTCGACGGTGAGGGTTTTCTGTTCGATGAGCGCGCCGGCGATGTGGTTTTCGAAAGTCGCCTGCGCGGGCTGTGGGCCTCGGTCGCCGAAGGCAGAGCCGCGGTGGTTGGCGAGGGCCTCGAGGTCGAGGGCGTCGCTCAGCTCCCCGAGCAGAAGGGTTTTGCCGGCTCCGGTGGGACCTCCGATGCGGAGTAGGTTCGGGAGCGGCGCCTCGTCGAGCCACGAGAGAAGAAACTGGCGTAGGCGCTTGTATCCCCCAGGAAGGCGCTGGCGTGGGATGCCAGCGTCGCTGATCCACTGACAGGAGATGCGCGAGCGGTCTCCGCCGCGGAAGCAAAAAACTTGCGCCTGTGGGTTCACTCGTAAGTAATCGATCCATGCCCTGGTGCGCTCTTCTTTGAGTTCACCGCTAACCAACTGGTGCCCGAGGTCCATGGCCGCAGCGGGCCCACTCTCTTTGTAACAGATGCCGATCAGATGACGTTGTTGATCATCGATCAGCGGAAGATTCACGGAGTTGGGAATGCTCCCATCGGCGAACTCACCTGGGGCCCGGACGTCGATCAGCGGAGTTCTCTCTCGAAAGAGTCGGAGAAGTTCCTCATCCCGCCACATACACGCCAGAGCCTTCGCGTACTTCACCCACGACACGTGCGGCTGGGAAAGCATCATTGAGTGCTCGTAGGGTTGCATCTACACTCTGCGGCGCTATCGCTAGCAACAACCCCCCGCTGGTTTGCGGATCGAAGAGCAGCTGCGCCTGTGCGTCGGTGAGTTGCGACGTTCGCAGTTCCGATTGAGTGTACTCGCGGTTCGAGCGGTGAGCTTTGGTGAGATGGCCCTGCGCCAGCGAGTCCCAGACGCGCTCGAAGTGGGGCAGTGCCTTGAAGTCGAAGACGAGCTCAACGCACGAGGCGCGCGCCAGCTGGACGGCGTGGCCCGCGAGGCCAAAGCCGGTGACGTCAGTGGCGGCGCGCACGCCCTCGGTGGGAGCAGAGTCGACGATGTTGTTGAGCTGCTTCATCGAGGAGATCGCATCGTGGATCGCTGCCTGGTCGTAGTTGCCGCGCTTGAGGCCTGCGCAGAGCGTGCCGGTACCGAGGGCCTTCGTGAGCACGAGCACGTCTCCGGGCCGAGCACCGGCGTTCGTCCAGACGCGCTCGGGGTGCACCGTGCCGGTGACGGAGAGGCCAAATTTGAGGGTTTCGTCGTCGATCGAGTGGCCCCCCACGAGGGAAGCCTTCGCCTCCGCGATCTTGTCGCTCGCGCCCTGGAGCACGGCCTGGATGATCGCCGTATCTAAGACGGCGAGGGGAGCCGCGAGGATCGCCATGGCGGTCTTCGGGACGCCGCCCATGGCGTAGACGTCGCTCAGCGCGTTGGCGGCGGCGACGGCTCCGAAGTCGTAGGGGTCGTCGAGGATCGGCGTGAAGAAGTCCAGCGTCTGGACCAGCGAAAGGTCCGGAGAAATATTAAAGATCGCGGCGTCGTCGAAGAGAGCGCCGTCGACGGTCACCCCGGGTATGACCGGAGGGAAGCGCACGCCCGCGAGCACCTCCCGCAGGATGGCTGCGGGCACCTTCGCTGCGCAACCGCCCTTTTGCACCGTTTGCGTCAGCTTCACGTTTCGACCCTTGGGCTACTCGACCGTCTTACAGGTCGAGAAGAAAGTCGTGCCGTCAGCGAAGCGGATCTGTGAGCTGAAGGCTTGAGGGTAGTTCACCGCGAGGTTGACGTAGACGGGCTCGAGGTTGCGGCCTACCGAGGTCATGACGAAGAAGGGCTTGAGGCTTAGTTCGCCGGCCGGGAACTGGCGCAGGGTGAACTCGCGGGTGATCGAGAGCGAGCGCGTGTCGCGCGCGGTGCCGGCGCTTCTCAGCTCCAGGTCAAGGCCTACGTCGCTCAGCACATCCGCTTCCGCGTCGACACTGAGCTCGAGGTTGAACTGGCTGACGTAGGCGACGTCTCGCATCTCGCACTTGATCTGAACGTCAGCGGCGTGAGCAGCGAAGGTCGAGAGTGCGAAGAGGGCGACAAGCCATTTCATGGGAAGCTCCTTAAGAAATAATACGTTTGTGACTCTATCTATCAGGGCCCGGGGAGCCGAGGCCATGAGAACCCGCACACCCTATAGATTTGACCTACCCCCTGATGGGGGGTGTGAGCGGTGCGCAAAGCATTGTTTTATTGGTGTTTTGCGTTGCCGATGAGGCCCCGGTTGGGTAAAAACTAAAGCTTTACGATACACCATTTGAAACTCTCTGGGAGCACACAATGTCTGATGCTTGGTTGCTGTGGGTCAAGTCCCCCGTCGCGTTCGGGGTTCTGGGCCTGATCGTCGCTGTTTTCTTCTACATGCGTATCGCTTCGTTGCCCTCTGGTAACGAGACGATGAACCGGATCGCCGGTTACATCCGCGAGGGGGCCATGGCCTTCCTGTGGCGCCAATACAAGACGCTCGCTGTTTACTGCGTCGTCGTTGCCGCGGCCATCACCTACGGCCTCGGAGTTCTGGCCGGCGTCTCTTTCGTCCTCGGTGCCTTCCTCTCCCTCCTCGCGGGGTTCGTCGGCATGAAAGCTGCTACCTGGGCCAACGTTAAGACCACGCAAGCTGCTCGCGAAGGCTCGAAGCCGAACGCACTCCTCACCGCCCTCGACGGCGGTGCTGTCATGGGCCTCGCGGTGGCCGCGCTCGGCACGCTTGGCATGGGTGTGATCTACCTTGCCTTCCAGGATTCAGCACACCTCAGCTCCATTCTCCATTCCTTCGCCGTCGGCGCCTCTTCGATCGCTCTCTTTGCGCGCATCGGCGGTGGGATTTACACGAAAGCCGCTGACGTCGGTTCGGACATCGCCGGTAAAGTGATCGAGAACATCCCTGAAGATGACCCGCGGAACCCGGGGGTCATCGCCGACAACGTCGGCGATAACGTCGGTGACGTCGCCGGCATGGGTGCGGACATCTACGAGTCGATGGTTGCGGCCGTGGTTTCCGCCATGGCGATCGCCATCACTTCCTCGGAGCTGCCGACTTTGATGGCGAGCGCGGACTTCGGCACCAACAAGGCCGTCGCGGTCGCTCTGCCCCTCGTGCTCACGGGCGTGGGCCTCATCGTTTCAATTCTCTGTATCTTCATCGCTCGCCTGATGAAGAACTACCCGGCGGCGACGGTGCTGCGCGGAGCCCTGATCGTTCCGCCGATCCTCCTGGCGGTCGTCTCGTTCGCCATCATGAACTCTCTCGGCATCACGCAGTCCGTGACCGCGATCCTGACCTTCGGCGCCCTCGGCGGTGCTATCATCGGTCTGATCACGGACTACTACACCTCGTCGACCCCCGTGGCTAAGATCGCCGAAGCCGCCAAGACCGGTGCCGGCACGAACCTCATCCGCGGCCTCGCCGTCGGCATGGAGTCGACCGCGCTGCCGATCATTGTGGTCTGTGTCGTGGCCTACCTCGCGAACAAGTTCCTGGGCCTCTATGGAATCGCTCTCTCCGCGGTGGGCATGCTCGGTGGAACCGCGGTCGTCATGACCGTCGACGCCTACGGCCCCATCTCTGACAACGCCGGAGGTATCTCCGAAATGTCCGGCCTCGGCAAAGAAGTCCGCGACATCACCGACGAGCTCGACTCGGTCGGTAACACGACGGCCGCCATCGGTAAGGGCTTCGCCATCGGTTCGGCGATCCTCACGGTGCTGGCGCTCTTCTCCGCTTTCAACATCGAAGTAAACCACGTTCGGAACATGAACAACCTGGAAAACATCCAGCTCGTCCTGACGGATCCGAAGATCCTCATCGGCCTGCTCCTCGGCTCGATCCTGCCGATGCTGGTCGGATCCACGACCATGCTCGCCGTGGGGCGCGCCGCCGGTGCCATCGTCACCGAGATCGGCCGTCAGTTCCGCGAGATCCCCGGCCTGATGGAACTCAAAGCCGAGCCCGAGCCATCGAAGATCGTGGACATCGCCACCAAGGCTGCTCTCCGCGAGATGCTCCTGCCGGGCTTCATCGCCATCCTCGCCCCGGTGCTGGTTGGCTTCTTGATGGGCCCTGCTTCGCTGGCGGGTCTCTTGGCCGGCTCCCTGGCGGTCGGCGCGACCATGTCCCTCTTCATGGCGAACGCTGGTGGCGCTTGGGACAACGCCAAGAAGTACATCGAGAAGGGTCACCTCGCCGGTGAGAAGAAAGGCTCCGATACCCACAAGGCTGCCGTCGTCGGCGACATGGTGGGCGACCCCTTCAAGGACACCTCTGGCCCAGGCATTTCGATCCTGATCAAGGTCATGTCGGTCGTCTCGCTGCTGATTGCTCCGCTGATCGCACTGCTCTAAAGCTCACGGGCCTCCTTCGGGAGGCCTTTTTTTTGTAAAATGTTCAATTCCCAACGGACTCAGTTTTCGCAAAGCTAGAATCCTTCCCAAGCTTCTCATTTGGGTGTACCTCATCAGTGGCCTGGCCCACCTCCACACGATCTTCTTGGTGAACTCACTGGCGCACCTTCACGGGACGCGCCCCTACACGCCACCCGGGCGAGAGGGCCACGACAACAGTCACAACATCTGGTGGCTCGCTCCCTTGACCTTCGGCGAAGGCTGGCACTTCAATCACCACTCTTTTCCGTCGTCCGCCAAGGTCGGACTGCGCTGGTACGAGCTCGACCTCGGGTGGCTCTTCCTGCGACTGCTCGCCGTCTTTGGCGTCGTCTGGGATCTGAAAACTCCAGCACCGCGAGAGCTCAGCTCTTTGCGACCTGCGTCTCCGCTGCGGGAGCTTTCCCGGCCATGATCTCGAGCACGGCGATGGCGACCGACGACACGAGGATGGACAGGAAGACCACCGCGTAGGTGATCGATTCGATCTTCTCGGAACCGGCCATGTTCACGGTGGCCGGTAGGCTCGCCAGCACCGCAGCGGCGAGGCCCTTCGGAATCAAGAGCGACATCACTCGCGCTTCCCGTGAGCTGAGTTCCGGCTGGAGGATCTTCGTCAGCAGGAAGCGCATGAGGAAGGCGCCGAGGATGATGAGGATGGCGATGATGAAGGGCACCAGCTGGTCGATCTTCATGCTCACGCCGAGGTAGATGAAGAAGAAGGTCTTCAGCACGAAGACCATCTCCTCGTAGAAGTTCTTATCGCGCTCGGTAATGGTCTGGTACTTGTCGATGCGCTCGACGAACTTGTAGAAGCCGATCTGCCGGTGGTTCGAGAGCGTGAGGCCCAGCGCGAGCGAGGCGATGGCGCCGCTGAAGCCGAGGAACTCGGTGAGGCCGTAGACGGCGAAGACGAAGGCGACGGTGGGAAAGACGGTGCGGTTGATGCGTGTGATGAACTCGGAGAAGTAGAGCCAGATGCCCCCGGCGCCGAGGCCAATAGCGATGGCAAAGACGAAGCTCGCCAGCGTGCTACCGATGACGTGGCCGGCGGACACACCGCCGCTGGTGGCGATCTGGAGCATGGCCACGGTGCCGATGATACAGGTCACGTCTGTGATGGCCGACTCGAGGATGAGCATGTTGGTGGTTTTCTCAGTGAGCCCGAGGATCTTCGCCATGGGAATCACCACGGCCGAGGAGGTACCGGAGATGATGATCCCGAGTGTGATCGCAGGAATCAGGTCGAGATCGGCGAGGAAGTGCCCCGCCAGAGTTCCGAGCACCACCGTGATCCCGGCGGTCGCGAGCGTGAGTTTGAAGCCGGAGCCAAGGGCCTCGATGGTTCCCTTGAGGTCCATGAGCAGGCCTGACTCGAACATGATGAGCACCAGGGCCATGGTAGAGATCACGCTGCCGACCGCGCCGAACTGCTGAATGTTGATGAGGCCAAGCACCGGGCCACTGACGATCCCCATGCCGGTGAGCACGAGTACGTCGGGGATCTTCGTGCGCGCGAAAGAGAGCGAGAGGTACTTCGCGAAGAAGTACATCAGGCCGATGCTCAGGATGATGATCGCCATGCTCAGTCGGCTCGCTCCACGTCGACCAGGAGTTCCGAGCGCAGAAGCGCTACGGGACTCACCACGAGTTCGTTCAGGTTAAACTCGCGGCCCGTGTTGCTGTAGCGCTCGCGGATGAGGCGCGCGGCCTCGGGCCCGTTGAGCGGGAAGTCGCGGAAGCGCTCGGGCCTCGAGAGCTCTAGGCCGAAGGCGCGGTCGAAGGCCTTCCAGACGAGCTCGGAGCAGTAGATCACGTCGTCGCTCCACTGGAACCAGACGTCGTAGCCTTTACCGTCGAAGCTGCGCAAGGTGCTACGCAGCCGTGCCCGCTGAGCGCCGTTCATGGCGAGCAGGTCCGGGCGCACGCGCTTGATCACGTACCTCCGGCCGACTCCGCGCTCGATGAAGTCATGCAGGCGCGTGAGTTCCACGCGCCGGGACGCCTCAGCCACGTAGAACTGGCCCTGGTGTCGAACGATCACGCCCACGTGGGTCCAGACCGAACCGGTGATCTCGCGAAGGGCTTCGGATTGACCCGATTGGCTCTGTTGAAAAATAATGTCTCCCTCTTGCATGCTGGCCGCGAAGGGGTGCTTCGCCAGCGAGGGGAAAGTGAGAAGCAGGGCAGTGAAGAAGAGTACGAATTTCATAGAAAACTCCGTCCCTAGAATGATCTAAGGACGGAGCCGATAGGGCAAGTCTTAGTCTACAAAAACGACGGTCGCGACGTAGTCAAAAGCTCGATTATTGTTGGTAACAGGCAGCAGCGTGTTAACCAAAAAGGCCGTCGGCGAGTAGTTGCGCTTCATGCGTTGGTTGAACACGGCCTTAAGTCCCACCACTTCCGGCGCACTCGAGAGGTAATTCTTGTAGTAGTTCTCCAGCGGCGCGAAGAGCGGAGCGAACTCCGCGGCGACGTCGCGGTGGCCCTGGGACATGCGCGAGGTCTGCGTCGCCGTGAACATGTCCTTGATGAGCTTTTCGGCATCCTCTTTCGCCGGATCGATGGCCCTGAGC
>DAIPJL010000284.1:0-1734 GCA_036770305.1 Bacteriovoracaceae bacterium | reverse complement strand
GCTCGATATTGATCTGAGGCACGCGCGATTGGGCGACGAGGTGCCTCCGGCTCGACAATGAGCGATACACCACTCCCGCTTTCTGGGGCTCCCTTGAGCTTTGCGTCGAGTGGTGGCGGAACGAGGGCGATGGGAATCGACATGGCCTTGCCGTTCGCGACGAGCAGAAGTTTTTCACTTTTCGCGTCGTACGTTTTGACGACGACGTTGCGAAGACTTCGTCCGTCTTGGAGGTCCAAGCGAGCAAATGTGAGCGGGACAGTAGGGTCGACCTCAGAGCCCTTTGTCATAGGACTAAGGAAGGGCACGATCGCGGTCAGAAGGACCAGACGACGGCAAAGTTCGCTACGTAAAGGTTTCAACCATCGCATCAGCTGCAGGAAGTTTGAAGAGTTCGATCGCAGTCGGGTGAGCCTGTGACCGGGTAGATCAATCGTTCCGCGTGCCACGTCGGAAGTGCATCGGTGCATTCGAGTCGAACTTGACCATTATCATTAGCGAGTACTGGAGGAGCAGAACAAATGGGTCAGCCTGTTGCCTGCCTGGCCTGATCTGACCGGGATCTCCTGGCGGGAGTTTTCCAGCATGATCGACACCAGAGATCATGCCCGACGATCGAGAACGGTAACCGAACCCGCATCATTCGACTCGCGCCTGCGGTCTAGCCGTCGGGCACCGACCCCATCGACTAGCTTGTCAAGAGTCAAGGCATGACCCCTTTGCTGGGGCCCAAGGGCGCGCGCCGCGTGGTCAACCTCATAGGAGTGGCCTCCGCTGAGGAGTGACCGATCGGGTTCGCCTCTATTCTTCTTATTGTCGCTCATATGTAGATGGGTGTGTGGTGTGGTATTTAGCGGTAGGAATTTTGTAGAAGTGCATTGCCCGCTGGTGGCATATGATAAAATCGCGGGGTGGTAGACGTCTAGGGTCGCACCTTTGCCATTAACAAGAGAAAGAGTGACACGACATACAGGGCGATTTGGAGTTTAAAGAAGTTCCCCGTCTTGTGAAGGAGAGCGGTTTTCTCGTGTAGTATTTGGCCCACGCGGAAAAGCTGATGCTGATATTCTCGTAGGATTTGCTTGTGGCTGAGCCCACGTGGCAAACGCGCCAGCGATCGACGCGCTCTGGCTTTCCCTTTCTGCGGGTCAAACATCGGGAACAGCACCGTCACCGCCGCGCGACCCGCTGGCGAGCGCGGCAGGAGGCCGTGCAAGGCTGACCACAGAGCTATAAGCCCCGAGAAAAGGCCGAGCACCAGGACGACAAGAGAGGCGCAGGACCAAACGGGCGACTGCTCGGAGATTCGGCGTAAACTCAGCATGGCGTCGTCGCCCTGCTCGGCGAGCCACTGGATTACGACGAACGGCAGCCCCAGCATCACGGTGATCAGGCCTGTCACGACGCCGGATTTCGTGTCGATGAACTTGATCACGTCCTGCGCGTTCGCGTAGCCCGCGCGCGCGTGCTCTACAGTCTCCGGAAACTCCGGCATCGGCTCTTCGTTACGCTGCACGCTGAGAAAGATAGGCGCTCCTGGCCTGTTGGTGGTTGTGCGGCCAGCCCGGCCAATGTCTGGGCCAGCGGGTGATGCTCTCCTGGTAAGCGAACTTATGCCGGTCGAGCAGCCATTGAGTCGAATTCAGGAGATACTCTGCCGCGTAGACGGAAGCGGCGGCGGGGCCGTGGATGGATTCCACCAAGCAGATGTGATCGTGCCACCGGTCCGGAAGC
>DAIPJL010000078.1:0-12288 GCA_036770305.1 Bacteriovoracaceae bacterium | reverse complement strand
CACCGGCACTGGACGGAGCTCTTCGATCTCGTCGTCACGGCGGCTTCGAAGCCGCGCTTCTTCACCGACCGGCCCTCGTTCCTGAGCGTCGACCTCGCCTCGGGCCTGTTGCGCAACCACCACGGCCCGGTGACCAAGGGCGTGTTCCAGGGTGGCAACGCGGCCCAGCTGCAGAAAGACAACCAGCTCACCGGCGAGCAGATCCTCTACCTCGGCGACCACATCTACGGCGACATCCTCACGCTGAAGAAGACCTGCAACTGGCGCACGGCCCTGGTGGTGGAGGAGCTCGAGGGCGAGTGCCGGGGCCTCAGGGCCTCGCAAAAAATCGGCGACGAGATCAACGAACTCATGAACAAGAAGGTCCTCCTCGAGCAGGAGCTCGATCAGCGCTACGAGGAGCGCGACCGGAGCAAGACGGCTCCGCTCTTCGAGCAGATCGAGAAACTCGACAAGGAACTCAGCTCGCGCATCCGCGCCTACCAGGGCCACTTCAACCCACACTGGGGCGAAGTCATGCGCGCGGGCCTCGAGCCCTCGCGCTTCGCGGGCCAGGTGGAGAAGTACGCCTGCATCTACATGAGCAAGATCGCCGACTTCGCCGACTACTCTCCGCGCACCTACTACCGTCCAAAGCGCCGGCCTCTGCCCCATGAGCTGGACTGAGGGGTTCCGGCTCCTCGAGCTGCCTTTGCCCACCGAGGCACGAGCGCTCGCGCTACAGAAGGACTGGCCGGCCCTCGACGCGCTCATGGGAGCGTGGGTGACCGCCACGCTCGCGCCCCGTTTACACGAACTGGCGCACTTCACTCACCTCGAGCACATGCTCGCCCTGCGCGAGGGCGACGACCCCGAGGAAGAAGACGGCATCTGGCACGACGACAGCTCGCGGGTGCTGGCCTTCTCGGTGTCACTCAATTTCTGGGAGCTCCCGGAGGGCGGCACGCTGGGGATCCGGCCCCTCGGCAGCAGCGCGGGCCAGGAGCTAGGCCCTTACCCGCCGGGCACGGTGATCGTCTTCCAGACCGGCCAGGGGGGATTCGAACACCGGACCTCTCAAGTACTTAAAGGTCGAAGGCTGGTCTGCGCCGGTTGGTGCTCTTAACTTTTTTTCATAGCTTCAGCGCCCGTCCTAGAATTGAGGCAAGATGGGACAAATTCCCTCGAGGTGCGCGTATGCTGCTGGCCATTCTTCTCCATCTGCTCTCTGCTGAGGTGTTCGCCTTCGAACCCAGGGGCGAGGCCCTCATTAGCCGGGTCTATCCGACGAAGCGCACGGACCACTACTTCTTGAACACCATCGACCATGCCGACAAGATCCGCACCTACCGTTGCCAGGACACGAACCGCGACGCAAAGGTCGACACCTGCCTGCTGGTGCATCCGCGTGGCATCACGCTGGACGAGCTGAAGTCGGAGCGCCGCTCGAACTACTGGATTAACATCGCGAACTCGGCCGCCAACCGCGGCTCGAACCTCATCAACCGCTGTCTCCTGCGCACCCCCGAGGCCTGCCATCTCCAGCGCTACCTCTACTTCACCAATGCCTTCGACGGCCGGCGCGAGTTGACCTACCGCGACCTCAAGATCGACGTGGTCTCCGAAGAGTATCTCGAGAAGATCATCTACTCCTTCTACGAGAACGTGCGCTAGCCCCTAGAGGAGCGCGCGCACCGCCGCCGCGATGGCCTGGCGATCAAGGCCATGCTTCTCGTAGAGCTCGCGGGCCGTGTAGCTCGACTGCCCGAACTCACCCTTCACGCCGAGGCTCTTGAGCTTGAACTGCGCGCCGGTGAGCAGCAGCGCGTGCGAGAGCATGGCCCCCATGCCCGCGATGAGCTGGTGATCTTCCACCGTCACGAGCTTGCCGCCGGACTTCGCCAGCATGCTGGCGAAGAGCTTGGCGTCCACGCGGTTGACGAAGGGGTGGTGCACCACGGTGACGCTCTTGCCTTCCGACTTCAGTTGCTCGGCCGCCGCGCGGGCCTCTTCCAGCAGCGAGCCCGTCGAGACGATCATGGCGTCGGTGCCGGCCTCGATCAACTGGGGCATGCCGATCTGGTAGGAGAGCCCCTCCTTGGTTTCCAGCGGGAAGTTCTCGCGGCCCAGGAAGAACACGAAGCTCGGCGCGTGGTGGCCCTTTTCGCGGAGAGCGGCGATCTCCTTGATCGCCTGGTACAGGTACTCCTCGGCCTCCTTGGCAGTGGCTAGGTTCACCAGCACGGTGTTCGGGATCGAGGCGAGCGCACTCATGTAAGTGAGCGACTGGTGACTGGCGCCGTCGGCCGCGTCCTGGAAGCCGGTGTGCGAGAACACCGCGATCACCGGGGCCTCGGAGAGCGAGGCCATGATGAGCGGCAGATTGCCTTTGGTGATGCCGAAGGCGGCGAAGGTGTCCACCACCGGAATGAAGCCGAGCTTGCTCATGCCCGCCGCTGCCGAAACCATATTGGACTCGGCCACGCCCATGTCCTGGAAGTGCGTCGGGCAGTCGGTCTGAAAGCCCTTCACGCCGGTGGAGCCGGCGAGGTCACTCGAGAGCGAGAACACCGGCAGGCCTTCCTTCGCCGCGCGCGTGAGGGCCTTGGAGATGCCGATCTGGATTTTATCTTTGGCAGGGCCGCTGCTCGCCTTCTTCTCCGGCTTCACAGTGAGTTCCTTGGCCCAGGCGGTGAACTCCTGCGGGATCGGCGCTTCACCCCAGAGCTCTTTGAGAAAGGCGTGGATCCCTTCGTCGTGCGCTTTCAAGGGGAAGCCATGGCCTCCGGAGCTCGACTCCGCTGTGCTCTTGATGCCATGGCCTTTAACAGTCTTCGCCCACACGGCGATGGGCCTCTTGGCGTCGACGCTCTTGAGCGCCTGCGAGAGTGTCTCGTAGGCCTTGGCGAGGTCGTTGCCGGCCTCGAGCTTGAGCACCTGCCAGCCCAGCGTTTCAAGGGAAGCGAAGGTGGGGTTCATGCTGAAGGCGTCTTTGTCGATGCGGCCGCCGAGCTTGGTGTTGTTGTCGGAGACGATCATCACGAAGGGCGCCAGCTTCCCCTTGGCCGCGAGGCCCGGGATGGCCGCGAAGGCCTCCTTGGCCTCCCCTTCCATGCTGGCGCCGTCGGAGATGGAGCAGATGGTGGTGCGGGAAGTCCCAGAGAGCGCGTCGGCCATGGCAAGGCCCTGGGCCTGGGGCAGCGCCGAGGCGAGCGGGCCGTTGGAGAGCAGCACGCCTTCGGGGTAGAGGTGAGACTCGCCGTGGCCCGTGAGCTTGGACTTGATCGAGCGGAAGCCCTTGAGCGCCTCCAGCGTGAGGTCGCCGTAGCCGAGGTTGGCGCGTAGAGCGTAGATGCCGTTTTCGGCGTGGCCGATGTCGTTGACGAAGTTGAATTTCTTAAACCACTCACTTTCCTGGAACATGAGTGCGTGCAGCGCGGTCCATAGTTCCGTCATGGCCGAAGGGCCCCCCCAGTGGCAGGCGGCTCCACCGTTGACCGCCGCCAGATCCATCAAGGCCAGCATCGAGCGCGTGGCCCGAGGATCGGCCAGCGTCACCTCACCCGCGTCCGTCTTCAGCGACACCGGATACATGGGGCGAGAGGCAGGAGCCTTTTGCAGTGCGTTTTTTACTTTCAAAGGTTGAAGCATTTTTTGGCCTTGGGTGGGGTTAAGATGGTGGTATTTAACCCTAGGGCGAGCGAGTTCTCAACTCTTAGAAATAACACGAGGAAGCTTGCCAAGAGAGCTTGGATTACGCTATCTTGAGCGACTCAATTTGTTGAACGAAGGAATTTTTATGTCACGCAACTGTGATCTGACCGGCAAAGGCCGCCAGGCGAACCACAAAGTTTCTCACTCTAACATCAAGACGCGCAAGTTCTCTCAGGCGAACCTCAAGACCAAGAAAGTCTTCGATCCTGAGACCGGCAAGACGATCCGCCTGCGCATCTCCACGGGTGCCATGCGCACGCTGGACAAGGTCGGCTCTCTTTCGAAGTACCTTCGTAAGAACATCCACCTCTTCCAGTAATCGTTTTTCTGCTAGATCTCGTGAACCCCGCTCTTCGAGTGGGGTTTCGTTTTTTGACACTCAAGAATTTTTAACTCTCCTCCCGAAGCAGGCCTTCTTCCTCCCTCACCGCGAAGCTTGAGAGGGATGAGGCGCGTGCTGGTGCGTCCGCTGATCAGGCGGTTGATTCCCAGGGACTCACCCTCTCCGCGTGGGAGGTGGACAAGTTCGATCTTCAGGTACCCGCGCGCAGCATCGTACTCCCCGCTCTCGTCATCCAGCAGCATCCACTCACGCTCTTCCTCAGGCCCGAGGAGATAGATATCCTTCACCACCCAAGGAGTGCCCTGCCAACTCTCGCCCACCCGCAGCTCCTTGCTTGAGCTATGCACCACGGGCCTGCCTTTCGTGAGGCCACGCAGGTAGCGGCCGCAGAAGCGAGGGTCTGCAAAACGCTCCTCGAGCTGTGCCCACACTTCGTACTCGTGGGCGCCGCGCTGGAAGCTCGCCACTGCGCGCCGGTAGGCAAAGAGGCCCAGCACACTCAGGAGAGCGGCGAAGCACAGCAGAACGGTGGCCGTCGTTCGGTCAAAGGAGCGCTGGCGTCTTCTCACGCCACTATTTTAAGGGGGGATCAGAGTTCTCTGTGAGCCAAGAGTTTGAGGCACCTAAGGTGCAAAGGGCGGAAAACCCTTTGCACATTAAGCCCAGATTAAAAGATTAACGGATAACCTGGATCTCGCGCACCACGAAGCCCCAGGCCACCTGTGAGCTATCCGAGGTGAACTCGAGGGTGAAAGTGTCCCCGCTCACGTAGTCAGTGGTGACATTTTCGCCGCGGCCTGAGAGGCGCTCGACGGTGGCACCGGTAGCGTCTTTCAGTGTGAGGAAGTCGTAGTTCGTCTCGAGGTCATAGCGCTCGACGACCACACGGATGTAGCGTGCGCCGGCCACCGTGATACGGCGTGAGAGGCGCGCGTTGTTCGCGTAGGGATGGTCCGACTCGAAGGCCTGCTCCAGCCGCTCCGTCACCCAGAGATCTGGATTCGGTTCGTCGCGCTCCGGACGTGTGTTCGTCAGGAGGTTGTAGGCATCAGCACGGCCACCGGAGATCGTCGTACGACGGTAGGCAGAAGCTGGAACCGAAGTGGCGTTCAGGCGCTCCACCATCTCTGCGTGCGGGCGACGGCCTTCCTGTGCCAGGTAAAGGCCGAGGACACCGGAAACGTGAGGCGTTGCCATCGAGGTACCGCTGTACACAGAGAAAGTGTTGTTCGGCGTCGTCGACAGAACGTTGTGCCCAGGGGCCGAGACGTGCACCGTGCGCTTGCCGAAGCTCGAGAAGCTCGCCAGCTGATCCTTGTGGGTGTTGGCCGCGACCGCCACCATGTTTTCCGTCGCATAGTTCGACGGGTAGTTCGGGCGAGTGTCGTTGTTCGACGACGAGTTCCCGGCCGCCGCGACGAAGATGATGCCGCGGTCAGAAGCTGCTTTGATCGAATCGAAGAGCGCCTGCGTGAAGCCGCCGCCGCCCCAGGAGTTGCTCATGATGTCGACGTTCATTTTTGTGGCGTAGTCGATGGCCTCGATCGCGTCCACCAGTGTCCCTGAACCGGAGTCGGTCAAGAACTTCACCGCCATCATCTTCACGTCACCCATGACCCCAGCGATGCCGCCGTTGCCATGAACCGCGCCGATAGTACCAGCACAGTGAGTACCGTGGCCGTTACCGTCCATTGGATTACCATTGTCAGCAGCAGCGTTCCAGCCGTAGACGTCGTCGATATAACCGTTACCGTCATCATCGATTCCGTTGCCGGGGATTTCGCCGGCGTTCACCCAGAGGTTTTCGCGCAGGTCCGTGTGGCGGTAGTCGATACCCGTGTCGATCACGGCGATCACAATGTCGCGAGAGCCGCGCGTGATCTCCCAAGCGCGCAGAGCATTGACGTCGACACCAACCGTACCCTGATCAGCACTCGGAGCAGAACCGTCACGGTTCGGTTCTGAGCGACCGGTGTTGTGCAGGCCCCAGAGCAGGCCGAAGCGCTCGTCACGGCCCATGTCGCGCTTAGCGAGGAGACTCTCGACAGGAGAGATCTGCGTGGACGTGGTGAAAATGTAGTTCGGCTCGGCGTACTCGACGGCCGGGTGCTGGCGCAGCTCGGCCAGGGCCAGGGCCATGGACTTCTGCTCGCTCTTGACGACGGCGAAGCGGCCAGCGACGAGGTCGAGCTGCTTGTCGACGCTCTTGAGGCCAAGGAGAGACTTCCCTTCCTTAAGCTTCACTAAGACTTCACCGGGGACATAGGGCGCCTCGAACGAGGCTTTTTCTTTCGCGAGGGCCACGGGCGCCACGCTCAAGAGACCGACCAATAGGGACAAGCTCTTCTTTTTCATCCAGCACTCCTTGCGGGAAACCAACACGTCAATGTGTAGCTAGGACTATGTTAAGATGAGGTGAGATCGCGCGGTAGGAAATTTTTGACCCCCAATTGGAATTAAAGCGGTCCTGGGCCTTTTGTAAGAAAATAATAGGTAGCGAGGAGAAGAGCGTGGGACAAATCTTTAATAAGAGCACTCATCCAGTCACCGTGAAGCGCATCGCCGTGCGCGTGTGGGCCCTGCGCGATGAGATTGAGTCGGCCATCGAGCGTCGTATGCGCGAATGCGAAGCGGCAAGCGCCCCTCTCTACATCGACGACATCAAAGAGTACTACGGCATGCGCGGAGACACCGCGCTCGCCGAGGCCCCGCAGCTCAAACTCGTGAGCAGCGAGGGCAGCGAACCCGACGAGGCCATGATGGAAATGATGGCCGCGCTCGCCGAAGAAAAGGCCCAGGCCGCGCCCGCCGAGGAAGCACCGACGGAGACGACGCCCGAAGCACCGGCGGAGGCACCCGGCGACGCGGAGGCCACTGGCCCGGCGGCGCCCGCGGAAGCCTCTTCGGAGACCATCCAGAAGGCCGACGAAATGCTCTCGGCGCAGACCCCCACCGAAAGCGCCGAGGCGAAGGCCGAGGCGAAGGAGCGCGCTCCCTTCGTGCGTCAGGCCCCGCAGCTCGAACTCGTTTCCTACGGCTTCGCGCTGCTCGCCGACATCAACATGGAGTGGATGCTCGCCTTCTCCAAGAAGTCATTCATCCAGGGCCAGAGCGTGGTCATCGAATTCCTCATCCCGCGGCCCTTCATGATGAGCGCCGAGATCCTCCAGTGCGGCAACGTCAGCATGCGCTCGCGCATCATCAGCGAGACCAAGCCCGACTACCGCCTGCAGTGCCGCTTCAGCTTCGCCAGACCGGGAGAGCGCGGCCAGCTGCGCGACTTCCTCACGTCCATCGAACCCGAAGTGCCAAAGAAGGCCGCCCCGAAGGACGCGGCACAAGAAGCTGGCCCAGAGCTCTAGCTTGTTGCTAGCATGATGCTATGAAACTTCGCTCCATCCATTGGTCGAGCCTCGCGGTCGGATTCTTCGCCCTCCTGCTCAGCGCCGTGGGCTTCTTTGCGGAAATCTTCCAGGCGCCTCCGATTCCCGAAGAGCTCGCTCAGCTCATCAAGAACCCTCTCCCCATGGAACACTACCAGAAGCTGCGCCGCATGAGCTTCAGTAACAAGATGGGCCAGTTCCTTTTCGAGAACACCGATCCGGACGGCGACCCGCAGGGCCCCTGGCTCATGACCTCGCCCACCGCCATCAAGGCGCGCAAAGATTTCTTCCTGAAGACGCTCAAGGTGCTCTCCGACATCGAAATCCGCCACACCCACGGCCTCGACACCATCAACTTGCAGAGTTTCTCCATCGACCGTCCGCTCTACACCCTAACGCTGGAGCCCGTGAAGGGCACGCCCCTGGAGATCAGCTTCGGCCTCATCAATCCCATCGACAACTCCACCTACTTCACCGTCAAAGGGCACGAGTGGATCTACCAGAGCAACACCCTCCCCATCGCCTTCGAGTCCGTGACTCCCGATGAGCTAGTGGACTCGAAGCCTCTGGCGCTCAACTTCGCTCTCTTGAAACAGATCGAGGTCATGTCGGCCCCCTTCGAGGCACCGGCGGTGAAACTGACGCGCGTGGAGTCCGAGTGGCTCGACCCGCGCGGCAAGCGCCTCGACCGCAAAAAAGTCGATCAATTTCTGCGCGATCTGCAAGACCTGAGGAGCTACATGGTGCTGGATAAATTGACTGAGGAGCAGCAGCAGGAGGTCGGCCGAGCGATGGCCTCGCCCGCCTACCGCTTGCGCTTTTCTCTCGGAAGCTCCGCGGAAACCTTCTACGCCACCCGGCCTCTGGAAAAGATCGCCGACCTCAAACTCGACAAGAAGCAGTCTTTCCTCTTCTACCGTGAAGGCACGCAGTATCCCCTGGTCCTAAGCGGCGACCAGCTCGGCGTGCTCACCAGGCGCGAGCAAGACCTGCGCTAAAACGCGAAGGCCCCGCTTAAAGCGAGGCCTTCTCAAGCAAAACTAAGATTTAAAGAATTACTTGATCTCTTTGTGAACGGTCACACGACGAAGAGAAGGGTTGTACTTCTTGAGCTCGATGCGCTCAGGAGTGGTCTTCTTGTTTTTTGTCGTGGTGTAGCGCGAAGGAGATTTGCCTTCCTTGCGGGCCTCTGTGCACTCGAGAGTGATAACGTTACGTGGACCTTTTTTGGCCATGACTTCCTCCGGAAAATTTGAACTGCAAAGTCTTGGTAACTTAAACTAAGATAGCGCGAGTAGGCAACATCTGATTAAGGCAAGATATATGCACAGCATCATTACCCCCACCAACTGGACTTATTGCCGGTACGAATCGGGCCCATTCCGCGCCTTCGTAAGCTTCGGAGCGGACCCCGAAAGCGTCGCCCAGGGCGAGTACTTGTACTTCGCCACAGTCACCGAGGGTGAGGAGCGGGAGGTGCATCAAGAGGCCTTCGCGCGCCTCTCCGAGGCCTGCGAGGCCCTCAACCTGCGCTACGCCGACTGGAGCTTCGTCGATCAAACTCGTCCCGCGGAAGGCTGCGGCAGCTGCGTCGCCCACTAAGGAGCCCCTATGTCTCAAGGTTACTACTCTCACCCCACGCTCCACGGTGAGCGACTGGTCTTTGTCTGCGAGGAAGACCTTTGGGAGGTTCCCCTCCAGGGCGGTGTTGCGCGCCGGCTGAGCCACGGGCGTGGCGCTTTTGTGAACGCGCATTTCTCCCCCGACGGCCAGTGGCTTGCGGTCACCGCCAGCGAAGACGGCCCCCAGGAAGTCTTCCTGATGCCCTCTCACGGCGGCCCGCTCACGCGCTTGAGCTATCTCAATTTCTTCTCGGCCGCGCGCGGCTGGCACAAGAGCGAAGTGCTCGTATCCACCTGGGCGCTCAACCCACACTGGTGTGACGAGCTGGCCACCATCCCCCGCACGGGCGGAGGACTCAAGCGCCTTGAGCTTGGCCATGCTCTCCGTCTGGCAACCTCCACCGAGGGCGACGAGGTGGTGGAGCGCAACGGCTGGCGTCCCGATTCGTCCCACTGGAAGGGATACCGCGGCGGCACCGCTGGGAAGTTCTATCGCCGCCAGCACGGGAAAAAAGAATTCACCCCCTTTCTGCGCCAGCTCGACGGCAACCTCACCCACCCTCTCTATCACGGCGAGACCTTCCTCTTCTGTTCAGACCACCAAGGCATCGCCAACATCTACCAGAGCGACGCCGCCGGGAAAAAGGTGCGCGCCCTGACTCACGAGCAAGACTACTACGTGCGCAACCCGAGTCTCCACGGTGATCATTTGGTCTACCAGTGCGCTGGCCGCCTCAAGCACCTCGACCTGAGAAGCGGCGTCAGCCGCGAGATCCCCATCGAGGTCCACTCCACCCGCACGGCGACCCGCCCGCGCTGGCAGAACGCCCTGCCGGCCCTGGAGGACATCGCGCTTTCGGCCAGTGGTAAATCACTGGTGCTCACGGCGCGGGGCCAGGCCCTGGCCGCCGAGGCCTTCCAGGGGCCGGTGCTGGCACCCTCGCTGCCTCTCGAACAAAGACACCGCGACCGGTTGGCCCAGTTCGTGAGCGACACGCCAGAGCGCCAAGAGATCGTGTTCGTCACCGATGAGAAAGGCCTCACCGAAAGTGAGTCCTTAGTTCTCGTCAACCTCGCGGCACCCGGCGAGCGAAAACTTCTCAAGAGTGCCATCGGCCGCGTCTCGCAGCTTAAGGTGTCCCCGCAAGGCGATCACGTGGCGCTCACCAATCATCGCAACGAACTTCTGGTGGTGAATCTCAAGAGTGACAAGTCGCAGACTGTCTTGGCGGAAAACCTCGAGGCCTTCACCAGCTTCGACTGGTCTCCCGACGGCCAGTGGATCGTGACCCACCGCACGCTTCGTCACAACCACAGCGAAGTGGTGGCGTGGAACCTCGCGAGCAAAAAACTCTCCGTGCTCACGCGTCCCCTCACACGTGTCGAGTCCACTCATTTTTCTCCCTGCGGCCAGTACGTGACTTTCCTCGGACACACGCACTTCGACGCGCGCTACGAGAACAACCATCGCTTCCAGCTCTTCTTCCAGCACAGCGCCCGACCCTTCGTGATTCTGCTCACCGAAAGCACCCCCTCACCCTTGAGGCCTCTCAAAGCTCAAGGGCCGAGTAAGAGCGAAGAAGGAAAAGAAAAAGCAGCGGGCCCTGCTACCACGAAGATTGAGCTTGATAACATCTTCCAGCGCGTGGTGGAAATTCCCGCCGACACCCAGGAATACCGCGCTGTGATTGCGACCAGCAAAGGCCTGCTGCTCGCGCACGCCCCGATCCCCGGTACCAAGCAGGGCGGCGGCCTCATCAGCACAGGCCCGAGCTTAAGCCTAGATCACTTCGACTTCGCCGCTCGTAAACAAAAGACTCTCGCCCGTCAGGTGAATCGCTTCACACTATCGCCTTCGCGGGAGCACATGCTGCTGGAGCAGAATGGCCAGCTCCTGCTCAAGAAGACTTTGGACTTCTCTGCCGAGCAAAAAGTCGAAGGCCCACCAAGCGAAGCCTCCGGCCTGATCGACACGCAGCGCTTTCAGATTTCGTTGCACCCGGCGAACGAATGGCAACAGATCTTCCACGAGACCTGGCGCCTGATGAAGCTCTACTTCTGGGAGAAGAACATCGGAGGCGTCGACTGGGAGAAGATGCGCAGGCGCTACCACGCCGTCTTCCCGCGCATCGCCACGCGCAGCGAACTCTCGGATCTCATGTGGGAGCTCATCGGTGAGGTGCGCGTGGGCCACGCCTACGTCGGCGGCGGTGACCTTCGCTTCGCCCCCCCCTACCGTCTCACCTCTCTCGGCGCCGAGGTGAAGTGGGACGCCCGTGCCGCCGGATATCGCATCAGCAAAATCCTGCGCGGCTCTCCCTTCTGCGCCGGTGAGCAGTCCCCCCTCGCCCTGGGCGACGTCCAGCTTTCGGAAGGTGACGTCATCCTCGCCGTGAATCGTCAGGCGGTGAGCGAGAAGAAAGCGCTCGAGGCGATGCTGACGCTGCCGGCCGGTCTCGAGGTCGAGCTCACGGTGAAGCGTAAGAATCAAAAGGCCGAAACGCGCGTGAGTGTTAAGACCCTTGAGAACGATCGCAACCTGCGCTACCGCCACTGGGTGGAGGAAAACCGTCGTCAGGTCCACACGCTTTCCAAAGGCAAGCTCGGCTACGTGCACATCCCCGACATGGGCCCGGACGGCTACACAGAGTTCTTCGAACAGTACGCCCAGGAGTTCGACTACGATGGGCTGATCGTCGACGTGCGCTACAATGGCGGTGGCCACGTCTCGCAGCTCATCCTATCCAAGCTCGCGCAGAAGCGCGTTGGGATGGACCTGACCCGCTGGATGGGGCACCAACCCTACCCGGGCGACGCACCGGCCGGCGTGGTGCTGGCCCTCACCAACGAGTACGCTGGCAGCGACGGCGACATCTTTAGCCACTGCTTCAAGCTGATGAAGATCGGCACGCTGATGGGCACGCGCACCTGGGGCGGTGTCATCGGTATCTGGCCTCGCCATCGTTTGATGGACGGCGGCTACTGTACCCAGCCGGAGTTTGCTTTCTGGTTCAAAGATGTCGGCTGGAACGTTGAGAACTACGGGACGATGCCTGATATCGTGGTCGACAATCTCCCTCATCACTTCGAGCAAGGCGTGGATCAGCAACTCAAGTTAGCGATCACACAAACCCTCAAAGAGCTTAAGAGCAAGCCGGCCTTCCGTCCTAAGCTCCCTGCTCCCCCCATCCGCGCGTGAGGTAGAGAGGTGCCAGCTTACTTTTCCTTAAGCATGGCGGCATATAAT
>DAIPJL010000077.1:0-12335 GCA_036770305.1 Bacteriovoracaceae bacterium | reverse complement strand
TCGCCACGCCGATCAAGAACTGCGTGGCGAGGTCGAGCGGCCCGGAGCTCCTCAGCGGCGCCAGCAATGCTCCCAGCTGGTCACTGAAGAGCACGCACTTCACGAGCCCCCAGAGGATGAAATACGCTGGCCGGGTGAGCTGGTCCGGAGGCAGCGGGCGCAGCTTCCGGAGCTGCGGGATGAGGGCGCGGCCGCGCTCGATGGGGCCGGTGATGAGCTGGGGAAAAAAACTCACGTAGAGTAGAAAACGCGGGAAGTCTTTCTCCGCCGGAAGCCGCCGACGGTAGACGTCGACCACGTAGCTGATGCTCTGGAAGGTGTAGAAGCTCACGCCGATCGGAAACTCCGTGCGGCCCGTGTACTTATAAAAAATGAGCAGGCCCAGGTTCGCGCTCACGCTCAGAACGACGAGCCCTCTGCGCCGCCCTCCGGCCGCCCTTTCGATCGCCCGCGCCAGCCCGTAGTCCCAGGCCACACAGAGCAGCAGCGGCACGAGGTACGCCGGATTGAGCGATCCGTAGAACACGAGGCTGAAGGCACACAGAGCGTAGGCCAGCAAGCGCTGGGGCAGTAGGTGCGACACGCCGTAGAGCATGACCAACGCGGCCCAGAACTCGGCGTCCTTGAAGGTCATCCCGCTGCCCGAAGCAAGGCCTGGCGGTCCACCTTGCCGTTCGCGTTCCGCAGCCACGCGTCCACGAAAGCGATGCGGTAGTACCCAAGCTCCCGAGGCATCAGGCGACGCACGTCCACCAAGAGCCTGCCTCGGAGTGCCAGCGGCGCCGCCAGCACCACGACGAACTCCGCGGGTCGCCGGAGGATCGCGACTTCGGAGAGGGCGAGGGCCTGGATCAGTTTCGCTTCGAGAGCTTCGAGGTTGATCGTCGTTCCGTGGGGCCGCACCATGTGCTCGCACTTCCCTTCGAAGACGAGCCCACCGGAGTTCGCTCGCACGACGTCGCCGGTCGCCAGCCACTCCTGCGGGCCCTCCGAGATCCGGCCCGTGGTCACGAACTCCCCGCGCACGTGGAGTTCGCCGGTCTCACTCACTTGGTAGTCAAGGGATGGGTGCCGCACTCCAAGCTCTCGCGCCGCCTCTTCCGTCGGTGTGGTCGTGTGCGACCGGACCCAGGCATAAGGCCCGAACTCCGTGGCGCCGTAAACATTATCAACGCGCTTCGCGCCGCGCTCGAAGAGCGCAGCGAAGACCCAGGGGTCGATGCGCTGCGACCCCGTCAGAAGCGAGTCGCAGCCGGCGAAGAGGGACGCATCGCCGGCGCAGCGACTGCGCAGGAGGCTCTGCACCTGTCCTGGCAAAAGGATGGTGGTCTTTAACCCTTCTCCTCCCGCGCACTCCGCGAGCTCGGTCACGGAGAAAGCTGCCACCCGCAGCCGCGCACGCGCCGCGAACGCCGGGAGCGCCTGCAGCAGCAGGCCCCCGCTGTGCGCGAAACTCAGGTGCAGGTAGGTCGCTCGTGGATCACTCTGCGTCCACCGGTAGAGTTCCTGGCCGCGCCGGATGTTCAGGCGAATCATCTCCTCGCTCACCTGAACCCAGCGAGGCACGCCACTGGTGCCGGAGGTCCGGAGCAAGAGCCGGGTCTGCGCTGCCAGGCCAGCGCCGCCCGCGAGAAGTTCTTCCAGCTCGCAGAGGTGGGCCGGGTCTTTCGCGAGGGCGACGCAGCGTCTCCCGCTGAGCGCCGCCGCCACCTGCGCGAGCGTCTGGCGCGATTGCGCCGAAGGCCACAGCAGCAGCCGCGGCAGCGCTGACCCGGCGTCCGCCAGAGCGCGCAAGTGCGTGGCTTGCTGTGGGAAACGCCGGCACTCGTTCTCGAGCGCTGGGGCAAAGATCTCTGCCAGTGACTCCGCGCTCACGGCACCACCCGTCTCACGCGAAGGAGGTCGCGGTGCAGATCCGGCGCGAACTCGAGACCGGCGCACACCCAGCGGTCGGCGGAGAAGCCGGGCCAGAGTGCGGCCTCGCCTCGCGCCGCCACGGGCGAGCAGAATTCGCTCACCCCTTGCTGCTCAAATTCGCGGAAGCTTTGCGCGATCCACGAAAGGCCCCAGAACTCCTGAGACTGCGAAGTACGAAAGCTGTGCGGAAGCTCGGCGGGGACGCGGATCAGGCAAGGTGCACGGAACTCGTAGCGCTGCTCTGCCAGCGCGGCTTCACCCTCTCCGTCGAAGATAAAGACCTGGCTCTCGAAGGGGTGGAAATGCCAGCTGAGCTCACCCGCAGGCGCCAGGCCCACCAAGGCCATGTCTCCGGCGCTCGCCTGTAGCCCACTCTCGGCCAGTTTTTCCCTCAGAGGATAGAGAAACCCTATCTCGTGCAGCCGCCCCTTCACTGCTGCGCGTCTAGCTTCTTCTTTAATTTCGGAAAGAGTTAGCTTTTGATGCATGGATAAATTTTAACACGTAACCACCCACACGCTTGCAAATCGCACTTAGGCAAAACCTTAGACTGCGATGCGACAAGATCGAACACTGTCCGAAGATTGACAGTGGCCCTGATTTCACCTACTTTATCCCCTCAATTTCTCATCTAGGGACAATAAGCAGGGGGACTTCTCCCTCCCCGACAGATGGTTATTCTTGAAGGAGTTCGCATGTACAGTGTCGTAGAAATCAAAGGCCACCAGTACAAGGTGTCCCCCGGCGACCTGATCGACGTTGAAAAACTCGATCTGGAAGAAGGGAAAACTGTAGAGTTCGATCAGGTTCTGCTGGTCGGCGGTGACAAGACGATCGTTGGTCTTCCCACCGTCGCTGGTGCGAAGGTCGTCGCGAAAGTGGTCCGCCAGGCCCGCTCACGCAAAATTTTTGTTCTCCGCCGCGCTCCGGGCCGCTACCGTCGTAAGAACGGTCACCGTCAGCACTACACCGGCCTCGTGATCACCGAGATCAACGACGGCAAGGGTGGCAGCGCGAAGATCGATGCTGGCCATAAGAACGCCAAGCACCTCAAGAAGTAATTAAAGATTTAGGAGACTAGACTATGGCACACAAGAAATCGGGTGGCTCGACCGCAAACGGCCGTGACTCCAACCCAAAATACCGTGGCGTAAAGAAATTCGGTGGCGAGCTCGTTGAAACTGGCATGATCGTCGTCCGTCAGAAAGGTACCAAGTTCCACCCTGGCAAGAACGTCCGCATGGGCCGTGATTTCACGATCTACGCGATGTGCCCCGGCAAGGTGAAGTTCGGCTGGTACAACAAGAACCAGAAGACCATATCGATCGTTCCGGCTTAATCCGGTAACTAAGACAAGTTTTCGAGGGAGCTTGGCGACAAGCTCCCTTTTTTTTTGTAAAGACCTCCCATGAGATTCATCGACGAAGTAGAGATCACCATTCGCTCCGGAGACGGCGGCAACGGCTGCGTCGGCTGGCGCCGCGAGAAGTTCGTCCCACGGGGCGGGCCCGACGGCGGCAACGGCGGCCGCGGTGGCCACGTGATCTTCCTCGCCGACGAGAACTTCAACACGCTGATGCACTTCCGCGGGCAGAAGGTCTTCCCAGCGGAGAACGGCATCAAAGGCGCCGGCTCCCAGATGGACGGCGCCCACGGCGAAGACCTCGTCCTGCGCGTGCCGGTCGGCACGCTCCTCTACCACCAGGAAACCGGCGAGCTGATCTGCGATCTGTCAGAGCACGGTCAGGAATATACGGCGGCCGAAGGTGGCCGCGGGGGTCTCGGGAATGCGTTTTTCCAGACCTCCACGAACCGCGCGCCTCACTACGCCCAGAAGGGCGAGCCGGGCGTCGAGATTCCGTTGCGCTTAGAGCTCAAGCTGCTCGCCGACATCGCCCTCATCGGCCTGCCGAACGCCGGCAAGAGCACGCTCATCAGCGCCATCTCGAACTCGCGGCCCAAGATCGCCGACTACCCCTTCACCACGCTCGAGCCGAACCTCGGCGTCGTGAAGGTCGACGACAAGACCCTCGTGGTCGCCGACATCCCGGGCCTGATCGAGGGCGCCGCCGAAGGCAAGGGCCTCGGCATCGCCTTCCTCAAGCACATCGAGCGCACCTCGGCGCTGGTGCACCTCATCGACTGCTCGATGTTCATCGAGGAGTACGAAGTGATGGAAGTGTACTCCACCATCCGCGAGGAGCTCGCGAAGTACGACGAGGGCCTGCTCAGCAAGCGCGAGATCGTGTGCCTCACGAAGATCGACGCCATGACCGAGGAGGAGATCGAGAAGTTCCGCTCCTTTATGGAGACGAACCTCGACAAGCGCGTGCTGCCCATCTCGGCGGTCTCGGGCCGCAACATTGACCTCCTCAAGCGCCTGATGCTAAAGACCAAAGAAGAAGTACAAACCTGAAAGGACCCCCGCCATGGCGAATGAATTTTTACAGAAAGAAGTGAACCGCGTGCTGGACGACGCGCGCTGGGCCTTCCCGCTGAACCACGCCATGGCCGCCGCGCTCATCTGCGCCAACTACAAGGGCGAGAACCTCAAGATCTTCGACATGACCAAGGGCTCGGCCCTGTGTGACTTCAACGTCGTCGCCACGGCCCAGAACCCGATGCAGGCGCGCGCCATGTGCGACGAGTTCGCGCGCCAGCTGCGCGCCCTCGGCACCGAGATCCTCTCCTTCGAAGGCTACGCCACCGCCGACTGGATCCTCGTCGACACCGGCGACGTCATCGTGCACGTCTTCCAGGAGAACACCCGCGGCGCCTACGACCTCGACCACGTCTTCGGCGACCGGCCGCAGGTGAAGATCCCCGACGAGTTCTACTTCTCTGGCCCGGCGAAGACCTCGGCCGAGGAGAACCTCAAGGGCTTCTTCTAAGCTTGAAGGCCTTCCACCTCATCTGCGTCGGCAAGCTCAAAGACGCTTCGCTGGAAGCCGTCGAGCACGACTACTTCAAGCGCCTCACCAACCCGCCCCTGCAGATCCACGAGCTCAGGGCCTCGGCCGAGAACAAGGACGCCGAGGGTGAGGCGATCCTTAAGAAGCTCAGAGAACTGGGCGACACGCACCGGGTGGCCCTGACGGAATGGGGAAAACGCTCGACCTCGGTGGACTTCGCCCGGTGGACCCAGGGCCTCCTAGAGAAGCCCAGCAAGGTGGTCTTCATCATCGCCGGCGCCGAGGGCTTCTCCGACACAGTGCTCAGCTCCTGCCAGGAGCGAATCTCACTCTCCGAGCTGACATTTCCGCACAAACTAGCGAGAATCCTCCTAGTGGAACAGCTCTACCGCGCTCAGACCTTGCGCACGGGGCATCCCTACCACAACTAGGGGATCGGCATGACATCCATCCAGCACCTCTCGCCCCGCGCCCTGCTGTGCATCTTCGACGGCTTTGGCCTGCAGGACGCCGATCTCAAAAACGCCGTGCTGCACGCAAAGAAGCCGAACTTCGACGAGGTCTTCGCGCACTACCCGATGACGCTCATCCAGGCCGGCGGCGAGCCGGTGGGCCTTCCCAAAGGCGTGGCCGGCAACTCCGAGGTGGGCCACCTCAACCTCGGCGCGGGCCGTCCCGTGCGCCAGGATCTGGTGCGCATCAACGAGGCCATCGAGCTCGATAGCTTCAAGACGCTGCCGCGCTGGCAGGAGCTCCTCACCGAGGCCCGCAAGAGCAAGCGGCTGCATCTCCTCGGCCTTCTTTCGGACGGCGGCGTGCACTCGCACGTCAATCACCTCAAGCACATCCTCACCTTGCTCAAGCGCGAAGACGTCAAGGTCTACCTGCACGCCTTCATGGATGGCCGTGACACCGGCAAGGACAAGGGCGTGGGCTACCTCGAAGACATCCTGAGCTTCGGTGGCTTCACGCTCGCCTCGCTCCAGGGCCGCTCCATCGGCATGGACCGCGACCGGCGCTGGGAGAAGATCCGCGCGGCGATGGACATGCTCACCGGTGGCACGGTGGAAGCTGCGCACCCCGTGAGCTACCTCAAGGCCGAGTACCAGGCAGGCCGCTTCGACGAGTTCATCACGCCCGCGCTCTTCAGCGCTGCCGGTGCCATCCAGAACGGCGATCCGGTGTTCTTCTTCAACTTCCGGCCCGATCGCGCGCGCCAGATCACCCTCGCCTTCATGGACCCCAGCTTCCGGGAATTCCCCGTGCGCGCGCGGCCGGGGTACTGGCTGTGCATGAGCCCCTACGTGCAAGATGAAATTCCGGAGCTGCCGATCTTGTTTGATAAAGAAAAAATCCCCGGCACGCTGGCGGCCTACCTCGCGAAGCTCGGCAAGAAGCAGTTCAAGATCGCCGAGACGGAGAAGTACGCCCACGTGACCTACTTCTTCAACGGCGGCGAGACGCAGCCCTTCCCCGGCGAAGAGCGCCTGCTCATTCCTTCTCCGCGGGAGGTGGCGACCTACGACCTCAAGCCGCAGATGAGCGCGCCGGAGGTGTGCCAGGCCCTGCTGCAGAAACTCTCCGACCGCTCCGTCACGCTCTTCGTGGTGAACTTCGCCAACTGCGACATGGTCGGCCACACCGGCAACTACGCGGCGGCGGTGAAAGCGGTGGAAGCGGTAGACACTTGTCTCGGAATGTTAGTTCGCAAATGCGCCGAAGAAGACGTCACTCTTCTGATCACCGCCGACCACGGCAACGCGGATCAGATGACCTACCCCGACGGCTCGGCCCACACCTCCCACTCGGACGCGCTGGTGCCCTTCGCGATCGTGCATCCGAAACTCAAAGACCAAAAACTCACCGCCCGCACGGCCAGCGACCTCGCCCTGAAAGACGTCGCTCCCACCGTGCTCGCGGTGCTCGGCATCCCGAAACCCCAAGACTTCTCCGGCGAGGCGGTGTTCCCATGAAATTCGCTCTTCTCTGTTCCGGCGGCGACGCCCCTGGCATGAACTGCGCCATCCGCGCGGTGGTGCGCACGGCGATCTTCCACGGCCACAAGGTCCTGGGCATCAAGCGCGGCTACGCGGGCCTTCTGCGCGGGGAGTTCGAGGACATGACCCTGCGCTCGGTGGGCAACATCATCCAGCGCGGCGGCACGATCCTGCAGACCTCGCGTTCGCCGGAGTGGGTGAAGGCGGAGTACCGCACCAAAGGGGCCGAGATCCTGCGCGCCCAGGGCGTCGACGGCCTGATCGTCATCGGCGGCGACGGCTCCTTCAACGGGGCGAACGCGCTCTCGAAGGAGCACGGCTTCCCGGTCATCGGCATCCCCGGCACCATCGACAACGACATCTCCAACTGCGAGTACACCATCGGCTTCGACACCGCCGTGCAGACCGCCATCGAAGCCGTCGACCGCATCCGCGACACGGCCCACTCCCACGCCCGCACCTTCCTCGTCGAGGTCATGGGCCGCAACTCCGCGGCCATCGCGCTGAAGGTCGGCGTGTGCACCGGCGCCGAGAACGTCCTGCTCCCGCACGACCAGGTGCCGCTGAAGAAGATCGTCGACGACATCCAGCGCGGCATCCAGCGCGGCAAGGACTCGTCGATCATCATCGTCGCCGAGGGCCCGGTCGCTGGCCGCTCCTACCAGATCCAGAAAGAGCTCAAGGAGCAGCACTACCTCGACGCCCACGTCTGCATCCTGGGCCACATCCAGCGCGGCGGCTCGCCGACCTCCAACGACCGCTTCATCGCCTCGCAGATGGGCTCGCTCGCCGTCGAGGCGCTCATCGAGGGCCACTCTGGCAAGGTCACCGTCGTCCAGCAGGGCAAGGTCGTCCTCGAGGCGCTCGAGAAGTGCGTGCTGAAGAACGACGTCGGCTACACGGAGTTCAAGGCCCTGGCGGAGAAGCTCTCCATCTAGGGGCGACTACGCCACCACGAAGCGCAGGTCCGGGATGTGGCCCAGGAGCTCCTGCGGCGGGATGAAGTTCAGGTCGTCCTCCGGGATGGTGTCGGCCAGCAGCAGCCACCGGTGCGCCTTCGAGAGCGCGGCGAGCTCGCGGTCGGTGCGCGCGATGACGTCGCCGGAGGGCGTGATGTTGCCGACGGCGAGGCAGTTGTCGAGGCGGCCCATGCGCACGTGGCCCGCGAGGTACCAGTAGAGCAGCAGCACCGGCAGGTCGAGCCACTTTAGTACCGCGGGGTCCGTGTCGACCTCGTACTCCGTGCTGATGACGAAGCGGTTCAGCGGAACCTGCAGCTGCCGCGAGCGCGTGAGGAAGATGATCTTCTCCTTGAGCGTGCGGCCATACTTGCCGAGGCCGTTGATCTCCAGGCCCGGCAGCGACTTGCTGGCGTAGCCGAAGAGCGTGACCGGTTGCGGAGTGCGAGTGCTAAAGGCGAAGGTCTGAATTTGTGTTTCCATAGAATTCCTCCAGAGGAAGACTCTCCTGCGGCCCGCGTGCCAGGGCGCGAGCCCACTAAGCGCTGGAAACAAAAAACCCACTCCGAGGAGTGGGTGAAGAAATCGGAGAGGGTGGAGAGAAAATTACTTACAACGGAAAGGCTGGAGGACCAGGACTTCGGCCATGTTGAGGTCGACGATCACCGCGTAGTGAGTCGGACCGAGACTGTTCTGGTGACCACCGACGAAGTAACGGTAGGTGCCGCGCAAGCGGCGCAGGCCCGTGCGGAACGCACGGATCTGCTCCTCAGCGTGCGCCGGGAGCCGGGCATCGACGGCTTGCGCAGAGAACGCACTCTGGAGGAAGAGTCTCATCCCTTCTTCCGTCTTGATATCAACTTCGAAGGCCTTCACGCCGCTGACCGGAGCATTCACGCCGGTGTTGGTGTAATAGACCGCCTGACGAACGGTGTTTTCCCACTTTTCGTTCACGCGACGCGCGGCGATTTGCAGGTAACCGTGCGTTCCGCAGTTATCATAGAGATAGCCAAGATCCTGGTGGAGTTCTGCGGCTCGCATCAGGCGCTCGTTCGAGAGCCGATCGATGCGATCGAAGGATGCCGCGAAGGCCGCCGGAAGGAGAAAGAGAACTACGAGGGTAAATGATAAAGTCTTCATCTAACCGACAATCTATGTCAGATGAAGACTCTTGAAAAATGCAAGTATGAGAGTCGAGCGATCTAAAAAATAGATCAGCCCGGCCACATGCCGCGAAGACGCATCGCACCCTGCAGGCGCTCAAGGGAAGCGATGAAGGCCGCTTGCTTCATGTTGCACTTGTGCTTGGTCTGGGTGTGCATGACGCGGTCGAAGGCCTGCTTGAGGATGTCGTGCAACTTACGGTTGATGGTGTCGAGGTCCCAGAAGAAGGACTGCAGCCCCTGCACCCACTCGAAGTAGGACACCACCACGCCGCCGGCGTTACAGAGAATGTCCGGGATGATGAAGACGCCCTTCTCCGTGAGGTACTCGACGGCTTCGATGGTGAGCGGGCCGTTGGCGCCCTCGGCGATCATGCGCGCCTTCACGGTGTGCATGTTCTCCTTGGTGATCACGCCGTCGATGGCGGCCGGCGCGAGCACGTCGACCTCGAGCGCGAGGAGCTCGTCGTTGGTGATGGCATCCGCATGCGGGTAGCCCTTGAGCACGCGGTTCTGTTTCACGAACTCGACGAGCTTCGGGATGTCGAGGCCATTCTTGTCGTAGACGCCGCCGGTGTAGTCCGACACCGCGACGATCTTCGCCCCCTGGGCGTGGAGATCCTGCGCGGCCGGCACGCCGACCTTGCCGAAGCCGTGGATCGCCACCGTCGTGTTGCGGTCGATCTTCTTGCCGAGGTGCTCGTAGGCGAAGTTCACGCAGTAGGCGAGGCCCTTACCAGTGGACTCCGCACGGCCGAGCGAGCCGCCGACGGCGATGGGCTTGCCGGTGACGACACCCGGGATGGCGTAGCCCTTCAGCTGCGAGTAGGTGTCCATCAACCACGCCATGGTCTGGCCGTCGGTGCCGATGTCCGGAGCTGGAATGTCTTTGTCCGGGCCGATGATCATGGCGATCTCGGTGGTGTACCGGCGAGTCATCGCCTGGAGCTCCGCGCGCGACATGTCGTTCGGATCAACCTTAATGCCGCCCTTGGCGCCGCCGAGAGGGAGACCCACCAGAGAGTTCTTGAAGGTCATGAGCATCGCGAGCGCCGCTGTCTCCGAGAGAGAAACGTGCGGGTGAAAGCGAATACCGCCCTTGCCCGGGCCGAGGGTCATGTTGTGTTGCACGCGGTAGCCTTCGAAGACCTTCACGGTGCCGTCGTCGAGACGCACCGGAACCGAAACCTGCAGCGCGCGCTTGGGATACTTCAGGCGCTCGAGGACGTTGGGGTCCATGTGCATGATGGCACCGGCCGATTCCAGTTGAGCGTAGGCATCTTGAAAAAATGGACTCTCGAAGAGACTCATGAAAACTCCTGCGTGGATGAAGTTGCATGATGGTAAACCAGGCACCTTCACTCAGGCCAGAGCAACGCAATGCGCGTTTTTTGCGGCGGACTTAAAACGAGCGGTTGTAGATCAATTGGAGACGTGTGTCATCGACCAGATCTGGCGCCTGCTCATTCTGCGGATTGTTCACCCGCTGCTTCGTATTTAAGAGCCGAAGCTTGAGGCCCGGAACTCCGAGCTCTTGGTCCACAGAGGCGAGGTAACGCCCGTCTTGCACGAAGTAGTTGGTCTGCACTCGCGTGCCAGTTTCCTCGAAATTCTTCTGCACGTTGAACTCGGCGCGCCCGTTCACACCTACCCAGGCACGCGCGTCGATCGGCCCGGAGAGGCGGAGGATGATCATCCCCTGCTCGATCCGTGGCTGAAAATGGAAGCGGAACTTCTGCGACTTGGCGATCTCCTGCTCCTGGAGGTTCTTCGGCAGGGCCTTGCCCGAAGCCGAGCGCCGGTTGGTGGCCCGGAAGGCGGCTTCCATTTCATCGATCGAGTCGATCTCGTCACTCGCCGTCCACTCGCGCAGCATCTCCTGGCCGTCGCGACGGAGCGGGTCCTCGCCTTGCTTGCGAAGGTAGCGGAAATAGCTTCGCTCGACGAGGCGGAACTTCTCTTCGCTCCCTGGTACGTAGTAGAGAGAGCCCTGGGACTGCGTGTCCATCCCGTACTGCTGGGCCATGATTTCGTTTTCTTGCCAGATGCGGATCTGGCGCTGGACGTTCGAGTTTTCGTTCAAGAAACGCTTATCGTTAAGCACGTACTTCTCGTAGAGGCTCAGCTCCGCGTCCACCGGTACGACGATCACGTCGTCGTTAGGAATGTAGTTGGCCGGCGCACGCTGGGGGCGGCCCGAGGCTTGCGCACGAGGCTCTTGCGCCAGCGTGAGGGGGAGCGCACAGAGCACGAGCGCTAGCTGTCTAGCTACTAGGCGATTCCCCAATACTGTCCAAAACTTCGTCATAACTGGTACTCCCCTGAGGGTCTAAGCACCTGAAATCACGTCTTGGATTTCAAGAACTTAGTCACCTTTCCCTCTTGAGAAGCAGCTTCGGTGCCAAGTCTCGACGAGCAGAATTTAGGGGAAAAGCGCCGCCAGCTCGCGGTGGAAGATCTCCTCCACCAGCGCCGACTTCATAATGAGCACGTGGGCCTTGTGGCCCTGGCGCGGGAAGACCTCGGGCTCAAGCTCGGTGCGCAGGTGGCGGTTCTCGTCGGCGCCGACCACTGGCCGCGAGCGAAAGCGCAGCGGCGGTAGGCTCCCGTAGTCCTCGTTCTGGTAGACGTTCACCAAGCGCCGCGTGCTCGCTGCTCGTTCGCCGATGGTGGGTGAAAAGCTGCCCTGGATGTACCCGTTCACCTGCCGGATCGGGTCGACGGTGAGTACGAGGTCAACCGCACCGAGGCGCGGGCCAAGCTCGCGCTGCAGCTCGAGGGCGAGGTAGCCGCCGTTGCTATAGCCGGAGAAGACCCAGCGCGGTTCGTGGGTCAGGAGCCGCTGCGCTCGCAGGGCTTCGAGGTAGTCCTGCATTTCGCGAACGCAGGCGACGGCCGAGAGGTAGTTCTCCCGCTGCACGAAGCCCGAGCTCGGGTGGTAGTGGAGCTGGATGCCACTGCGCTCGCGCGCGAAGGCGTGCGCCTCGTCGGCGCTGAAGCGCTCGAGGGCCTCGATGCCGTCGCCGCCGCCGACGATGTCCTTGCCCTCACTGCCGTCGAGGTTCACGGCACCGAGCGCGAAGCCCCGGGCCGCGTTGAACTGCGCGGCTCCGTCGAAGAAAAACATGATGGCGCGCGGAAGCTCCAGCGCAGCTTTCTCAGTCGGCCCAGATCCACAGAGAAGCTCCCGCGTCGCGCGCATCCACCCGACGTCGTAGCGGCAGCCGCGGAAGTAGCGAGACCCCTCGCGCTCCGAGCGCGGCAGGAGTCCGTCGTTGGCCGCCGCCAGGCGCGACAGCCGCGCCTGCTTCAGTGCCGACGCACAAAACTCCCCCGCCTCCGCCGCCATGACCGAAGGTCCCGGGAGCTGAGTGGCGATGGCCAGGG
>DAIPJL010000076.1:0-12394 GCA_036770305.1 Bacteriovoracaceae bacterium | reverse complement strand
CTCGAGGCGGCGGCTAGTGGGGAGCTCGTGGCGTATCAGCTGAACCCTGGCCCCGAGGCGCTCGACAAGCTGCGCGCGCGGCTCTTGACGAGGAGGCCTGCGCTCGTGCTCTTGTCGAGTGATCCGGGAGTTGACCTTGGGGTTCCGGCCGCCGTCGTCATGCCGGGGAAGTGGGCCGAGGCGCTCGGAATTCTTTGCGATCACTTTTACCCGATCCCTCGGCGGCTTCAGCTTCTTGCGGTGACGGGCACGAACGGAAAGACCACCACCGCGGACCTCGTGCTGCAGCTGGGTGAGGCGGCGGGCAAGCAGGGCTTCTCCATCGGCACTCTGGGGGTCCGACGACGGGGCAAGACAGTCGAGGAGTTTGGCCTCACTACACCGGGCCAGCTCCAGCTGCGCCGATTGCTTCACCGCTACGGGCAAGACGCTGACTTCTGCGCCATGGAGGTCAGCTCTCACGCCCTCGACCAGGGACGCGTCGCCGGACTCGCGTTTGCGGCTGCGGCCTGGACCAACATCACTCAGGATCACCTCGACTACCACGGTACGATGGCGAACTATTTCGCGGCGAAGAGAAAGATTCTCGATTACCTCCGGCCGGGCGCAAAGCTCTTCGTCCCGGCTTCGCAGGAGGAGCTCCTCGAACGGCTAAGCGACGATCCACGCGCGACTCCTGCGGCTCGGCTTGCGGGGGAGCTACGAGACCAGCTTCCGGTGTTCTTCCGGTCGAGCTTTAACCGAGAGAATCTCAGCTGTGCGCTCTCTCTCGTTTCCGCACTGGGGATCGAGGGTGTGCGCCTTCCTCTTGGCCAGCTCGTCCCGCCTCCGGGGCGTTTCTACACTCGTGCCTGGGCGAAGCGCGTGGCGATCGTCGACTTCGCGCACACGCCGGACGCGCTCGAGAACCTGCTCGCGGCCGTCGTCGACGCCTTCCCGGGCCGAGACGTGATCACGCTCTTCGGCTGCGGCGGCGATCGCGACCGGACGAAAAGACCTCGCATGGGGGCGATCGCCGAAAAGTTTTCCAAGCAGGTCATCGTCACGAGTGATAACCCGCGATCGGAGGATCCGCGTCGGATCATCGAGGACATCGCCGCCGGCTTCGTGCACCCCGCGAAGCACCGCGTGTGCGTCGATCGGCCGCAAGCCGTGCGCGAGGCGCTCGCGTCACTCGCCGTGGACCAAGTGCTCGTCCTCGCCGGCAAGGGCCATGAGGACGGCATCGTGATCGGGACCAAGAAAATCCCCTACAGTGACGTAGAGGAAGTTGATCGCTACATCCATAGCCAGGAAGAAATGCCATGATCGACGTCAAGAACATTCCTCTGTGCGAAAGCGTGCTGCATTCCCTCGGAACCGCACCCGTGGGGCGCTTCCCTGTCTGCAGTGACACGCGGGCCTACGTCGGCCCCGCGCTTTTCCTCGCGTTTCCCGGAGCGCGCTTTAACCCGCTGGACAAGCTAGCAGAAGTGCTCGCGAAGGGCTGCCCGGCGGTGGCCTACCAGGTGACGCACGAAGATGAGGAGAGGGTGCGTCTGCTGGCACAGGCGTTTCCGCAGACGACGTTTTTCGGTGTGCGCGACATGGTGCGCTTCACGCAGGAGCTGGCAGTCCGGCACGTTACTCAGTGGCGCCAAGAGTCCGGTGGTTTGGTCTTTGCAATTTCCGGATCGAACGGCAAGACCACGCACAAGGAAATGCTTTTTCATCTCCTCGACGCGGCGATGCCCGGGGGGGTCGTCGCGACAGAGAAAAATCATAACAACCACCTCGGGGTACCGCTCACTCTTTTGCGGATCGCACCGGATACCAAGATCTGTGTCCTGGAGCTCGGAAGTAATCACCCCGGAGAGATCAAGGTGCTCTGTGATATTGCAAGGCCCGAGGCTGGCCTCGTCACGAACATCGGAGCGACGCACCTCGAGTTCTTCGGCACCGAAGAGGCCGTTTTCCACGAAGAAGGCTTCCTGGCTTCGGCGCTGACGCGCGGGCCCTTTTTCAAGAACCTCGATGACAAGTTCCTCGCGACCCTCGCGCCGCAGGTTCCGGTGCTCACTTTTTCTCGCGAGCGCGCAGCAGACCTTCGTTTCGAGATCGCGGCGAGTTCTGTGCGCGTCATCAGTGCCGAGGGAGAGGTGGTGCTAAGCAATGAAGCACTCACGGGAGCCCACAACTTCGGCAACCTCGCCACCGCCTGGGGCATCGCGAGTGTGCTCTTCCCGCGGCTGCGAGACGAGTTCACGCGCGCCGCCGGGACCTTTAGGCCGACGCCCAACCGGTCAGAGTGGAAGCGCTTCTCGGACCGCGATGTCTACCTCGACGCGTACAACGCGAATCCCTCATCCATGAAGGTCGCGGTGGAGGGATTCTTTGAGAAACTCGCGCAGCTTAGCGTAGGTGAAGCGGACGCGCTTCTTGTCCTCGGTGACATGAATGAGCTGGGAGAGCGGGCGTCGGAGTACCACGCGGAGGTCGGAGAATTTCTGCGGCGCTGGCCTCGAGCGAGGTACGTCTTCGTGGGTCGCTTCGCGCAGTCATATGTGAAGGGCCTGGGTGCAGGAAATTGCTATTCTGCGGCGTCGGAACTTGCGCCGGAATTCATTAAAATGACCCGTGGCGCCACACACGTCTTCATCAAGGGAAGCCGTTCTTTACAATTAGAGTCTCTTCTCGCTATAACTTAGGGTTACCCTCTTCCAAGGCAAGCCCATGCTCTACCACTGGCTTTACCCGCTAAGTCAGAACCAGCACGTTCTCAATTTATTCCGCTACATCACTGTGCGCTCGTTCATCGCCTTCCTTTTCGGAATCACCATTTCCATTCTCTGGGGCAAGCGCTTCATCGCGCTCATGAAGCTGAAGCAGTTCGGCCAGAGCATCCGAGACGATGGCCCCGAGTCCCACAAAAAAAAGAAAGGCACTCCCACCTTCGGCGGTGTGTTCATCATCGGGTCGACGCTGGCGGCGTCGCTGGTGAGCGGGAACTTCCAGAGTACTCCCTTCGTCCTGACCCTCTTCGTGATGCTCAGCTACTTTTTCCTGGGTGGCCTCGATGATTACCTGAAGGTTCTGCTGAAAAACTCGAAGGGCGTGTCTGCGCGCCAGAAGCTCGTCTGGCAGTTCGCCACCGCGGGCCTCGTCACCTACGCGATGGTCCGCTGGAACGTCACCGACACGCGCTTCTACGTACCCTTCGTCAAAGGGGCGGTGCTGGACCTCGGCTGGTGGTACGTACCATTCGGTGCGCTCGTCATCGTTGGCACCAGTAACGCCGTGAACCTCACCGATGGCCTCGACGGCCTCGCGATCGGGCCCGTGATCATCTCCGCGGCGACGCTGGGTTTTCTGAGCTACGTCGCAGGCCACTCCGAGCTCGCCCAGTACCTGCTGATTCCCTACGTCCCAGACGTCGGAGAAAACCTCGTGCTGGTCGCCGCGCTCGTGGGGGCGAGCGCCGGATTCCTGTGGTACAACTCGTACCCGGCGGAAATCTTCATGGGGGACGTCGGCTCCCTTTCCCTCGGCGGCGTGCTGGGTACCATCGCGGTGCTGACGAAGAACGAAATCCTCTTCGTCTTCATCGGGGGAATCTTCGTCGTCGAAGCTCTCTCGGTCATCATCCAAGTCGTCTCCTACAAGACGCGCAAAAAGCGCATCTTTAGGATGGCCCCCATTCACCACCACTTCGAACTCTCGGGGTGGCCTGAGACGAAGGTCATCGTGCGCTTCTGGATCATTAGCCTCGTGCTAGCGATCCTCGCCCTGGCCTCTGTGAAGTTACGCTAAGGAGTTTTCAGCCATGGAACAGTACAAGGGAAAGAAGGTTCTCATCGTTGGCCTCGGGAAAACAGGCTTCGCGCTGATCAACCTGTTCAACCAGCTCGGGAGCGAGATCAAGGTCACGGACATCAAGCCGATCTTCGACCTCAACAAGCAGGTCAAGCGCCTCAAGAAGATCAATCCGAACCCCGGCATGACTCTCGGCGAACACCGCGTCGAGGACTTCACCGAAGCCGACGTGATCGTCTATTCCTCCTCGGTTGATCCAAACCTTCCACAGCTCAAGGTCGCGCGCGAGCAGGGCAAGGAAGTCTACAGCGACTTCGCCTTCGCCTACGCGAACTGCAAGAAGCCCGTCATCGCCGTCTGCGGGAGCTACGGTCGCACGACCATCGCGCACATGGTGGCCTTCACCCTGCGCGTCGACAAGAAGAACGTCTTCGTCGGCGGCACGAGCGAGGAGCCCTTCATCAACTACCTGATGATGCCGAACCGCGACGAGGTCGACTACGTCGTCGTGGAGGTGTCTCCGCTGCAGCTCCAGACCGTGACCAACTTCAAGCCGATCCTCGCCATCTATCCGAACCTCGAAGAGAAGACCATCCCCGGTCGCTTCAAGGGCCCGGGCGAGTACCTCGACACCGCCCTCCGCGTGGCCAAGGACCTCGACCACGAGCAGTACCTCGTGGTGAACTTCGACAAGCTCGCCGGCAACAGCATCCTGCGAAACTGTCAGGCGCAGACCTTCTGGTATTCGCGAAAGAGCTTCGTCACCATGGGCGTGATCAACGAGATCCAGGGCACGCACTTCCACGACAAGCGCATCCACTCGAACATCCACTTCCACTCGGAGTTCAAGGTCACGAACATGCGCATCGTAGGGCAGAATAGCCGCGAGAACATCCTCGCCGCGATCACAGCCTGTAAGGCGCTCAAGTGCTCGGACTCGGCGATCCAGTACTGCATCGAGAATTTCCCGGGGATCCCGCACCGCCTCGAGTTCGTCGTTGAGAAGAACGGCGTGAAGTTCTACAACGACTCGAAGAGCGAAACCATGGACGAGCTCAAGGCTTCGCTCGAATCCTTCAAGGAGCCCGTCATCCTCATCGCCGGCGGCAAGGAGATCGAGGGCTTCCCCTACGACAAGTACTTCAACGTCATGAATGAGAAGGCGCGCATCCTCGTGCTCGTCGGCGAGTGCAAAGAGAGCATGAACCGTGTCCTCGGAGAGGCGACGCAGACTTTCCTCGTCGGCTCTTTCGACGAGTCGGTCCTGCTCGCGTACCAGAAGAGTCGCACCGGAGACACGATCCTGCTTTGTCCGGGGAACGACGGCACGGACGTGTTCCGCGACTTCGAAGAGAAAGGCAACTACTACAAAAAGCTTATCTTCCAATTGTAAGGCGCACCGGCTGACGGTAACATGGAAGCATCGGAAACAAGGATGCTTCCATGGCGCAAGATGCCGGACTAGAAAAGACAAGTACCCTCTTCTTACTCAACACCATCGCGATCATCTTCTTCGGCGTCGTGATGGTGTTTTCTTCCAGCTACATGTACGCCCGTGAGCAGTTCGGGACTCCGACCCACTTCCTCGTGAAGCAGCTCGTGTTCATCGCCATCGGCGCGGCGGCGGCAGCCGTGCTCGCGCGCACGAAGATTAACTTCTGGTACAAGTACGCCTACCAGGTGAACGCGCTCTGTGTGGCGTTGCTCGCGCTGACTCAGGTCCCCGGCCTCGGGGTTGTCATCAAAGGGTCGCAGCGCTGGCTGAACATCGGCGTCATGAACCTCCAGCCCGGCGAGTTCGTGAAGTACTCGCTGATCTTCGCCGCCATCAAGTACTTCGAGAACTTCCAGGGCTACGATTCGCGGCAGCGGCTGGTGAACTTCATCGGCATCGGTCTGCCGCTGCTGGTGTTCCTCGTGCAGCCGGACTTCGGGACCTTCGCGATCTCGGCGATGATCATCACCTTCATCGCCTTTCTGAGCCACTTCCCGCGGAAGTGGTTCTGGACGGCGGCGACGAGTGGCTTCGTCGGGGCGGTGATCCTGCTCTTCGCGGCCCCCTACCGGGTGAAGCGCATTCTGGTGTTCCTTGATCCTTGGAAGGACCCGCGCAACGCCGGCTTCCAGATCATCCAGAGTTTCCTCGCGTTCGCGAACGGCGGCGTCACTGGCCAGGGTCTGGGCAACTCCAACGAGAAGCTCTTCTATCTACCGGAGGCGTACAACGACTTCATCTTCAGCGTCGTCGGCGAAGAGCTCGGCCTCGCCGGGGTGCTCGCGGGCATCGTGCTTTTCCTCGGATTCGTGTTCCTCGGGTTCCGGCTCGCTCTCGGTCTCAAGTCGCGGCTGGCGGGTCTGCTGGTGAGTGCCATCGTGTTCTGCGTCGGTTTCCAGGCTTTCCTCAACATGGGCGTCGTGCTCGGGCTCCTACCGACGAAGGGACTGAACCTCCCGTTCATTAGCTACGGGGGGTCGAGCATGGTCGCGAACCTCGCGGCGCTGGGGCTGGTCTTCGCAGCCGTGCGCTGGAACCAAGCGACGCCGCAGCCGCGGGACCAGCAGCGCATGAAGCTCGCACGGGCATGAAGGCCCTCGTCGTCATCGCTGCCGGCGGCACCGGTGGACACATCAACGCCGCGCTCGCACTGGGAGAAGCTTTCGAAGCACAGGGCTTCCGCGTGCGCTACTTCTCCGGCATGAGGCCCCTCGATCACAAGCTCTACGCCGGAAGAGCTGTGACGCACCTGGAGTCGTGGCCACTGCGAACGAAGAATCCGCTGACTCTGTTGAAAGCGGCCCTGAAGAACCTCCTCGTCTTCGTTCAGCTCCTGCGAGTCTTCTGGGGCGAAAGGCCGGCGATCGCCGCGGGCGCCGGCGGCTACGTCTGTGGCCCCGTGCTCTTGGCTGCGCGCTTACTCGGCGCGCGGGTGTACATCTTCGAGCAGAACGCAGTCATGGGACTGACGAACCGGTTGCTAGCGTATGTCGCACATCTGGTCTTCGTTCATTTCAAAGAGACGCGCCGGCTCCCCGAGGGACTTCGGCGCAAAGTTCGCGTGGTGGGGAACCCGACGCGGGCGACGATCATTCGGCCGCAGCCACGGGCGCGTGCGGCGGAGCTGCGCGTGCTCATCTTCGGCGGTTCACTCGGTGCGCGGCAGCTCAACGCGCAGGCCGAGCGCCTCGCTGCCGAGGGGATCGGGGCGCCCCTCCACATCGTGCACCAGAGCGGCGACGACGTCGCCCCCGTCACGGGGCTTGCTCCGGGTGTCCGCTACGAAAAGCACAAGTACCTCGATCACATCCAGCGGCAGTACGAATGGGCGGACGTGATCGTCGCCCGCGCCGGAGCGAGCACGGTCTCGGAGCTTCGGATCGTCGGAAAGCCTGCCTTCCTTGTGCCCTTTCCGGGAGCGACGGACAATCACCAGTGGTGGAACGCGAAACAGCTCCAGGCGGAAGCAGGCTTCACCGTCGAGGTGGTTCCGGCCGAGGTGACTGAAGCGCAGCTCCGTGCTGGGCTGCGGGCCTTCCTCGAGCGTGCGTCGAGCGGTGGCTTGAGCGCTTCACAATCGGGCCCAGCCGCCGTAGAGTCAACGCAGCAGGCTTTGCGGGAGATGCTTTCACATGCTCGGCTTATCTAAGAAAGTACACATTCACTTCGTCGGCATCGGCGGCATCGGGATGAGTGGCATCGCGGAGGTCCTCCTGTCCCTGGGCTACCCGATCTCCGGCTCGGACCTTGCGCAGAACCCGACGACGGAGGCGCTCGCGGCGAAGGGCGCGCGCGTGTGCATCGGCCACCGAGCGGAGAACCTCGCCGACGCCGACCTTGTGGTGTACTCGACCGCCATCGACCCAACGAACCCGGAGATCGCCCTCGCGAGACAGCGGCGCATTCCCATCGTCCGTCGTGCGGAGATGCTCGCCGAGCTCATGCGACTCAAATACGGAATTGCGATCGCCGGATCTCACGGGAAGACAACGACGACGAGCATGGTTGCGACCATCTTCCACCTCGCGAAGCGAGACCCCACGCACATCATCGGCGGTGTCGTGAGCAACCTCGGTGGGCACGCGAAGAAAGGGGACGGCGACGTCCTCATCGCGGAGGCCGACGAGAGCGACGGCTCGTTCCTGTTCCTCAATCCGATCATGGCGGTGGTGACGAACGTCGACAACGACCACCTCGACTACCACAAGACGGAGGAAAACATCCGCCGGGCCTTCGTCGAGTTCGTCAACCGGATCCCATTCTACGGCAAAGTCGCACTCAACGCCCAGGACGCGGGGACGCGGATGATCCTTCCTGAGGTCAAGCGCCAGTACGTGCTCTTCGGCCTCGAGGGCCTGCGCCTCGAGGGTCAGTCGCTAGACTACTCGGCGAGCAACATCTCCTTCGCTCCCGGTGCGACGAGCTTCGAGCTCCTCCACAAGGGCGTCGCACAGGGGACCGTCAGCCTCGCGGTGTCGGGGCAGCACAACGTCATGAACGCCCTCGCGGCCATCGCGATCTCACACGAAGCCGGCATCAGCTTCGCCGACATCCGCGCGGGCCTGGCGAAGTTCTCGGGAGTGGGCCGGCGGCTCGAGAGCGTCCTCAAGCGCGGGGCCTTCGAGGTCATCGACGACTATGGCCACCATCCGACGGAGATCCGCGCGACCCTCCGGACGCTGAAGGATGTCTACCGGAAAGAGATCTGCGTGGTCTTCGAGCCGCACCGGTACAGTCGCACGCAGCAGCTCTGGACCGATTTCGTTGAGAGCTTCCACGACGCCTCAGAGGTTTTCGTCGCACCGATCTACGCCGCCAGCGAGGCGCCGATCGAAGGCGTCGACTCGCGCGCCCTCGTCGCCGACATGGTCGGCCGCGGGGTCCGTGCGAACTACCTCGCTTCCCTCGATGACATGGCCGAGCTCCTGCGCCAGCGCGCGTCTCGCGAAATGGTTTTCCTCACGCTCGGCGCGGGCGCGATCAGCAAGAAGATCAAGTCCATCGCCAAGGAGCTCTAGCGTGTCCTGGAAAGACGCCGCCGCGCAGATCCCGGACCTCGAGCTCCGCTGGGACACGGAGCTGACCTCCTATTCGACCTTCCGCCTTCGGTCCCGCGGTGACCTCTTCGTCGTGCGGTCGCTCGCGGCGCTCGCTCGCCTTCTTCCGCTCCTAAAAGCACACCGGATCAGCTGGCGGATGCTCGGATGGGGGGCCAATCAGGTGCTGGCGCCGCAGGAGCGCGACGTGCTCCTCCAGCTCGATCTCCCGCAGGACACGGCGACACTCGGGGAACTGCGAGACACCTACGCGCTCTCGGCGAGCGTGGGACTTAACCAGCTCACCTCGGCGGCGCTGCGCCTAGGCCTCGTCGGCTGGGAGGTGTTCACGGGAATTCCGGCGAGCCTCGGCGGCGCCATCGCGATGAACGCCGGTACGGCCCTTGGGGAGATCGGCGACCTCGTCACGACGGTTACTCTCATGACCAGCAAGGGCGTCGTCCGCACCGAAGCGATTGGCCCGGGGAGTTTCTCCTACCGCAAGTGCAACTTCCTTGGCTCCGGAGAAGTCATCGTCGGCGCCACCCTCACTCACCGCGGAACCTCGCCGGAGATCGGTGCGAAGATCCGCGCCTACCTCGAGTACCGAAAGGCGAGCCAGCCTTTGAGTTCGCGGAACTGCGGCTGTGTTTTTAAGAACGCATCCAAGACACGTCAGGCTGGCCGGCTGATCGCCCTCACGGGCCTTAAGGGGGCAGCCGTAGGGGCACTCCGGGTCAGCCACCGCCACGCAAACTTCATGGAGAACATCGGCGCCGCGGACGCGGAGGATTTCCGGGAACTCGCTCGTCGGCTGAACACGCAGGTGCGACTTTACTGGGGCGTGGAGTTTGAATTGGAAGTCAAAGCGGTGTAGCCTAGTTCCATGAAATTCTTTTTGTCACTCCTGTGCACGCTCCTCACGACCACTTGCTTCGCGAGCGTGAGCGTCTTCCGGGAAAACAGCATCCGCTACCGCACCAGTTTCGGGGAGTGTCCGTCGAAGAGCTCCGGTGAGCTCGCCATCCTGCTGATGAAGGAGTTCGAGCGCGAGCGTTCGCTGCGGACGGTGAAGGAAAAAATCATCGCCGAGAAGTGGGACGAGAAGTACTTCCTCTCGCACTACAGCCTGGCCTACAACCCTCTCACCTCTACGGTGCGCGTGGACTTCGACTGCCCCGAGCCTTTGGTCCGCGTTCAGATCTACCGCGAAAACGGGAAAGAGCACTACTCGGCGATCATGGTTAAGGGCGGGAAGCTCTTCGACCCGGCCTACGAAATGATCCTCAAAGCGGAGAAGAAGCTCGAGGCCGACCTTCCTAGTCTGGCAATCGCGGTCCAGGACCTAGAGGGTGAGACTCATGAAACTTTTACTCGGTTCGCGGCGAAGATCACGCCGCAGCTGCGTGGAAAGATCTCAGAAATGATCATCAACGATAACAAAGAGTTGAGCGTAATCCTCTCCCATGGCCCGCGGACGACGAGCGTCTTCATGGGACGCGAGCTCTGGGAGACGAAGCTCGAAAAGCTTGAAAAAATCATTTCTTACACGGAGAAGTCCCAGAAGTACCCCGTGACCATCAACCTCACGAACGCCAAAAAAGTCGTTGTCAAGTTTTGAACGCGGGGCATACGATTATAGGGGGTGAAGCGTTAGCGCCCCGGTCACCAAAATGATTTTGGTACCGTTCAGCTCCCCCGGAGCGGCTGAGAAGGGACTCTCATGAAGACCACGAACGTACGCGTTGCCATCGACATTGGAACCACGAAAGTCTGCACGGTGATCGCCTCGAGTGACGCCGGTGGTCTCCACATCATCGGTGTCGGTTCGCAGAGTAGCCAGGGCCTAAAGAAGGGCTCGGTGGTGAACATCGAAAAGACCGTTCAGGCGATCCGCGCGTCCATCGACGAAGCTAAGCTCATGGCCGGCGTTGACGTGCTCTCTGAGGCGACGATCGGCATCGCCGGAAACCACATTTACTGCTTCAATAGCTCCGGCGTCGTGCCGGTGAAGGGGAAAGAGATCACACAGGCCGACGTCGACCGCGTGATCGAGGCGGCGAAGGCCGTGCTCATCCCGTCGGACCGCGAAGTCCTCCACGTGATCCCGCAGGAGTTCAAAGTCGACAACACCTCCGGCATCAAAGATCCGGTGGGCATGTTCGGCTCGCGCCTCGAGGTCTACGTCCACATCGTCACCGGTAAGTCGCCCTTGGTGCAGAACCTCATCAAGTGCGTCGAGCACGCAGGCGTGAACGCTTCGCAGGTCGTGCTGCAGCCGCTCGCGTCTTCGCGTTCGGTGCTCACACCGGAGGAGAAAGAACTCGGAGTCGCGATCATCGACATCGGCGGGGGGACTACGGATCTGGCGATCTGGAAGGACGGGGCTCTCGTACACTCGCAGATCATCCCGATCGGTGGGAACCATTTCACCAACGACCTCGCGGTCGCGCTGAAGATTCCGCACACCGAGGCGGAGCGGATCAAGGTGCAGCACGGGAACGTACTTTCGGAGGCGATCGATGCGAACTCGCACGTGAGCGTCCAGGGCCTCACGGGGACGCGGCCGAAAGAAGTCCCGCTGCGCGCGGTCGCGGAAGTGCTCGGGGCCCGCGCCGAAGAACTCATCACGGTGGTGCGAGACATCATCGCCGAAAAACACCTCACGTCACTCGTGACCGGCGGCTACGTCGTCACCGGGGGCGGTGCCCTCGTCGCGGGCTTCTCGGAGCTCGCCGAGTACCTCCTCGAGAAGCCGTGCAAGATCGGTTACCCGCGACCCATCGGCGGCATCGGCAACGTCATGCAAGATCCGAAGTTCGCCACCGTCCTCGGGCTCCTGCTCGACGCCGCGGACCAGCCCCTGCAAGAAACCTCTGCGCGCTCCGCTCAGGAGCGCGAGTCTAGTGACTTTGTGGCACGGATTGGTTCATCATTTAAAAACGTTTTCAAAGATTTGTTTTAGCTGGAGGTTCACATGCTCTTCGACGTCGCCGACTCTGCTCTCAAGACAGGAGCCAAGATTAAAGTTATCGGCGTGGGCGGCGGTGGCTGCAACGCCGTGAACACGATGATTCGCCATGGCCTGAGCGGCGTCGAGTACATCGTCGCGAACACGGACTCGCAAGCGCTACAGGCGTCGCTGGCACCGCGGAAGATCCAGCTCGGAGTCGAAGTCACGAAGGGCCTCGGCGCCGGCGCGAACCCAGACGTCGGACGCAAGGCCGCCATCGAGGACTACGACCAGCTCTCGGAAGCTCTTTCGGGTGCGGACATGGTCTTCGTCACCGCCGGGATGGGCGGCGGCACCGGCACCGGCGCAGCCCCGGTCATCGCGAAGCTCTGCCGTGAACTGGGCATCCTCACGGTCGGGGTCGTCACCAAGCCCTTCTTCTTCGAAGGAAAGAAGCGCACGCGCCAGGCAGACTCCGGCATCCAGGCGCTCGAAGAGTGCGTCGATTCGTTGATCTGCATTCCAAACCAACGCCTGCTCCAGCTCGCCGGCGAGAGCCTCTCGCTCGTAGAAACCTTCAAACGCGCCGACGAGGTCCTCCTCAACGCCGTTCAGGGG
>DAIPJL010000075.1:0-12457 GCA_036770305.1 Bacteriovoracaceae bacterium | reverse complement strand
CCCCGATCCGGGGCCTTCTTGTGAGAGTCCTAACCCCACACAAGGGGGGCAGTTCCTAGTCGATACGGCCAAGGTTGCGCATGTAGGCCTTCGACAGCTTGTCGAAGAGCGAATCGTCCTCCCGGCCCTGGTACTGAGAGGGGTTGCGCTGGATTTCTGCTCGCTCGAAGCTGAAACGCGAGCCTCGCAGGGCGTCCGCCGCGTCAACGGCGTCCTTGGAAAGGGGCTGCGTGCCGTAGGCGCTGGCGCCCCGGGCCGCAGCCGAACCTCCGGAACTGGTTGGCGAGTAGTACGCGCCCATCGACCCGACCGGTGCGTTGGCGCGTGAAGAGCCGACTGTCTTCGTGCCCGACTTCGCCGCGGCTCCTGCCGCAGCCACTTCCGGCACGCCGAGCTTTTCGCCGTTGGTCTCGATGAAGCCCGAGCGGGCCATGAGGCCACGAGCCGCGTCGGGAGCGGAGACGAAGAGCCGCGGCGCCGCCGAAGCGCTGCCAGATGCACGGGCAAGCTTCACGCCGCGGGCGAGCGGCGACTGTTTGATCTTCGAAGCCTTGCGCTCGTTGACCTCTTTGATCTGCGAGGCGAGGCTGCGGATCTTGGCGTCGCGAGCGGAGTCGAAGCGCGTGGCACCGAGAGCGCCCGAGCTCGGGACGTAGACCGAGTGGTCAATGGCAAGCGGCGAGCTGGCACCGAAGGACGTCGACCCAGAGGTGGAGAGGCGGTTGCTCGACGCCTGAGCGAGGTCGATGGCGTTCTGGCCAAGCTCGCTCAGGTCTGCGCGCATGCCATCGAGCGTGAGTGAGCCAGGAGCGGCAGAGCCCGGACCGAAGCCGATGCCGTTCCCACCCTCCGGCCGCGACGGCGTAGGAGTTGAGGGCGCCTGTGCGGGCTGGCCCGGAGTCGATCCGCCGGCGAGCTTCGCGTCTTCTTTCTTTTCGCTGTAGAGCTTCTTGAACTTCTCGAAGGCTTCGATGAGAGCGGCGCGCTTCTTCAGCAGCTCGCCAAGCTTCGCCCGGTCGTCTTTGATGAGCTCGTGGAGGGTCTCCTGGATGCTGTTGAAGTAGGCCGTTCTGATATTCGACTGGCCGATGATCAGGTCGGAGGCGTTCCAGGTGTCATCGAAGAAGTTTAGGCCCGCGGCGAGGTTCAGGCCCGAAAGGCCCAGGGCCCCGAGGTAGGACTTGGTGTCGGCCGAGAGGGCGTTCACGTCGGCCATCGCCGGCGACTGGATACCGAGCTGAGGCCCTTTGTAGCCCTGGCAGATGCTCGGGTCACAGGACTGCAGCGGAATCTTGTACTCGCGCGAAAGGTCTTCGTGGAGCTTGCGATCCGCGACCTTATCGTAGGTGCCGTCGGTGAGGTAAGCCTTCCCGCGTTCGCTCTCGAAGATGATCCAGTCGGCCAGCTTCGCGTAGCCTTCGACGGGGTTCTTCGAGTCCCCCTGGAGCTCGTCGTAGCGCCGTTTGGCGTACTCGTACTCGACGGTGTTGAGCTTCACGCCGAGCGTGTACTGGCCCAGCATCATGAGGTTATCGTCGGAGTGGCCAATGTCCTCCCACTCGGACTTGTCGAGGTTCTTGTGCTCCGCCGCGCACATCGTCCCGTTGGTCTTGATGGCCACCGCCAGCGGCTTCTCGAGGCACGACTCGAGCGGCGTGCTCCAGTTGTACTTCGGGTCGTCCGAGCGCGGGAAGTTCTGGATGGTGAAGTCCATGAACTTCGTGATGCGGATGTAGCGCTGGTTCACTTCCTTCGACGGGATCTCTTTGATGCCGTAGAGCTTGACGAGGTCGCTCATCGGTCCCTTGAGCATGAGTGGGATGTACTGGTTCGCCATCTCGCAGCTACCCGGAACCGGATCGCTCACCTCTTTCTCGGTGCACTCCTCGTCCTCCTCGCAGGGGACCATCTTCTTGCGCTCGCAGGCCTTCTGCGCCTCGACGCGGGAGAGCTTGAAACCGTTGTCGCACTGGAGGTAGGCGTTGACCATCTTCTCGTCGGCCTGCTCGTTGTCCTTCAGCGACTCGAGCACGGCGACGATGAGGTCCTCGCGCGCCGGGATGCGCGCGACTTTCGACGCGCGGCCCCCCTTGCCGTCGAGGTTGAAGAGCGTCGAGCCGGCGATGGAGTCGATCGTCGAGTTCAGCGACTGGATCTGGAACTCGAAGGCCAGCATCTGCGCCGTCTGCGCCGGGTCTTCGCTCTGGGTGATCTTCACCGCGAGCTCGTTGAGGCGGTTGAGCCGCGCCTGCAGAATCTCCTGGCGCGCTTTCTCCGCGTAGAGGTAGACCTTGGCCGCGTCCTTGAGGGACATCAGCGAGCTCGGGTGCTGCTCGTGGGCGGGCTTGCAGGCCTTCTCGAATTTCTCGGTGAGGTTGTAGAGGTGCGCCGTGAGCTTGGCGTTGGTGTCGAGGGTCATCCCTTCGTCGAGGATGTCGGAGAGGTTCGCGCTGCCACTGATGCCGTTGTACGAGCTACCATAGGCGCTCGAGGGCGAGAGGCTTGGGCCGATGACGAAGTCCGACTTGGCAGCGCTCCCGGAGCCCACCACCACGGCGTTGCTCGGGCCCGGGCCAGTCACGAACTCCGCCTGAGCGACGGGGATGAACGCCGGTGTCACCAGCGAACACGTGAGGAGATAACTTAGGGGACGGCGAAGGACTTTCATTTTCCTCTCCAGTATGAGGGTTTTAGCTATTTTACGAGACTTCGCACTTTGGTGTGGCATTATTTTCGCTAGCCAGTGGAAATCAGGAGAAAAAAAAGACGGGCCTAAGGATCGGGGTGCCCAGCGATCGGGGCACCCTCGGAGTTCCTCTCACTTAAGGCCACTAGATCTTCTCGGTTTCCGCGAAGAAGTTGAGCGGCTGACGGACGTCTACGACGCCGCCGCCCTTCGGCTTGGGGAACTCGATGATCCGCAGCACGCTCGCCATGCAGTCGGTGCCTTTGCGCGAGAAGCGAGCGTCCTTCGCCTTGATGTCGGCGCGCGACACTCGGCCATCGGGTGAGATCTGGAAGTCGAGGTCGATGACGCCCTTGATGTCCTTGGCCGAGGTGATGAGCTCCTGCTGGTAGCAGTGGCGAAACTGCGGCAGGTACTCCTGCAAGATTTTCCGCAGCAGCTCGGGGTCCATCGATCCGAGTACCACAGTCTTCGGCTCAAGATACGAGTGGTCGAAGCCCTTCTTGGCGACCAGGCCCTTCGCGCCGGCGGAGGCGCTCGAAGCCCCCGAGGCATCGGAGCCGAGCTTGCCGACGCCCATCGCCTGGCCAGTTCCGGTGCCCGAGAGCGCAGAGCTGGAAGCACCCATGCCTTTTGCGGTGGCGGCCGGAGCACGGCCAGCGCCGGCGGCGTCCGCCGGAGCTGCGTCGGCCACCACCGAGTCGAGGCTCACGCTGGAGCTGAACTTGTAGGCCTTCGGCTTGGCCGGTGCCGCCGCCGCGGGCTCGGACTGTGGCTGCGCCGCTGCCGCCGGGGCAGAGGCCGCCGCCATCTGCGTCTGCGTCTTCGGCTGCTCGGTGGATTTCTGGCCGGTGTTTTCGGTCTTCGACGTCACTTCTGTGGCCGAGAGCTCCATCTTCGCTTCGCCGTCCGTTTTCTGGACCGCTTTGTAGATGATGGTCAGCTGCTTGACCTGCTCGGGCTCTTTCTCCGGGAGCGAAATGAAGAGCAGCAGGAGGAAGGGAAGAAAGACCGACGCCGTTACCCGCAGCGCATCCTTGTAGAACTGGCGGTCGCGCCACAAGAATGGCAGGGGTTTAACACGGAAGCTCTGCTCCACGAGACGCAGCGAGATCTGGTGGACCCCGAGAGTGAAAAACAGATGGGAGCGCGACAGCGTCGCCTCGCCTTCCAGCGCGAACCCCTCCGGCCGCTGCACGTGCCAGCGGCCCTTCTCGTGCTTCACGAGGGTCACCTCACTGGTGATGCCCGGGAACCAGATCTTGCCCTTCGCGAGCACCGGCGAAAGCACCACGTCCGTTTCGGTGAGGTCCACGAACTGCACGTCGAGCACCTGGCCCGACGAGTAGGTGACGATCTCGAGGCGGTTGCCGGCGCGGTCCTCCACGAGGTCGAGCGGCGCGACCGTGGAGTCGAGGTCCTCGGCGTCGTAGTTCCCGTAGAGGAAGTAGGGCGGCTTGACGATCACGTCCTGCTGCGACTCCTGGAGCTTCAGATCGCAGTACTCCTGGTCGACGAGGGTCAGGCCCGCGCGCTCGGGGACGAAAACAGCCGCGGCCTGCGCCGTCGCCGCGACGAGAGACGCCACTTCGGCTTCGGCGTCGTGGAAGAGCTCTGCCGATTCGAAGGCCTCCACGTTGAAGGCCAGGTCGGCGACGGTGAGCGTGTCTCCCGGGAAGAGTTCGGCTTCGCGCACGCGCTTGCCGTTGACGAAGATTCCGTTGGTGCTCGCGAGGTCGAGGACGCGCACGCTCTCCTCGCCGACGACGAGGTAGCAGTGCTGCGGAGAGATGCCACGGTGAGCGAGAACGACGTCACAGCGCGGGTCCGAACCGACGAGGAGCTTCGTGCGATTCAGGACCGGGGCCTCTTCGATCCGGGCGTCCATCGCGCCCAGACGGAAGAACGTCCTGTGTGGCCTTACTGCCATTACTTACCCTCCAGCGCCGCAATCTGCCGGTCGACCTCGCGGTCGAGGCGTTCGGCGATCGTCTTCGGCACACTGAGACCGGTGCTGCTGTAGTTCTTCAGCAGGCCCTGCGCTTCGCGCGGCCTTCCTTCGTGCAGGTGCCACTTGGCGAGCGTCAGCGCGACGTCTTCGCGCCCGTGGTAGCGCGCCGGGATCTGCGCCAGGAACGCGCCGGCCTCTTTCAGCTGCGAGGCCTGCAAGTAGGCGAGGCCCTTGAGGTGCAAGACCTCCGCGTTCTGGGACTTCTCGAAGGGCGGCTGGAGCAGAATCTTCAGCGCCTCTTGGTTGAGGTTCTGGCCCACGTAGAGCTGGGCGAGGTTGAAGGCCGGGGTCACGAACTGCGGAGCGAGCGCGCGCGCCTCGACGAGCAGGTCGTAGGCCTTGGAGACGCGGCCCTGGCGCAGGTGGAGCACGGCGAGGTTGTTCTTCACCAGCGCCTGCTCCTCTTTCGTCTTCGCGAGGTCGAGGGCGAGGCCGAAGAAAAAACGCGCCTCGCGCAGCTCGTTGTGCCACGACAGGCAGTTGCCGACCCAGGTCCAGTACTGCGTGTTCTTGGCGCTCTTGCTGAACTCGAGGCGGGCGCGCTCGGTGAAGCCACTCAGGTCACCCTGGTAGCAGCTCTTGAGGCCACTCGCGTCTGGCACATCCCCGGCGACGCGCAGGAGGCTCTCCCCCTGGAAGAGGCCCGAGTCGGTGTCGACGATGAGCTTCTGGTGCGGCTTCGAGGCACAGGCGCCGAGGAAAAGGAGACCGGCGGTGAGGAGTGTTTTCATTTACGACCGTCCTTGTACTGATCCATGACTCCGGCCGAGATGGCGCTCTGGAGCGGCGAGAGGTACTCCGCGTCGCCCGAGGGCCGCCGCTGGGCCTTCTTGAAGTCCACCACTTTCGTCTGGAAGACCTTCGCCATTTTGTGCATCTCGCCGGTGAACGAGTCAACGAACTCTTTGTCTTCGTGCTTGGGGTTCAGCGTCTGCAGCCGATCCGCCACGCGGCCATAGAAGGCCATGAGCTGCTGGTTGGTCTGCTCGCGGATCTTGCCGTGCTCGCTGGTCAGGAGCGGCTTCACTTCCTCGCCAACCTTCTTGATCTCGAGCAGGAACTTCTCGAGCTTCGGGTTGAAGGCCTCGGGGTCGAAGCTAACCTCCTGGGGATCCACCAGCGGGAGCGCGAGGATCGCCTCGCGGCGCTTGAGGAACTCCTCCTGCGCCTTGAAGTCGTTCATGAGCGCGGAGAGCTTCGGATGGTCCTTGTTTTTCGCGAACTCCTGGCGCAGCTCGCGCTGGCCCTTCTCGTTCTGGTCCCAGTAGAGGTCCAGCAGATAGGCGACGTACTCGTCGCGCTCGAGGTGCTTCTTCGAACTCTCCCAGAAGCCCACCAACCGCGCCGGATCGTTCTGGTCCCAGTAGTACCACAGCACCTGGGCGGCGACCTTCGCGACCACCTCACTGCTCGAAGCGCACTTGGCGTGCTTGGCGACGCTCGCCTTGGCGATCACGTCGTCGGCGAGCACCAGGTGGAAAGCGACCGAGAGTTCCCACAGCCGGTCCTGCTCGCTCCCCTTCTTGGCGCAGGTTTTCTCGAGGAGCTGGTCGGCCATCCGGACGGCGCCGCGGAACTCGCGCATGTAGGCCATGCGTTCGAGCATGCTGGTGAGGGGCCTGGTCTGCTCGTCGAGCTCTTTCTTCTCGAGGATCGCGAGAGACTTCTCGACCCATGGGATCGCGTCCGTGGGGCGCCCCATGTCGAGCAGCAGGTCGGCCGCCTGCACCGACGCGGAGGCGCGCACCTTCGTCGGGTAGATGGTGGTCTTGTAGACGTCTTCGAAGGTCTTCAGCGCCTCGCGCTTCTGGCCCTTGGCGACCTGGTCCTGGGCGGTGACGAAGAGGATCTGCCCGAGGATCACTTCCGTCTGCTCGATGGTCTTCGCGTCGAACTTCAGGAAGCCCTTCTTGAACTCGCCGATCCAGTGGGTGATCTTGAGCACCTCGCGGGCCTTGATGAAGTCGTCCACCAGCGCCTTCATGAGGTCCTGCTGGACGCCGAGGTCCTGCGGATAGCTCTTGTGGTAGCGCTCGAGGGCGCTCACCGCCTGGGTGTCGCGCTTCTCGCCGCGGTGGAGCTGGAAGAGCTTCGGGTAGATCTTGTGGCTCATGTCGTCTTTCGGGAAGATGTCGACGTGGTTCTCGTAGGTGTAGGCCAGCAGCTCCTGCTGCGCACGCTTCTCGAGGACCTCTTCGCCGGTGAGGGCGAGCAGCGAGTTGAGGATCTTGCGCTGGAGCTTCTCCTCGGGCTTCTTCATGCCGCGGGAGTCGTCGAGGCCCAGGCGGTAGGCCCTGGCGGCGTCGGGGTACTTGTTCACAGCGTAGTAGGTCTCGCCGATGAAGTAGGCGTACTCGTCCTTCTTCTCGGCGTCGAGCTCGCGCAGGATGTTGAAGTAGGCCACCGTCCGGCCCAGGTCGCGCGCGGCGAACTCGCTGCCGCCCTTGGTGACGTCCTTGGCCGTCTGCAGCTGCAGGTAGCCGGCCACCGAGCGGACCTTCTCGACGCCGTCGTCCTTGTTCGAGACGAGCTTGAGCTCGGGCCGCGAGCGGTCGAGCTTGTGGAGGTCGAGGAGCTTCTGCGCGGCCTTGAGGTGGTCGTCGTAGCGCTTGTAGGTACGGAAGAAATCGAGCTCGTAGAGCACGAGCTCCTCCTGGTGCTTCTCCAGGCCTCGCGAGCGGATGAGGTCCTGCGACTCGCGCAGGATCGTCTCGGTCTCCTTGCCGTGGCCCTTGTCGGCGGCCCGGCGGGCCAGCGACAGGAGGTAGGGCAAGGGGTCTTTTTCGTTCTTCACGTAGAACTCGCGGCCATCGTCGATGCGGCCCGCGAAGACGAAGAAGGGCGCGAGGTGCGTGAGCGTCTGCTCGCTGATGTCGACGTACTTCGTGGTCTTCGAGAGGCGGTAGGCCTCTTTCAGGGAGCCGATCGCATCGTCGAAGCGGTTGGTCTTCATGTAGCACCAGCCGAGGTTCAACAGGTGCTTCGGCTTCCAGTCATCCTCCTCGTTCTTCGAGATCTTCTCGTAGAGTCGGATGGCCTCGGCGTAGCGCTTTTCGTTGTAGTAGAAGTCGGCCAGCGACGTCTCCGCGTGGTGGCGCAGGTCCGAGCCCTCTTGGATGAGCTTGAGCGCGTCGAGCAGGTACTTCTCCGTGCGGTTGTCGCGCCCGTAGTCGCGCGAGTTGAGCGCCAGGGTGTAGTACATGGCGCCGCGGCGGCGCGAGTCCGGGTACTGGGCGAGGAGCTTCTCGCCGAAGGCGCGGGTCTCCTGGTAGCGGCGCAGGGACTCCTGGAAGTAGCTGTCCTTGTTGCTGTGTTTCTTGGGATCCTTCGACTCGAGGAAGGCACGGTTCTCCTTCTCCATGACGAGCTTCAGGCGCTCGGAGTAGAGCTCCAGCAGCCGGTAGTGGACCTCGTCGCCCTGCTTGCGGGCCTTCTCCAGCATCTCCGTCTCGGTGGAGACGAGCTTCATGAGTTCGTGCCAGCGCGCCGGCATTTGCTGGGCGAGGGCCGGAGAGGTCATCAGCAGCGTCAGGAGGAAGGTGCGTGAGTATGGCAGCATTAGAAATTCCCCTTAACGATGAACTTGAACTGGGTGAAGCCGACGGTCGCCGAGGTCGACATGATCTTCTCGATCTTGGCGTAGTCCGTTTCTTTGTCGAAGACGAGGTTGATGAGCGCGCCCTCTTTGGCCGTGCGCTCCTTCTCCGGGAGATCGGCGTGGATCCGCTTGAGCTCCGTCTCGAGGGCCGTGAGCGCTTGCTTCTCGCCGGCCGGCAGCCGCGCGACTTCCTTCTGGTCGAGGAAGATGACGTCCTCGCTGTTGAGCTGCACCACCGGCGCGTAGTGCGTGATGCGCTGGGACTCGGACTCGGCCATCTCGAGGTTGTTCACTAGATCGAGCGTCAGGTCCGAGGCGTTGTAGTTCATGAGGAGGAACACCAGCAGGATCACGAGGATGTCCAGAAGCGAGGTGATGTCCACCTCCGCCATGGCGGCGATCTTGCGGCGCTTGAAGGTTTTCTTCACATCGCCCCCTTTCCGTCGAAGACGATCTCTTCGAAGAGCTTCGTCTGCGTCAGCGGGTTCTCTTTCGTGTGGTCGATGACCTTGACCAGGCGGTGGAAGGGCACCTTCCCTTTCGGGCGCAGCTGGGCCACCTTCTCCTCGGGGTGCTTCTTCTTGAGCTCCCCGAGAAGGGCGCGGAACTTGTCCCACTCGCTGTCGCGGAAGCTCTGCACCTTCGCCTCACCCTTGCCCTTCTTCACGACCACCTCGTCCTTGTCGATCTCGATGATCAGGTTCAGGGGGTCCTTCTTCATCTCTTTCTCCACCACTTCGCGCACCATCGGAACGCTCGAGCCGATCTCGAAGACGTCCACGAACTGCGCGCTCATGAGGAGGAAGAAGATGAAGATGAACACCGCATCCATGATCGGGATGAGGTTCGGCTTCTCCGGTTTTTTTAACTCGTGGCGTGTGCGCATACGTACCTCGTGCCAGCTGCTTTCATCGGACCGCGGCTTAGGCGGCGTCCTGGTCCTGGCGGTAGGCCTTCTTCGTGCCCAGGAGGTCCATGAGCTTCACCGAGTTCTCTTCGATCTCCTTGATCATCTTCTCGCCGCGGCCCGCGATCCAGGCGTGGATCATCATCAGCGTGATGGCCGAGATCAGACCGAGAGCGGTGGTGTTCATCGCGGTGGCGATACCCATGGCGAGGAGCTTCGCTTTCTGCGCGGCTTCGGCGTTGGCCACGGCCGCGAAGGAGGCGATCAGACCTTGAATGGTTCCCAAGAGTCCGAAGAGCGTCGAGACGTTGGCCATCAGGGCGATCGTCGAGAGCCGGCGCTCGATCTTCGGCACCACCTCGAGGATGGTGGCCTCGAGGGCGTCCTGGACCTGGTCTTTCGTCTGGTTCGCTCGCTTGAGACCGTTCTTCATCACCAGCGCCAGCAGCGAGGAAGACTCGGCGCAGGCCTGGATGGCGGCGGAGATCTCGTTGCCGACGACGAACTTGCGGATCGTCTGCATGAGGCTCGCCCCGTCGACGTCGTAGGTCTTGAACCGGCGCCAGCGCTCAAGGGCCACGGCGCAGCCGATGGCCCAGATCCCGAGGATGACCCACATGAACACGCCCCCGTCGCTCATGAACTTGGCCATCCACTGAAGGATGCTGAGCTCCGGTTGGGCGACGGCCGAACTCAGGGCGTCGGTGGCGGCTTGGGTGGTGGTGGTGTTTTCCATAGGCAGGGCTCCCTCAAGTTGCGCTCGCTAGCGCAGTGTTTGCACGTCGTGTTTCGTGTTGTGGTCGAAGTCCGTTCGGTTGAAGAGGTCGAGCTCGAAGCGACGCCGCTCTCTTTCTCGCACCGACAGGTCCCCCGGGGCGATCAGTTGGCCTTTCACCTCCAGATCTCCCAGGTCGAACTTCTCGTACTTTTTGTACTGGTAGATGACCTTTTCTTCGGCGAAGGCGAAAGATTGTAGCAAAAACAACAGGGCAACGAATTTACTCAACTGGCACCTCCCGCTTCACCGTGCTGCAGTTACTCGCAAGGCCAAAAGAAAAGTCCCCGAGCTCGTCGGCCCAGAAAGCGCCGTGGAACTTCCAGAAGGCCTCGAAGCGCGAGCGCTTGACCTCGTCGAAGCTGCCGCGGCCGCGGTCGGAGATCAGCTTCTTCTGCCCGTACACCAGGTCCTTTTTCCGAGCGATGATCTCGAGCTTCACCTTGAAGAGCTCCTCCGAGAGCATGTAAACGTCGGAAACGAAAGACAGCATGTCCTTCTTGGCGTGGTAGTTGATGCGGCCAGTGAGGTTATCTCGCATGGCCGTGAGCTGCTGAAGACTATCCTTCATCCATCCTCGGGCGCCGTGGCGCGAAGCTAAGCCGTGGAACTCCCGAGCTAATCGGTCACTCTCGGCCTGAACTTTAGCCACATTCGCGTAGTCCAGGGCGAAGCGCGGCCGCTGGCCGATCTGCACCGCCAGCTGGGCGATGAAGGGGTGGAGCTTGGCGCGCTCCTTCGGCCCCATTTTCATCAGCTCGTAGAAGTAGGTCTGCGAGTTGAGCTGGCTCTTCAAGAGTGCCTCGAGGGCCTCCGTGCGCGGCTTGTAGTTGGTGTAGAACTGGTCCACCACCACCAGCGCGTCGTCGTAGAGGCACATGCGGAAGTAGCCCAGCGCCGTGAGCACCTCGGCCTCCGGCAGGAAGTACGAACTCATGAGCGGAGCCTTGTAGGTCACCAGCATGCCGAGGGACCGGTTGTAGTCCTTGAGGTTGTAGTGCGCCCACGCGCGCTCGAGGAGCAGGTAGGGCCACTTGTAGGCCCGCTTGTCGATCTGGCCGTAGGCTTCGAGGGCCTTGGCGTAGTCGCCGGCCTTGTAGAGCTTGCGGGCACGGATCACCTGGCAGTCCTCGCCGAGCACGGTGTAGTAGCGCTTGAGCAGCGGCGAGTTCACCTCGCCGGCGCGCTTCTTGGCGGCGTCCACGCACTGATCCTCGAAGGCCTCGGCCGCGCTGCTCTTGTCGGCGAGCTGCGCCAGCAGGAGCCGTGCCTCCGGGTAGTAGCGGTGCCAGCGCGGCACGTTCACGAGGTACCCGCGGGCGACGGAGGCCCGGTTCTCCTTGAAGGCTTCGCGCCCGAGGAGGAACTGCACGCTCGCCACGGGGAAGCGCTCGAGGAGCTTGCGGTCGTACTCCTCCAGCGCCTCGACGCTCGCCTTGAGCACGAGCTCTTCGAGGAGTTCGAGGTCGGCGGATTCGAACTCTTTCTGCTTCGCCAGCAGTCGGATTTGGGCGTCGAGCGCCGTGAAGGTGAAGCCGCGCTCGTCGAGGAGCGCGGCCTCAGGCCGCGCCTTCCACTTGAGCTCTTCACCCCAGCTTAAGGTGGAACTCAACGCAAGACTAAGGAAGAGGATCTTTTTCATGCCATCCTCCCCTAGTAAGACCAACCGATCTGGAAGATCAGATCGTTGTTGGTGCGCATCTTGTCTTGTTTCGGATTCTTCGGGCCCGGCGCCATGTAGCGCGTGCCGATCCACTCAACGCCCACGTGCCAGTTCTGGTTGATGTGGAACTTCACGGCGCTCTTGGTGACCAGGCCCGTGTTGTTCTCGGTGTCGTAGGTGTTCGCCGCGGTGGCGGAGCGCACCGACTTGAGGTTACTCTCCGTCGTCACCTGGGCGAGGCCCAGGCCGAAGGACCAGTCGAAGTAGACGATGCTGTTGAAGGTGTTGATCTTCCCGTAGAAGGGCGACCAGACGACCCCCAGGCCCGCGGTGCTGACGTGCCGGCGCACGAAGGGCACCGAGGCGTTGATGAGCTGGACGTTCTTGAAGTTGTCGTTGTCCCGGTTGTCGTAGCCCAGGTACATCGCCTCGATGGCCCACTCCTCGTGGAAGTACCAGCCGGCCTTCACCGCGTACCCCTGCGTGTCCTGGAAGGCGGACGTGAGGTTCATCAGGTACCCCACGTCCACGTACAAGGAATTCTCTTTCTTGTGGATCTTGTTCTGCAGCACGTACACCGCTTTGTCCGGGTCGAGCCACAGGAAGTCGTACACACTCTCTTCTCCGGCACGCACTCCCTGCGCCCACGCGATCATCCCGGTCAACAACAACAACTTCAACATTCGCTTCTCCTACTGGTGCTGGTAGCGCACTCGAACGTCGCTGCCGACGGCAGGGATCGCTGAGGCGTCGAATTTCAACTGGCGGTTTTCGATCGACCATCCGCTCATGACGCGCGAACCGTTCACGTACACTT
>DAIPJL010000074.1:0-12462 GCA_036770305.1 Bacteriovoracaceae bacterium | reverse complement strand
GATCGAAAGCAGCAGGCGACCGACTTCGTCCTGAAGTACTCGCGGCCTTTCTTCAAGCGCTACTTCACCCCCATCGTCATGGGGATGAAGGGCCGGCAGAACCTGAAGGCGAAGTACCGCCGGAAACTCGCGAACGCGGGACTGTCGAAAGAGCTCACTCCCGAGGACTTCTTCGCGTTCAAGCTCTTCCTCATCATCGGGTTCCCGCTGATCTTCATCGCCCTGCGGACCCTGCTCGAAGAAAAGTGGGGCATGAGTCTGATTCCGATCTTGGCGATCCTGGGGTTCTTCTACCCGAACATCTGGATGAACGGCCGCATCCAGCGGCGCCGCGAAGACATGATCCGGAGCATGCCCTTCATCGTCGACATGCTTGCCCTCTCCGTTGAAGCGGGCCTCGACTTCATGGCAGCGATTCAGAAAGTCATCGAGAAGGCTCCGCCTTCGCCGCTCGTCGAAGAGTTCGAGACGATGATCAAGGAAACGAAGATCGGTTCGAGCCGCGCGGAGGGGCTCCGGCAGCTCGCCTGGCGCGTAGACGTGCTGACCATCAACTCCTTCTGCGCCACGCTTATCGCGGCGGACTCGGTCGGTGCCTCCATTGGCCCGATCCTGAAGCAGCTCTCGAATGAGATGCGCCAGAAACGATCGTCGGAGGCAGAGAAGAAAGGGGCGACGGCGGCGACAAAGATCCTCTTCCCGATGATCCTCTTCATCATGCCAGCCGTGTTCATCGCGATCGCGGGGCCGATGCTCCTGCGCTTCATCGGAGGAGGCTGAGATGACGCACGCGGTGATCGTGGACAAAGCAACCGGAACGCCCCTCTTCGACCGTGTTCGCGTCGCGAGCCGGCTCGTGGACCGGACCATCGGACTCATGTTCGCAGAGTCACTCGGCGACGACCAGGGCCTGCTCATCCGCCGGTGTAACTCGGTGCACACGTGCTTCATGCGCTTCGAGATCGATGTCGTCTTCCTCTCCGGGGCGGGCGAGGTCGTTCGAGTGATCCGGAGGATGAAGCCCTGGCGCTTCTCGGCGCTTTACCTGCGAGCGTCTCAGACCCTCGAGGTTCCCGGCGGGGCCCTGCCCGCCAGTGTGGTACCGGGGACTTGGCTGGAGGTGAGACATGTATAAGATCGTCGGTGTCGGAGGAAAACTCCGCGGACAAGAGTTCGAACTGCGCGAGGGTGACAATACCTTTGGCCGGGCGGCTGACAACGACTTCGTGCTCCAGGTCGAGGGCGTTTCGAAGAAACACATGTCGATCTCGGTGAGCGGCGACTCGGCTTTCATTGAGGACCTGGGGAGTTCGAACGGTACCTTCGTGAACGGGAAGCTCGTTAAGAAACTGACGCTTAAGGAGGGCGATAAGATCGCTCTCCCGAACGTGATCTTCCAGGTGGTCCACGTCCAAGAGAAGAAGATCATCGTGAAGAAGAAAGTCGTCAAGGCGGCCGACGAGGACGCGATCGACGACCTGGACGTCTCCGAAGTCCCCCCGCAAAGCCTCGGCGGGAAGATCATCTGGGCCTTCAAGAAGTACGTCATGCCCATCATCTACAACTTCAACGAGCAGTACGAGTGGAGCGCGATGTTCGGCATCCTCCTCTTCGCCTTCATCGGGATCAACGTGAGTCTGACGATCTTCCCTCCGCTGCGCGACGCGAAGCGCCTGCTGGTCCTCGAGGTCGCGATGCGCGGGAAGCAGTACTCCGCCGAAGTCGCGCGCACGAACGCGGTATTCCTGTCTCGGCGGGAGCTCGACAAGATCGACACGAGCTTCCTGGACATAGTCGAAGACATTGATTCCTACGAACTCTTCGACCTTGATGGCCGAATCGTCAGACCGATGTCGAAGCTGAACACGTACATCACGGATCCACACTCCGTCGAGGCGAAGATCTTCTACAGCGATACGGCGAATCACAACCACGAGTACATCAAGCTCATCGGTACGAACAAGATTGGCATCGCTCGGATTCTCAAGGCCTACGACGTGAAAACTGGCCGAGAGGAAGTGGCGGGGATCATCGCCATCCGCTTCACTCCGAAGACCCTCGTCGCCCAGGCGGCGAGCAACTCGAAGGCCTTCCTCGAAGCCCTCGTGACCTCGTGCATGGTCGCCCTCATTTTCTTCGCGATGGTCTACTTCATGACTACGCGGCCTCTGGAAGAACTGCGGATTCAGACGGAGCAGGTCCTCCGCGGCAAAAAGAAGGAGCTCGAGTCCGACACGCTCTTCCGGGAGATCTCACCACTCCGCAACACCATCAACTCGCTCCTGCAGAGGCTGCGCGAGCTCCAGAACACGGACGTCGGGGAGATGGCGACGATCGAGGAAGATGGCCCCTACGTGCGCTCGCTCGTCGAGTTCCTCCAAGGGGCGCAGGGGCCGGTGATGGTGCTCAACTCCGAGAAGGCGATCGAAAGTCTTAACCTCGAAGCCGAGGATCTGATCGGCATCCGGCTGAACTCCTCGCAGGGCCAGAGTCTCCTCGACGCAGCTCGGGACCAGGGGTTCGCGGCAACGGTGATCGATCTCTGTGACCAGTCCGCGAACAACGGCGGCGTGAACCAGCGCGAGAACTACGAGATCGGCGGCAAGGACATCGCCGTGAACGTCGTCGCGGTGATGGGACGCGATAAGTTCGCCAAGGGGTTCTACATAACGTTTGTGAAGGCCGACTGAAAATGACGAAGAACGTTGTACCACTCAAGCATCTCGAAATGCCACAGGAGGAGGGAACCTGGTGGCGCCTGATGTGCTTGACGGGCCAGACGAAGGGCGAAGCCTACATCCTCAAGGGGAACCGCATCGTCTTGGGGCGCTCGGACAAAGCCGACGTGCGCGTGATGGACATCAAGTCGTCGCGCGAGCACGCGGAGATCACGCGCGTCGGAAAAGACTGGGTGCTCACCGATCTGGGGTCCCAGAACGGGATCATCGTCAACGAGAACAAGGTCTCGCAGGTCAAGCTCAAGGAAGGCGACAAGATCATCATTGGCCAGACGGTCTACAAGTTCACCAAGCTCGAGGTCAAGCCCAGCGAAGCGAAGGCGGACCGGAGGAGTGAGGCGAAGGGCGACGCGGCACCGCCGGAGAAAAAGAAAACCTCCGCGCTCCTAGCCCTCATCGCGCTGGTGGGCATGGGCCTCATGCTTTTCGACAGCGGCGAGGAGAAGGTGAGCAAGGTCGCGAAACGCGACGACACGCCGAAGACGAAGGACGTCACCGAGGAGTACCTCAACCTCGTCCGGCAGAAGCAGATGATGGAAGACAAGGCGCTGAAGCAAAAGATGGACAGCATCTTTAAGCGAGGCCTCCGTGAGTACCGAGAAAAAAACTACTTCCGCGCGATCAACGAGTTCAACCTCGCGCTGATCCTCAACCCGAACGATAACCTCGCGGACTTCTACCTGCGCAAGGCGAAGGAGGAGCTCGACAAGGTCATCGCCGACGAGTTCATCAAAGGAAAGCGCGAGGAAGAGGCACTCCGGTACCAGAACGCGATCGTGACGTACTGCTCGATCGTCCGCTTGCTTCACCAGTACCCCGACGACGATCGCTACAAGGCCGCAGAAACATACATCAAGCAGCTCGAAGGTAAACTAGGATTAGAGACCGGTGAAAGTAACTGTCTTAAGAAGCAACAAGCCGATCAGTGAGGCCAGCTGGCCTTCGTCTGAAGCGGACCACGGGTTCGAGGCCTTCGTCGGGCGCTCGGAGGACTGCCACGTGCGGATCGACGATCCGCTCGTGTCGCGGCACCACCTCGTGCTGCGCCGGGAACAGGCCGGCTGGTGCGTCGAGAAGCTTGCGGCGGCTTCGGCGCTCACGCTCAACGGCGAGAGAGTCGAGGGCCTCGCGGAGCTCCACGTAGGCGACGTGTTAAGTTTTCCACCCTACAGCCTTAGAATCGACGAGCTCCCCGGGATTTCTCCGCGGCCGATGGCCTCGGCGCAAGTGGCTGCTGCGCCGGACGTCGACTTTCCGCTCCCGGCAACCGGCGTCGCCCCGGGCATCATGGAAGACACTGTCTTCGAGGACGATCTCCCGCTGTCGGAGGAACAGGAGGCGACGGTCTTCATGCCACCGCCGAAAGCTGCAGCGGCTCCGCCGGAACCGGAAGTGGACAGTGGTGCTTCCGACTTTGCGGAGGCTTCCGACGCGGAGAACGGTGAACTTTCTTCCGCAGTCGTAGAAGATTTTTCTGACCTAGGCGATGGGCCCCTCGAGCCACTCGGCGGGGAGATGCCCGACGAGACGGTGAGCGAGGAAGAGGAAGTCCCTATGAACGACAGCGAAGACAAGCCCATGGACTTTGGAGACGGAGCGACGCTCAACGAAGAGTTCGGTGAGTTCGCCAGTGCGGATGACTCGGGCCAGGCGCTCCAGACGATGTCTTCGGACGACGACGGCTCCACGCGAGTGCTGCAGAAATTCGCGAGCTACGAGCTCCTCCTCTTCGGGGAGTTCGCCCCCTACGATCGCTTCGCACTGGACCAGAACGAAGTTTTCATCGGCCGCGATCCGAAAAAGTGCCAGATCGTGCTGAACGACTCCGAAGTTTCGTCGGTGCACGCCGTCCTTCGGAAAAGCATGGTGAGCCTAACGGTCGAAGACCTGAACTCCTCGAACGGGACACTCCTGAACGGCCAGCGGATCAACAAGGCGGAGCTCAACAACGGAGACGAGTTCATCGTCGGCTCTACGACCTTCACCGTCCAGCTCGTCTCGGACCTTCTCGAGGCGGAGGCGGATCGGCTCATGCCCGTCGAACTCGGCCAGGTCGTCGAGCGGATCGAAGAAGTCGAAGAAGAGGTGCCGCTCGACCAGGTGAGTACCTCCGCCGACTTCAACGCGGCCGAGCTCGAGGGCGAGAAGAGTCTGATAAAGCGGATCCTCAAGGACCCGGCGAAGCGCAAGAAAGTCATCATCTACGGATCCGTCCTCGCGATCCTGCTCTTGAGCCTCATGCCCGACGACCCTCCGGCGCCCCCCAAAGAGGAAGAGAAGAAGAGTGCGACCACCGATCCGGCAGCGGACGCTAAGCCGGATGCCCCGGCAGTACCAGGGAAGCGCGTGCTGAGCGAGGAGGAGATCCGGTCGCTCGAGGCGAAGTACAAGATCGCCGAATCCTACGTGAAAGAGAAGAAGCTCGATGAGGCGCTCGCGGAGCTCGAGCAGATCCTCGCGGTGGATCCGGACTACAGTAACGCGAAGACCCTCTTCACCTACGTCCAGGAGCAGAACCGGAAGCTCAAGGAGGAGCAGGAGCGCCTCAAGATGGAAGAGGCGCGGGCGAAGGTCCGGGAGGAGGTCCGAGCGCTGATCCAGGAGGCGAAGGACGCCGTCGCGCAGCGGAACATTCCGCGCGCTGAGCAGCTCTTTAGCCGAATTCTCGAGAAGGACCCGGAGAACCTCGAGGTGACGCCGCTGAAGATGGAGATCGAGGAATGGCAGAAGGAGGAGCGCGCCAAGAAAGAAGCCGAAGCCCGCAAGAAGGCCGAGCGCGCGCGCATGGTCGACGCGCTGGCCCCCGGGAAAAAGCTCTACCTCGGACGGGAGTGGTACAAGGCGATCCTCAAGCTCGAGGAGTTCATCACGATCAAGCAGATGGACGAGGACTTGCTCAAAGAAGGAACCGAAATGCTAACGGACGCGCGCTCGCAGCTCGCCTCCGAGGTTGCTCCGATCCTGGGCCGTGCGCGCTCCCTCAAAGAGGGACAGGACCTCAAGGGAGCCTACGAGGCGTACCTCGAAGTCCTTCAGGTGGACCCGATCAACAAGGAAGGCCTGGACGAGGTGGATGCGATTCGCGAGCAGCTTCTGAGTCGCTCCAAGCGCGTCTACCGGGAAGCGATCATCTCCGAGAGCCTTTCGCTCTTCAGCGACGCCAAGGAAAAATTCCAGGAGGTCCAGCAGATCTCGCCGACCGACAGCGAGTACTACCGCAAGGCCACCGAGAAGCTTAAAAATTATCTGGAGTAGTTTATGCGCCTGAAAGCTTATGCAGCAGTGACCCACCAGGGGCCCCAGCTTGAGATCAACGAGGATGGCTACGACTTCGACCTCGACCAGAATCTTTTCTTCATCATCGACGGGTTCGGGGGAGCGTCGCACGGGGAGCGCGCCGTGCAGTCGATCAAGACGGAACTCAAGAGCTTCTTCTCTCAGCTCACGGACGACCCGGACGCGACTATGCCCTTGTACTGGAGCCCGCGCTGGCTGCTCGAGGGGAACGCGCTCATCAACGCGCTCCTGCGCGCGCACCAGTCGCTCTTCAAAGAAAACCAGGCCCGTGGACTGAACCAGCGCGCCGGCGCGAGCATCGCCTGTGCGGTGAAGGTCGACGACATCCTCGTGGTCGCGCACGTCGGCGCGTGCCAGGTGATGCTCGCACGCAACGGACACGTCGAGCCGCTCTTCGTCCCAGATACCTTGCAGTTTCAGTCCGTCGACCCGTCGGCGGCGACGGCGCTCCGGGCGCCGCTGGGGGCGATCGGGTTCTTTCCCGAACTGAGCTGGAGCATCCGCGAGGTTCGCGTGCAGGAAGGAGATTCCTTCGTGTTCGTGACCGATGGCGTGGCCGGCTGGGTTACTCCCCAAGAGGTCGGGCATGCGATTTCGCGGACGACGAGCGACAACCACCAACGGCTCAATGCTCTACTAAAACTGTCTAATTCTCGAGGGAATTGGGGGAATCAGACCGCGATGATTCTGGAGTTCTAGTAGCGTTTTCTCTTTCCGCACCGAATTTCAATTGCCTATAATGTTTAGCATGGGCGTTAAGATCCTTCTGGCCGACGATAGTCCGACCGTTCACAAGGTCATCAAAATCATCCTCAAAGATGAACCGTGTGAAATTCTCGAGTGCTCTCGACACGGGGAGCTCGCGGACAAAATCACTGAGCACCAGCCGCAGGCAGTCTTTTTAGACTTTAACTTCTCGGATCAGCGGACGGGGTACCAGCTCTGCGAGATGATCCGCGCCTCCCTTCCGCAGGCCAAACTGCTGGTGATGTACGGGACCTTCGACACCGTCGACGAAGCAGCACTAAAAAGCAGCGGCGCGGATCAGTACGTCGTGAAGCCCTTCGACACCGCGAAGTTCATCGCACAGGTGAGGAGCCTCCTCGCGGGCGCGGAGACTCCCGGGGAGTCTTCCGCAGTAGGCCTCGAGATCGACGCTGGCTGGAGCATCCAGGAAACCGTCGAGAAGGCGCAGCCCGTGGCCAGCGATGCCCCCCTCTCGAGCCTAAGTGACGACCTGAGTGACTGGGGGATCATGGTTCCCGGGGTCATCGGCCAGGGGCCGGGCACTCCCGAGCTTCCTCCGGTGATCAGCGCTCCCTTGGAAGTCGAGAAAGCGTCTCCGCGAAAGAGCGAAGCCGCTGCGACGAAAGCCGAGCAGGCACAGCTGCCATCGGCCGACGACCTCGAGTACCCAGACGTGGGCCTCTCCCTCGAGCTCGAGGACCAGGCGCCGAGCACTGCGGCGCCGACGTCGAAGCTCGTCGCGCTCAACGAGCTGAGCTCCGAGGCCACGGTTTCCGTCGAAGAAATGGAGGCGCTGGCCGGGATGAGCGACGACGAGAGCGCGCAGCGAATCGCAGACCAGATCCGCGACGAGGTGGAGACCGACCTGTGGGCAGCCGATGCGTTCGAGGACACTCCCCAGCGGCTGACGGTGGTGCGAGAGCCCGAACCGAAACCCCTCGAGCCGGAGTTCGCCGCCTTCGACGAGTCTCTCTTCGAACCCCTCGATAAGGCTGATCAGCTCCCCGAGTACTCCGCGTCGACGGCGGCGAAGCACACGGCTCTTGCGCCGGCGGGGCCTCTAGACCTCGAGCAACTCCGTCCGATGCTCAAAGAAATCGTGCGCGAAGTCGTTGCCGAGTACTGTCGCCAGGGCGTCGACAAGGTGGCCTGGGAGGTCATCCCTGACCTCGCCGAAAATATCATCAAGCAGGAGCTCCGGAAGCTCGGCGACAAGGTCGCGCGCGACCTCTAGTCCCAGCGGAGCGTTCCGTTGAAAACCTTCTCTCCGGCGACGAGCGCTTCGCCGTGTGCCCCCAGGCCCTCGAAGACCCCTTCGTAGACCCGTTCCCCTTCCGTGATGCGTACGCGCTTTCCGAGGTGGCCACAGTGGCGTAGCCACTCATCTCTGATCCAGGGTGTCTCGCGCGGTGAGGCCGCGAGGTAGCTCTCCGCGAACTCCCTTGGCCAGAGGTGTTGGTGATCGGAGGGGAGGGTGGCTGGCGCAGAAAGCAGGGAGCCCCAATGCGCATTTGGTAGCAGGTTAACCCCGATTCCGATCGCCATTTGTCCGGCATGCGATTGCAGTAGAATCCCACCGCATTTTTTGTCATTCGCATAGAGATCGTTGGGCCATTTGTAACTTACCTGAAGCGCAAGTTTGCGATGCAAGAATGTTCCCAAGAGAACTGCCACCTCGAGCGACTGCCAGGTCTGCTGCGGGTGACGAGGCGCGAGGAAGGAGAAGGCGAGGCCTTCGGCGGTGTGCTCCCAGGAGCGGTCGTGGCGGCCTCTGCCAAAAGTTTGAAGCCGCGTAGAGACTAGGGTATAACCGTCAGTGTTCTCCCGCAGAAGAAGCTGAGTCGACGCACAGCTCTCGAGTTTCAATTGCTTCACCATCCGCACGAGGTTAGCACATGTCTTTGATCAAACGCGATACCCCTAGGCCCATTCGCTTTACCCCCAACGTAAACCCTTACGCTCACGGAAGCGTGCTGGCGGAGTTCGGGAACACGCGAGTGCAGGTCACCGTTTCGGTGCAGGAGAGCGTGCCGCCTTTCCTGAAAGGGAAAGGCCAGGGCTGGCTCACCGCCGAGTACGCGATGCTTCCTTCGGCGACCCACACGCGCGGCGACCGCGAGCGCAAAGGCGCCTCGGGCCGCACGCAAGAGATCCAGCGCCTGATTGGTCGCTCCCTGCGTGCGATCGTCGACCTCTCGAAGCTCGGCGAGCGCACCCTCATGATCGACTGCGACGTGATGATCGCCGACGGTGGCACGCGCACGACGGCGATCTCCGGCGCCTACGTCGCTCTCGAGCTTGCGGTGCAGAAACTGATCTCACAGGGGCTCCTTATGAAGTCTCCGCTCAAAGATGGTCTTGCGGCCATAAGTGTTGGTCTTACGAAGGATGGCTTCGCGATCGCGGATCTCGACTACGGCGAGGATTCCAGCTGCGAAGCCGACATGAATGTTGTCATGACGAGCTCGGGGCGCTTCGTGGAGGTTCAGGGAACTGCCGAGGGAGATCCGTTCAGCGAAGAGCAGTTCGCAGCGCTCTTGAGTTGCGCGCGTAAAGCGATCACCCACGTCGTCGCTGCACAGAAGAACGCTCTCCATGCTTGAACTCATCCTCGCGTCGGGGAACCCGCACAAAGCCGAGGAGTTCGCCGAACTCTTCCAGGGCAAGATTCAGGTTGCCCCGGCGCCCGCAGCGCTCGAGCCGGAAGAAAGCGGCGAGAGCTATCTCGAGAACGCCCTCATCAAGGCCCGGAGCTACTACGACGCGTTTAAGCGCCCGGCGCTGGCCGACGACTCCGGCCTCAGCGTCGATGCGCTGCCGGAGCTTCTCGGCGTTCGCAGCGCGAGGTTTTGCCCCGACAAACCGAGCTATGCGGACAAGTGCCGAGAGCTTCTGCGCTTGCTCGACGAAGGTCAGCTGGAACGGGCGGCGCACTTTACCTGCGTTCTGTGCTTCTACCTTTCCCCAGACGAGATCTACTTTTTCGAGGGCCGGGTGCATGGCCAGATCGGCAGGGTGCTCAAGGGCGAGCATGGTTTCGGTTACGACCCCATTTTTGTCCCCACGCGAAATGAAGAGGATGGCAAAAGTCTGGCAGAGCTACCCGAATGGAAGAATCAAAACTCCCATCGGGCCAAGGCGGTGCGCGAGGCGCTGCAATTCTTCCAAAAAAGCGGTATGACCTGATGCGAAAAAACATCCTTTTCGTGCACATCGCTGGACAAAATCGTCCCAACTAAGCATACTCGTTCGACGTCGGGGTGTAGCGCAGTCTGGTAGCGTATCTGCTTTGGGAGCAGGTGGTCGCTGGTTCGAATCCAGTCACCCCGACCATCTTTCTCTCCCTCCTCTTTCATATTTCCTCAATATTTTTTGCTTCGTGATAGATTTAAAAGCATGGGTCTTAGCTCAGCTCTTCCATCCGCGTCCCCTTTGGAGCGCTTCTCACGAGCGGTGGTGGGAATCAACTACGGCCTCATCAGCCTCATTTTCTTGCTCAACTTCTTGGCCGTCCCGGGCCTGAAGTGGGTGAGCCTCTTGTACGCGGTTTTCGTGCTCGTCGCCGTCCTAGCCCTCGACTTCAAACAGACCCTCACGCTGATCATCGGCTATAGTTTTCTCGAGGGACAGAGCCGCGTACTCTGGGAGTACAATCCCTTTTTCCGCATCGCCTTCGACCTCACCGTCGGCGTGGCGATCGTGCGCAACTTCGTCGTCCAGCGCGACCTGAGCACCAAAGGGGTGCTGCCGAGGCCCGTGCTGCTCCTGCTGCTCCTGCACTTCATGTGGTACCTGGTGGAGATGTTTAACCCGGCGCTGGTCAGCTGGTTCCTGCCGGTCGCTGCGACGAAGGCTTACATCTTTCCCTTCCTGCTTTTTCTTCTTCTGCGCAAGAACCCTCAGGCCTTCGAGCCGCAGTGGCTGCGATCGATCAGCGTGTTCATCCTCTTCCTACTGGGCCTCGAGATCGCTCTCTGCCTCTACCAGTTCCAGTTCAAGCAGGACTTCATGCTTGCCCTGTCACCCTACTACGCGAAGCAGATGAAGCAAGGTGTTTTCACCGACTTCTTCTTCCGTCCTTTCGGGACCACTCACGTCCCGGGAGCTATCACGACCTTCCTCTACCTCGCGACGGGGTTCCTCTTCTTTAGTGATCACTTCAGCAAGAAGCGCATCTCGATGATCCTGGGTGTGTGTGGCCTTATCGTAGTGACGATCCTGATCTGCCAGGTGCGCTCGGCGCTGGTGAAGTTCCTTTTGCTCACGCCGGCTTCTGCCTTTGCGGTGATGGTCACCACGCGGAACCGCACGAAGGTCATGCTGCGAGCGCTCCTTGTGTCCGTCCTCCTCGGCTCGGTGGGGATCGGGTACGTCGTGAAGAACATCGATCGGATCTCCGAGATCTTCGACCTCGAGGCCGGCCTCAAGCGCTGGGAGACGGTCGACTCCTACGATTCGTTCAAGGCACGGCGCCTGGGTCCCCTGGACGCGTTCAACGCTGCCCAGCTCCGCCTGGGCCAGTTTCCCCTGGGCCTTGGCCCGGGCACAACGGCAGCGGCGCTGATCCTCTCGGGAGACGTGAAGAAGTCGGACCCGGTTTACCGTCAGGACCTCTTCTGGGGCTTCGACAATCTCTACCTGAGTGTCATCGTGGAGTTCGGCTACGGCGCTGTGATCTACATCGCGCTGCTGGCGTCGATGCCCTGGCTTCTGTTTCGTAAGTTCCGAACTCTTTACCGGACGGGCCACTTGGAAGAGTCGCGTTTCGTCCTGATCGCCTTCCTGCACGTCTTCGTGATCCTCGTCGGGAACTGGGGCATGATCGGGATTCCTTATAATCCGGAATCGTTCTTCTTCTGGCTTTGGACCGCGACGGGCTTAAACGTTTACGACAACACCATGAAGAAAAGCGTTAGCGAAGACGATCTTTCAGCAGCAGCCACCTAGTCTCGTAGAAGTGGTAGCTGAGGCCACCGAGGAGGGCCGAGGCGCCGATCGTGAGGAGGTAGAAACTGAGCTGTCCCCCGACGGAGCTTAACCACTCGAAGCCCGGCCGATGGACGAAGAGCACTTGCAGAGCCTTCTGGAGAGGGTTGTGGAAGAGGTAGATGCCGTAGCTGTAAAGGCCAACGTGCACAAGGGGTTTCCACTCGAAGAACCGCGTCAGTCGCTGCCAGGGGAGTTCGCCCGATTGGGAGGCGCTAACGACCAGGCCCACAAGACACCCGTAGGCCCCGGAGAGGAGTGTGTAGTAGACGCAGATCGCGAACTTCGTCGGGAGCGGGATCACGATGAGGGGCGTGAGGAGCGCGAAGGCGGCGAAGCCCGCGAGGAAGACTTTCGGCGAAAGAGTTCTTTCACGTCCGTAGAGGGCGAGCAGCGCGCCGGTCATGAGCGTGTCCATGCGCGTGAAGCTAAGGACGTGGAGAGCGATGTAGTTCACGCCTGCGTCGACAAGGAGGTACCGGAGGAGCGGACTCACGAAGACGATCGCTAGGGCGAGAGTCTTTAGCCGAGCTGGCGAGAGGAAGTACACGCTGAGAGACCAGAACACGTAGAACTGCTCCTCGACGCTCAGGGACCAGCTGAGATCCACGAGACCATTCTTGAACGCTCCCTGACCGGCGATGTAGAAGTTCGAGAGGAAGGTCCAGTAGGGCCAGGCGGGTGTGTCGTGGAG
>DAIPJL010000283.1:0-1773 GCA_036770305.1 Bacteriovoracaceae bacterium | reverse complement strand
CTATAAGCTACCATGTCCCTAAGGGAGACAATCACCATGTGGAACGCCCTTCTCGACGCCAGCATCTTCTGGAGCTTCGATCGCTCCGGTTTCCTGCGCCACCAGAAGAGCTTCACTGAAACTTACCACTTCACCCCCGGCACCCGCGCGCTTATCACCGGCGGCACCTCGGGCATCGGCAAGGCTGCAGCGCTCGAGCTCGCGAAACAGGGCGTCCACGCCACCGTCACTGGCCGCGATCAGCAGAAAGGCAGAGAGTTCGAAGCTGCCTCAAGCAACATCAGCTTTCACCCGCTCGACCTCGCCACCTGGGAGAGCTTCGACGAGCTCGTCTCAAAGCTCGAACCCCTCGACCACCTCGTACTTAACGCCGGCGGCATGCCCGAGACCTTCCAGACCAACGCCCAGGGCATCGAGCTGCAGTTCGCCTCGCAGCTCTTTGGCCACTACTTGCTCGCCCACAAGCTCCTCAAGGCCGGCAAACTCAATCCCCGCGCCCGCATCGTGTGGGTCACCAGCGGTGGCATGTACCTCAAGGCCCTCGACCTCAATGCGATCACCGAAAATCATGGCTACGACAAGGTCGGCCAGTACGCCAACGTCAAGCGCGCCCAGGTCACCCTCCTCCCCTTCTTCCAGCGCGATTTCCCCGGCCAGACCGTCATCGCCATGCACCCCGGCTGGGCCGAAACTCCCGGCGTCGACACCTCCATCCCCACCTTCGCAAGACTCATGCGTGGCCGCCTGCGCACTCCGCTTGAGGGAGCTGATACCATCCTCTGGGCACTGGGGACAAAAAGTCCGCTCAAGTCAGGAGGGCTCTACTTTGACCGGAAGGAAGTAGAAGCTCACAAGTTTGGCTTTACGAAAGTAAGTGATCGAAAAGCTGGAGATCTAGAAAAGATGGTTCGAGCATTGTTGTAGAACGGTTAAGCGAGACCTCGCAAGCTCCTGCCGAGAAAGCTGATCTGGTCGATTTGACCGTAGACCTCAGCTCGCCAACGATAGTACTTGTCCGGTGCGATCTTAATTAACCTAAGCGCATCAACCACAGGGACGATGCCGCGCATGTCATCAATCAACTTAACGATGAACTTCTTCTTCTCAAGGCCAAGGAGACTCTGGAGCGGCTTAAGATCAGAAACCTTCTCCAAGATTTTGATCAACATCTCTCGCTCAGCTTTAAGCTGAAAGATCTCCTTTTAAAGAACAAAAAAATCTTTATGGTCAGGAATCTTGAGTTCGTAAGCATTTACCTCGCGACTCTTCTGAAACCAGTAGAGGGCGGTTGTGCGTGGGATTTTAAGCTCTGGAAAAAGATCAAACCGACCAGATTCGACAACCATCTTTTTAATGGCAGGATCATACTTTTTGTAGGCCATATCCATCCTCCTTGATGGGCGCACTTGTCGAATTTTCGACAAATGCCTTGCGACTAAATGGAAAAGTTGTTGAGACAATAACTGGGTGCCGGAGCACTGACATGAATGAAAGTCTTGTTAAACGCGGAGAAAATTACGAGATTTGGTGGAGGTGGCGGGACTGATTAATTTCAAATTCTCATCAGTCGTTTGTAGCCAAAATAGCCTTGGCAACGACAACCACAAATCCGCTCATGGCAATTTCCGCGATTTCAGACGCTGCAGTTATTCTGAAGAGGAAATACGACAATGCGAATGAGGATTATTTTGAATTTGAGCCTTTAAACTTCACAGTTTAGTGTTCTAAACGCTCGCTAGTTAAAGAAAGCAGGCAGCGTTATCAAACCTGCAT